>NZ_JBIRUL010000021.1:0-146341 GCF_044335095.1 Streptomyces sp. NPDC020597 | reverse complement strand
GCGGAGAAGATCGCCTGCGACTACCCGGTGTACAAGCTCGACAAGATCGTGGCCAAGAAGTTCGCCGACTCCGGCAGTCCCGCCTACGACCTGGTGAAGAAGTTCAACTGGACCAACGACGACCAGAACACCGTCGCCAAATACATCGCCGTCGACAAGATGACCCCCGAAGCCGCAGCCAAGAAGTGGGTCGACGCCAACCGCACCAAGGTAGACGCCTGGATCAAGTGACAGCGGATACCGGACGCGGGAGTCCGGTCGGATCATGCCCGGTGGGCGGCGCGCGCGGGATGTGCGCCGCCCACCGGGCATCGCTGTGTCCGGGCCTGTTTCCGCCTCTGTTTTCCGAGGTCCCGGGCCCCTTGACACCCACCTGCGCGGAAGGCACATTGAGTTGCGCAACCTGAACCGCGTTGCGTAAACAGCAACTCGATCGGCTCGGCTGATCAACAGACCGGAGGTGCGGCGATGGCGGGACCCCGAGTGGTCATCATCGGAGCGGGTGTCGTGGGCGCGGCACTCGCGGACGAGATCTCCGCGCGAGGCTGGACCGAGGTGACCGTGGTCGACCAGGGCCCGCTGCCCGCCACCGGAGGCTCGAGCTCGCACGCCCCCGGCCTGGTCTTCCAGACGAACTCCTCCAAGACGATGACCGAGCTGGCCCGGTACACCGTCGAGAAGTTCTGCTCCCTCGACGTCGACGGCAAGCCCTGCTTCCTCCAGGTCGGCGGACTCGAAGTGGCCACCACTCCCGAGCGCATGACCGAACTGCTCCGCCGGCACGGCTGGATCACCGCCTGGGGCATCGAGGGCCGCCTGCTCACCGCGGACGAATGCCTCGAACAGCACCCGCTGGTCAACCCCGACAAGGTCCTCGGCGGTCTCCTGGTCCCCACCGACGGCCTCGCCAAGGCGGTCCTCGCCGTGGAGGCGCAGATCCGCCGGGCCACCGAGCGCGGCGTGACATTCCTGGCCCGCCACGAGGTCCTCGACGTCCTGAAGGCCGACGGCGAGGTCACCGGCGTACTGACCGACCAGGGCGAGGTCCCGGCCGACATCGTCGTGTGCTGCGCCGGCATCTGGGGCCCGAAGATCGCCCGCATGGTCGGCATGAACCTGCCGCTGACCCCGCTGGCCCACCAGCTCGCCTGGACCGGCCCGATCCCGGCCCTCGCCGGCCAGACCGAGGAGGCGATCCGACCGATCCTGCGCCACCAGGACGCCGACCTCTACTACCGCGACCGCTTCGACGGCATCGGCATCGGCTACTACGGCCACCGCCCGATGCCCATCACGGCGGACGAGATCCTCTCCGTGGACGAGGCCGACAGCATGCCGTCGGTCCTGAAGTTCACCGAGGAGGACTTCGCGGACGCCTGGACGGAGACCCAGGCACTGCTTCCCTCCACCAAGGAGGCGAAGATCGAGGAGGGCATCAACGGCCTGTTCTCCTTCACCACCGACAACTTCCCGCTGCTAGGCGAGTCGCCGGACGTCAAGGGCTTCTGGGTCGCCGAGGCCGTCTGGGTCACCCACTCGGCCGGCGTCGGACGCGCCATGGCCGAATGGCTGGTCGACGGCCACTGCTCCTCGTTCGACCTGCACGAGTGCGACGTCAACCGCTTCGAGCCGCACCAGCTGTCCCCCGAGTACGTCCTGGCCCGCGACTGCCAGAACTTCGTCGAGGTCTACGACATCCTTCACCCCCTCCAGCCGTCCGGGGACCCGCGCCCGATCCGCACCAGCCCCTTCCACGCCCGCCAGCAGGAGCACGGCGCCTTCTTCCTCGAGGCGAACGGCTGGGAGCGCCCGCAGTGGTACGAGGCCAACGCCGACCGCGTCGAGGGCCGCAGCATCCCCGCCCCGGGCGACTGGGCCGCCCGGTTCTGGTCGCCGATCGTCGGCGCCGAGGCCCAGGCCACCCGTGAGACCGTCGCGATGTACGACATGACGGCCCTCAAGCGCCTGGAGGTGAGCGGCCCCGGCGCCGCCGACCTTCTGGAGCGACTGTGCACCGGGAAGGTCGCCAAGTCCGTCGGCTCGGTGACCTACACCCTCTTCCTCGACCACGACGGCGGCATCCGCAGCGACGTCACCGTCGCCCGGCTCGCCCGGGACACCTTCCAGATCGGCGCCAACGGCAACCTCGACCTGGACTGGATCACCCGCCACCTCCCGGCCGACGGCACGGTCCAGGTCCGTGACATCACCCCCGGCACCTGCTGCATCGGACTGTGGGGCCCGCTCGCCCGCAAGGTCCTCCAGCCCCTCACCGACGCCGACTTCAGCAACGACGGCCTGAAGTACTTCCGCGCCAAGCAGGCGTACATCGGCTCGGTGCCCGTCACCGCGATGCGCCTGAGCTACGTCGGCGAACTCGGCTGGGAGATCTACACCACCGCCGACCAGGGCCAGAAGCTCTGGGACACCCTGTGGGAGGCGGCGAGGCCCCTCGGCGGCGTCATCGCCGGCCGCGGCGCCTTCAACAGCCTCCGCCTGGAGAAGGGCTACCGCTCCTTCGGCACCGACATGACCTACGAGCACGACCCCTACGAGGCCGGCGTCGGCTTCGCCGTCAAGCTCGACAAGGACGACTTCGTCGGCAAGGCCGCGCTCCTTCGCCGTAAGGAGAACGTCCGGCGCAAGCTGTCCTGCCTGGTCATCGACGACCCCCGCTCGGTCGTCCTCGGCAAGGAACCCGTCCTCGACGGCGACCGGCCGGTCGGCTACGTCACCAGCGCCGCCTACGGCTACACCATCGGCAAGGGCATCGCCTACGCGTGGCTCCCGACAGAACTCACCGCCCCCGGGACCGTGCTCCACATCGGCTACTTCGACCAGCGCGTCGAGGCGGTCGTCACCGAGGAGCCCCTGTTCGACCCCACCATGTCCCGCCTTCGTGGCTGATCCACGGCCACGACCGAAGAGGGAAGGAACACCGCCGGTGAACGCACAGCTGCTCGACGGCAAGGCCACCGCCGCCGACATCCGCCGCGAACTCACAGAGCGCGTGGCCAAGTTGACCGCCACCGGCGGTCGCCCGCCGGGTCTCGGCACGGTCCTGGTCGGCGACGACCCCGGCAGCCGCGCCTACGTCGGCGGCAAGCACCGCGACTGCGCCCAGGTCGGCATCGCCTCCATCCGCCGCGACCTGCCCGCCGACGCCACCCAGCAGCAGGTCGAGGACGTCATCGACGAGCTGAACGCGGACCCGGCCTGCACCGGCTACATCGTCCAGCTTCCGCTGCCCCGCCACCTCGACGCCAACGCCGTACTGGAACGGATGGACCCCGCCAAGGACGCCGACGGACTGCACCCCGTCAACCTCGGCCGGCTCACCCTCGGCGTCGACGCCCCGCTGCCCTGCACCCCGCGCGGCATCGTCGAACTCCTGCGCCGCCACGGGGTACCGCTCGCAGGCGCCCGGGTCTGCGTGGTCGGCCGGGGCATCACGGTCGGCCGCCCCATCGGCCTGCTGCTCACCCGCCGCTCCGAGAACGCCACCGTGACCCTGTGCCACACCGGCACCAAGGGCCTGGCCTGGCACACCCGCGAGGCCGACATCGTCATCGCGGCGGCCGGTTCACCCGGACTGATCACCAAGGACATGCTGCGCACCGGCGCGGCCGTCCTGGACGTCGGCATCACCCGCACCGACCAGGGTCTGGTCGGCGACATCCACCCGGACGCCGCCCAGGTCGCCGGCTGGATCGCGCCGATGCCCGGCGGCGTGGGCCCCATGACCCGCGCGATGTTGCTGGCCAACGTCGTCGAGGCCGCCGAGAGGAACGCCACCGCCGTATGAACGCGCACGTCCCTGCCTCCCCGCAGCACCCGTATCCTTCGCACGACGGAGACGTCCGATGAGCCCGCGTACCCCCGGCGCCGAACTGCCCGAGCACCCCGACTGGCTGTGGCGTGACCCCGAGCCGAAGAAGTCGTACGACGTAGTGATCGTCGGCGGCGGCGGCCACGGCCTGGCCACGGCCCACTATCTGGCGAAGAACCACGGCATCACCAATGTCGCGGTGCTGGAGAAGGGCTGGCTCGGCGGCGGCAACATGGCCCGCAACACCACGATCATCCGCTCCAACTACCTGTGGGACGAGAGCGCCGGCATCTACGAGCACGCCCTCAAGCTCTGGGAGGGGCTCGAGGAGGAGCTCGACTACCCGATCCTCTTCTCCCAGCGCGGTGTGCTGAACCTCGCGCACAGCCTCCAGGACGTCCGCGACAGCGTGCGCCGCGTGGAGGCCAACCGCCTCAACGGCGTGGACGCGGAATGGCTCGACGCCGACGGCGTCAAGGAAGTCTGCCCGATCGTCAACATCTCCCAGGACGTGCGCTACCCGGTCCTCGGCGCGACCTACCAGCCGCGCGCGGGCATCGCCAAGCACGACCACGTGGCCTGGGGCCTGGCCCGCTCCGCCGACGCCGCCGGCATCGACATCATCCAGAACTGCGAGGTCACCGGCCTCGACGTGGTCGACAACAGGGTCGTCGGCGTCCGCACGACACGGGGCCGCATCGCGGCCGGCAAGGTCGCGCTCTGCTCCGCGGGCCACACCTCGGTCCTCGCCGCCATGGCCAGCATCCAGCTCCCCGTCCAGTCCCACCCGTTGCAGGCCCTGGTCTCCGAACTCCTGGAACCGGTGCACCCCACGGTCGTGATGTCCAACGCCGTCCACGTGTACGTCAGCCAGGCGCACAAGGGCGAGCTGGTGATGGGGGCGGGCATCGACGCGTACAACTCGTACACCCAGCGTGGCGCCTTCCACATCATCGAGGAGCAGATGGCCGCGGCCCTGGAGCTCTTCCCGGTCTTCGCCCGCGCCCACGTGCTGCGCACCTGGGGCGGCATCGTCGACGTCAGCCCCGACGCCTCGCCGATCGTCGGGCTCAGCCCCGTCGACAACCTCTATCTCAACTGCGGCTGGGGAACGGGCGGTTTCAAGGCCACCCCGGGCGTCGGCTGGGTCTACGCCCACACCATCGCCCACGACACCCCGCACGCCCTCAACGCCCCCTTCTCGCTCGACCGTTTCACCACCGGCGCGCTCGTCGACGAGCACGGCGCGGCCGCGGTGGCCCACTAGGGAGCCCAACCATGCTGCTCATCACCTGCCCGTGGTGCGGGCCCCGCGACGAGGCCGAGTTCCACTACGGCGGCCAGGCCCACGTGGCCTACCCCGAGACCCCCTCGGCCCTCACCGACGAGGAGTGGGCCCGCTACCTCTTCTTCCGCGACAACACCAAGGGCCCGTTCGCCGAACGCTGGAGCCACGCCGCGGGCTGCCGCCGCTGGTTCAACGCGGTCCGCGACACCTCGACGAACGAGATCCTGTCGGTGTACCGCTCGGGCGAGGAACGCCCGGCGACCCCGGAGGGGATCACATCCCGGCCGGGCTCGGTACCTCCAGCCCGTCCGGCGCTCGAGGACGAGGCCGTCGAGGCCGAAGGGGCGTCCGGGGGCACAGCCCCCACTGACGAGACGGGAAGCGGCGGCGGGGGCGGGACGACCCAGCCGTTCCGTCACCCCACCCGCGGCCGGATCGACCGCGGCACCCTCCTCACCTTCACCTTCGACGGCGTCGAGTACCAGGGCCACCGGGGCGACACCCTCGCCTCCGCCCTCCTCGCCAACGGCGTCGTCCAGGCGGGCACCAGCATCAAGCTCGGCCGCCCCCGGGGCATCTTCTCCGCCGGCGTCGAAGAGCCCAACGCGGTGATCCAGATCGAGGAACCCTTCCCCGAGCCGATGCTCCCCGCGACCACCGTCGAGCTGTACGACGGCCTGGTCGCCACCAGCCTCCCCGGTCAGGGCCGCCTCGCCACCGAACCCGACCCGGCCCGCTACGACGCCGTGCACGCGCACTGCGACCTCCTGGTCGTGGGCGCGGGACCGGCCGGTCTCGCGGCAGCCGCCGCGGCGGCGAACAGCGGAGCCCGTGTCATCCTCGCCGACGACCAGCCGGAACTCGGCGGCAGCCTCCTCGGCACCGGCGAACACCTCGACTGGGTGGGTGAGACCGCCGGACTGCTCGACGCCGCCCCCGAGGTCCGCGTCCTGCGCCGCACGACCGTCTTCGGCTACTACGACGACAACCACCTCCTCGCCGTCGAGCGCCGCACCAACCACCTCGGCGGCGCGGCCCCCGGACACGTCTCGCGGGAACGCGTCTGGCGCATCCGCGCCCGCCGCGTCGTCCTCGCGACCGGCGCCCACGAACGCTCCCTGGCCTTCGCGGACAACGACCGCCCCGGCGTGATGCTGGCCTCCTCGGCCCGCACCCACGTCAACCGTCACGGCGCCCTGCCCGGCCGCCACGCGGTCGTCTTCACGACCAACGACAGCGCCTACGCGGCCGCCCTGGACCTCGCCTCGGCGGGCCTGGCCGTCACGGCGATCGTCGACACCCGCCCCGAACCGGGGGAATGGGCCGAGCGCGCCGCGGCCGCCGGCATCGAGGTCCTGGCCGGTCACGCCGTCACCGGCACGGAGGGCGTCTCCCGCCTCACCGCCGTGACCGTCGCCCCGTACGGGGAGTCCGCCGGGCAGCGGGAGTTCGCCGCCGACCTGCTGCTGGTCTCCGGCGGCTGGAACCCGGCGGCGCACCTGTTCAGCCAGTCCGGCGGCAAGCTGCGCCACGACGAGACACTGGGCTCCTTCGTGCCCGACACCGGCCGCCAGGCCGTCGAGGTCGTGGGCAGCGCGAGCGGTGTCCTCGATGCGGCCGCAGCCCTCGCCCAGGGCGCCGCCGCCGGAGCCCGCGCGATCGAGGCCGAGGGGTACACGCCCGAGACGCCCCGCCTCCCCGCCGTCGCGGCGCAGCCACGGCCGACACCGGCGATGCACGTGTACGTCGTCCCGGGCGCGTCGGACGCTCCCCGGTTCGTCGACCTCCAGCGTGACGTCACGGTGGCCGACCTGGCCCGCGCGACCGGCGCCGGCCTGCGCTCGGTGGAGCACACCAAGCGGTACACCACGGCCGGCACCGCCAACGACCAGGGCAAGACCTCCGGAGTGCTGGCCAGCGGTGTCGTCGCCGAACTCCTCGGCGTGGACGTCTCGTCCCTCGGTACGACCACCTTCCGCCCGCCGTACACGCCGGTCTCCTTCGCCGCCCTCGCGGGCCGCGACCGGGGCGTGCTGAGCGACCCGGTCCGCACGACCGCGCTCCACGAGTGGCACGTCGGGCACGGCGCGCTGTTCGAGAACGTCGGCCAGTGGAAGCGCCCCTGGTACTACCCCCGGGCCGGCGAGGACATGGAGACCGCCGTGCTGCGCGAATGCGCCGCCGCCCGCGAGAGCGTGGGCTTCATGGACGCCTCCACCCTCGGCAAGATCGACGTGCAGGGGCCGGACGCCGGTGTCTTCCTCGACCTGCTCTACACCAACATGATGAGCACCCTGAAGGTCGGCATGATCCGCTACGGGGTCATGTGCCGCCCCGACGGCATGGTCTTCGACGACGGCACGGTCATCCGGGTCGACCGGGACCGCTACCTGGTCACCACGACGACCGGCAACGCGGCCACCGTGCTCGACTGGATGGAGGAGTGGCTCCAGACCGAGTGGCCCGAACTCAAGGTCCACTGCACCTCCGTGACCGAACAGTGGGCCACGGTCGCCCTGGTCGGCCCGAAGTCCCGCGAGGTGATCGGCTCCCTCGCACCCGGCCTCGCCGTCGCCAACGAGGACTTCCCCTTCATGGCCTGGCGCGAGACGACCGTCGCGGGCGTCGAGGCGCGCGTCTGCCGGATCAGCTTCTCCGGCGAACTCGCCTACGAGATCAACGTGTCGCCGTGGGAGGCGCTCACCCTCTGGGAGGCGCTGTACGAGGCCGGCGCCCCGTACGGCATCACCCCGTACGGCACCGAGACCATGCACGTCCTGCGCGCCGAGAAGGGCTACCCGATCATCGGGCAGGACACCGACGGCACGGTCACCCCGCAGGACCTCGGCATGAGCTGGGCGGTCTCCAAGAAGAAGCCCGACTTCATCGGCAAGCGCTCGTTCGCCCGCGCGGACACCGTGCGCCCGGACCGCAAGCACCTGGTCGGCCTGCTCCCCGAGGACCCGGCCGACTTCCTCCCCGAGGGCACGCACCTGGTCGCCGACGGCGTGCTGCCGGCCCCGCCCGTGCCGATGCTCGGCCATGTCACCTCCAGCTACCGCAGCGCCGCCCTCGGCCGCACCTTCGCGCTCGCCCTGGTCAAGGGCGGCCGGGACCGCATCGGCGAGCGGCTGTACGCCCCGGTGGGGGACCGGCTGGTGCCGGTGACCGTCGCAAGTCCCGTCCTCTTCGACCCCGAGGGAGCCCGCCGCGATGGCTGACACCGCCCTGACCTCCCGGCCCCGCAGCCCGCTGGCCCGGGCCGCCGACCGGCTGGCCGCCGCCACCCGCGCCTCCGGGGGCACGATCCGGCTGGCCGAACTCCCCTTCCTCACCCAGCTCGACGTGCGTCTCGACGCCAAGGGCGCGGCGGCCGGCGCTGTCGGTCTCGCACTGGGCGTGCCCCTGCCCCTGGAGCCCGACACCGTCGTCCGCGCGGGCGAGCTGACGGTGCTCTGGCTCGGGCCCGACGAGTGGCTGCTCGTCGCGCCGCCGGGCGGCGAACGCGAACTGGAGAGCCGGATCCGGGAGGCCGCGGGGGAGGAGCCGGTCTCGGTCACCGACGTCTCCGCGCAGCGCACCACGGTCCTCGTCGCCGGCGCGGGCGCACGCGACCTGCTGGCCCACGGCTGCTCGCTGGACCTGCATCCGAGGGCTTTCGGTTCCGGCCGCTGTGCCCAGACCACCCTGGGCCGCACCCAGGTCGTCCTGGTCGCGCGCGAGGAGCCCAGCGCCGGCTTCTGGATCCTGGTCCGTTCGTCGTTCGCCGGCTATCTGGCGGACTGGCTGCTCGACGCGGCGACGGAGTACGTCTGAGTCATCCCGGCGGGGGCGGCCCCGTCACCCCTGTGGGAGCTCCGATGAGGGGCTCTCACAGGGCTGTGTGCGGCAGGGAGGTGACGGACCACGTCCTGCCCGCGCGGTCCTGTCAGCGCGTCGAAAGTCGGACACCAGTGATCGTCACTGCCCCCGCCGTCAGCAGACCACCGAGTCCGGGAACGCCGGACCTCCATCCGCAGGGACTTCCCCGGCCCGGCCGCACGCTGGTCATGGGCGTCGTGAACGTCACGCCGGACTCGTTCTCCGACGGCGGGCTGTCGTTCGCCGCGCACGAGGCCGTGGCGCACGGACTGGCCCTGCTGGAGCAGGGCGCGGACATCGTGGACGTGGGCGGCGAGTCGACCCGTCCCGGGGCGCTGCGCCCGCCGGTCGAGGAGGAGCTGCGACGGGTGCTGCCCGTCGTCCGGGACCTGGCGGCGGCGGGCGCGGTCGTCAGCGTCGACACCATGCGGGCCGAGGTCGCCGCCCGCGCCCTGGAGGCGGGAGCTCGGCTGGTCAACGACGTCTCGGGGGGTCTCGCCGACCCCGGGATGCTGCCCCTGATGGCGCGGGCGGGCACGCCGTACGTGCTGATGCACTGGCGTGGCCACGCCGCCGGGATGCAGGCGAACGCCGTCTACGCAGACGTGGTCGACGAGGTGCTCGGCGAGGTGCGGCTGCGGATCGACGCCGCCCTGGAGGCGGGCGTCCCGCCCGGATCGCTGATCGTCGATCCCGGGCTGGGCTTCGCCAAGGAGCCCGCGCACAACTGGGAGCTGCTGGGCCGTCTCGGGGAGGTCCGCGCGCTGGGCCGTCCCGTCCTGCTGGGCGCTTCCCGCAAGGCGTTCCTGGGGCGCCTGCTGGCCGATGGGACGACGGGGGAGCCGCGCCCGGCGCGGCAGCGTGACGCCGCGACCGCCGCCGTGTCCGTGCTCGCCGCGGCGCAGGGCGTCTGGTGCCTGCGCGTGCACGACGTCGCCTCGACGCTGGACGCCGTACGGGTGACGGCACGATGGGGCGCCGAGACGACGGTGGCGGCACGGGAGCCGCTCGGCTGACCGCCCGTCGGGGAGGTCAGCCCAGCCAGCCCATCCTGCGGCTGATCTCCTCGGCGCCCTCGGTCAGCACGGGCGCGAGTTCGCGCATGCGTTCCTCGGTGAAGCGGTAGGACGGGCCGGAGGCGCTGAGCGCGGCGATGACCTCGCTCTCGCGGGAGCGGATCGGGGCCGCCATCGCGTGCAGTCCGATCTCCAGCTCCTCCATCGTCACCGCGTACCCGCGTTCGCGGGCCTCGGCGAGGTCCTTCTCCAGCTTCGTGCGGGCGGTCAGGGTGTGGGGCGTCAGCTTGCGCAGCCCGGACGCCTCCAGCACCTCGGCGCGACGCCGCTCCGACAGATGGGCCAGCAGGATCTTGCCGCTGGACGTGGCGTGCACGGGCGTGAGCTGGCCGACCCAGTTGTGGGTGCCGACCGCGCCCGGCCCGCGCACCTGGTGGAGGTTGACCGCGTAGTGCTCCTGCAGCACCGCGATGTTGACGGTCTCGCCGATCTCCTCGCTGAGCCGCTCGCAGACCTGCCGGCCCTGCTGGGTGATGTCGAGCCTGCCCGTGACGGCGCCGGCGAGTCGTACGATGCCGAAGCCGAGCCGGTACTTGCCGCGCTCGGCGGTCTGCTCGACGAGTCCGCGTGCCTCCAGCGCCCCGAGGAGCCGGAACGCGGTGGACTTGTGGACGTCGATCTCGGCGGCGACCTCGCTGACACCGGCCTCGCCGCGCCGGGCGAGGATCTCCAGCACGCTGACGGCGCGGTCGACGGACTGCACGCCGTTCACCGCGGGCCCCGCCGTTGCGCTCTCTGCCGCGTAGTTGCTCATAGTGCAACTATACGCAGTCGCATCCGAAGATCCCGAGGTGTTCGAGGTGCGCGGCGGCCCTGGCCGAAACCGGTCGCCCGCATGGTCGCACGCCCGCTCCCGTCCGCGGAAGAGGGCGGAGCCGAAGGGGGCGGGCAAGTCGGTGCGGTCGACCTCTTGACAGTGGGTGCCCTCGACGGGACAGTTTGCTCATCGTTGCTCATGACGAAGATAGTTGCGCTATATGGAACGGGTGGGCGGTGGCTCGGCACGGTCTCCGTCCCGGCGCCGATGCAGGGGCTCATCCCCTCCCTCCCTCGCCGGCAGCTCCGGGCGGCGATCGACGTCCTCCCGCCACCCTGCACATCCGGCCGAAGCGTGGATTCGGCCGTCCCTCGACGAGGAGATCGACCGTGACACACGAGGTACGCGCCGTCGTCGCCCGCACGAAGGGCGCCCCGGTCTCGGTGGAGACCGTCCTGGTGCCGGATCCCGGCCCCGGTGAGGCGCTGGTGCGGGTGCAGGCCTGCGGCGTCTGCCACACCGACCTGCACTACCGGGAGGGCGGGATCGACGACGGGTTCCCCTTCCTGCTCGGCCATGAGGCCGCGGGCGTGGTGGAGTCGGTCGGCGCGGGGGTCACCGACGTCGCCCCCGGCGACTTCGTCGTCCTCAACTGGCGCGCCGTCTGCGGCACGTGCCGGGCCTGTCGCCGAGGCAGACCCTGGTACTGCTTCGCCACGCACAACGCCGCACAGCCGATGACCCTGGCCGACGGCACGCCGCTCTCCCCGGCCCTCGGCATCGGCGCCTTCGCCGAGAAGACCCTGGTCGCCGCCGGGCAGTGCACCAAGGTGGACCCGATGGCCGCGCCCGCCGCCGCCGGCCTCCTCGGCTGCGGTGTGATGGCCGGGTTCGGCGCCGCCGTCAACACCGGTGGCGTGGGACGCGGCGACTCCCTCGCGGTGATCGGCTGCGGCGGGGTGGGCATGGCCGCGATCGCGGGCGCCAAGGTCGCCGGCGCCGGCCGCATCATCGCCGTCGACGTCGACGAGCGGAAGCTGAAGTGGGCCGAGCGGTTCGGCGCCACCGACACCGTCGACTCCTCCAGGACCGACGCCGTCGAGGCGATCCGCGAACTCACCGGAGGCTTCGGCGCGGATGTCGTCGTCGACGCGGTGGGCCGCCCCGAGACCTTCAAGCAGGCCTTCTACGCCCGCGACCTGGCCGGCACCGCCGTCCTGGTGGGCGTCCCCACCCCCGAGCTGACCCTGGACCTGCCCCTGCTGGACGTCTTCGGGCGCGGCGGCGCACTGAAGTCCTCCTGGTACGGCGACTGCCTGCCCTCCCGTGACTTTCCCGCCCTGATCGACCTCTACCTCCAGGGCCGCTTCGACCTCGGCGAGTTCGTCACCGAGACCATCGGTCTGGACGACGTCGAGGCCGCGTTCGCCAAGATGCACCACGGTGACGTCCTGCGTTCGGTGGTGGTCCTGTGACCGCCCGCGCCGAGCGCCCCGTCGCCTCCGGGACGTTCGAGCCGGACGGCCCCGACACCGCCTCCCGAATTTTTCCGAAGGTGACCCGATGACCCTCACGAATCTGCCGCCCAGCCTCATCCCCACGCTGCCCGGCGAGTACTACACGGACCCCGAAGTCTTCGCCCGGGAGCAGGAGCGGGTCTTCGAGGCCATGTGGTTCTGCGTGACCCGCGCCTCCGAGCTGGCCAGGCCCGGCGCCTTTCGCACCTACCAGGTCGGACGGGAGAGCGTCCTCGTCTCCCGTTCCCGGGACGGGTCGGTGAAGGCGTTTCTCAACATCTGCCGGCACCGCGGGGCCAAGCTGTGCACCGAGGAGTCCGGCGAGGTCAAGCGGGCCTTCCAGTGCCCCTATCACGCCTGGACGTACGGCCTGGACGGCAAGCTGGTCGCGGCGCCGAACCTCACCTCGATGCCGGACATCGACCGGACCGAGTACGGCCTGGTCAACGTCCATGTGCGGGAGTGGCTCGGCTATGTGTGGGTCTGCCTCGCCGACGAGCCGCCGTCCTTCGAGGCGGAGGTGCTGGGCGCGGTCGTCGAGCGGCTCGGCGACCTGGAGTCGATCGAGCGCTACGACGTGGACAACCTGTCGGTGGGGCGTCGCATCAGGTACGACGTGAAGGCGAACTGGAAGCTCATCATCGAGAACTTCATGGAGTGCTACCACTGCGCCACGATCCACCCCGAACTGACCGAGGTCCTGCCGGAGTTCGCCGACGGCTACGCCGCGCAGTACTACGTCGGGCACGGCGCCGAGTTCGGCGCGGACGTGCAGGGCTTCACCGTCGACGGCTCCGAGGGCCTGGACCGCATCCCGGGGGTCGCCGAGGACCAGGACCGCCGCTACTACGCGATCACCGTCCGGCCGCAGGTCTTCATCAACCTCGTGCCGGACCACGTGATCGTCCACCGGATGTACCCGATGGCGGCCGACCGCACGGTCGTCGAGTGCGACTGGCTGTATCTGCCGCACGTCGTGGAGAGCGGCAAGGACGTGGAGCGTTCGGTGGAGCTGTTCCATCGCGTGAACCGGCAGGACTTCGACGCCTGCGAGCGCACCCAGCCCGGGATGAGCTCGCGGATGTACGCCAAGGGCGGTGTGCTGGTGCCCAGCGAGCACCACATCGGCGAGTTCCACACCTGGCTGCAGGGCAAGCTCGACGCAGGACCCGGGCACTGACCTCACGGAGCCCCCGCAAACCCCCGTCCATCTGCCGCTCAGGTCCCTGCGGCAGGTGGACGGGTCACGGGTGAGGAGTTGCGTTCAGCGCAACTTGGAGTGCCATAGGGGACAAACGACGGTCCGTCCTCTTGACACTCCCGAATTCCATCGAAACCATGTTGCGCATAACGCGTGTCGTTGTGCGATGTGAGACATCTCTTCGTCAGGAGCCCGCATGAGGAGCATCACCGTCGTCGGAGCGTCGCTGGCGGGCCTGAGCACGGTCCGCGCGCTGCGTGCGGAGGGCTACGACGGCGAGATCGTCGTCGTGGGGGAGGAGCGCCACACCCCTTACGACCGCCCTCCGCTGTCCAAGGACTTCCTCAAGGGCGACATCGACGCCGACGCGCTCGCCCTCGGCGACGCCGACGAGTACGGCGAACTGGACGTGCACTGGCTGCTGGGCGAACGGGCGGTCCGTCTCGACCCCGTCTCCCGCACGGTCACCCTGGCCTCGGGCCGGCAGGTGCGCACCCAGGGAGTGGTCGTCGCGACCGGCGCGAGCCCCCGCGCGCTCCCCGGATCCGACGGGCGGGCAGGCGTCCACACCCTGCGCACCCTGGACGACGCCCTGGCCCTGCGGGCCGAGTTGCTGGACGGCCTGCCCAGGGTCGTCGTCATCGGCGCCGGCTTCATCGGCGCCGAGGTGGCCTCCACCGCCCACCGGCTCGGCCTGCGCGTCACCCTCGTCGAGGCGGCCGACGTGCCGCTGGAGCGCCAACTCGGCCGCACGATGGGCCTGGTCTGTGCCTCCCTGCACACCGATCACGGCGTTCACCTGCTGTGCGGCACCGGCGTGGCCGAACTGCTCGGCCAGGGCCGGGTCACCGGCGTACGGCTGGCGGACGGCCGGGTGCTGCCCGCCGACGTGGTCGTGGCCGGCGTGGGCGTCCGGCCCAACACCGACTGGCTCGCCGGCTCCGGGGTCCTGGTGGACGACGGCGTGGTGTGCGACAGCGGCTGCGCGACCACCGTCCCCGGCGTCGTCGCCGTCGGTGACGTGGCCCGCTGCCCCCACCCCTTCACCGGACGCCACGCCCGCATCGAGCACTGGAGCAACGCCATCGAGCAGGCGAGGACCGCCGCCCGCACCCTGCTCACCGGCGCGTCCGCCCCTGCCCCGCTCACCGCCCCCTACTTCTGGTCCGACCAGTACCGCACGCGCATCCAGCTCGCCGGGTACGTCGTCCCGGGCGCGGAACCCGAGATCGTCGAGGGCGACCTCGACAGCCGCACGTTCACGGCCGTCTACCGGCACGAGGGCGACCCCGTGGCCGTGCTGTCCCTCGACCAGCCGAAGCTCTTCAACCGGCTCCGCCGCACGCTCGTCCCCGCCGCCGCGGTCGCCGTGTCCTGAGCGCCCCGCTCGTGAGCGTCCCACCTCCTCCCTCCGGAACCCGCACAGGAGAGCGCCGATGACCCTGTTCAACCAGTCCCTGCACGACCTCGACCCCGAGGTCGCCGTCGCGGTCGACGCCGAGCTGCACCGCCAGCAGTCCACGCTCGAGATGATCGCCTCGGAGAACTTCGCGCCGCTCGCGGTCATGGAGGCGCAGGGCTCGGTCCTGACCAACAAGTACGCCGAGGGCTACCCCGGCCGCCGCTACTACGGCGGCTGCGAGCACGTCGACGTCGCCGAGCAGATCGCCATCGACCGGGTCAAGGAACTGTTCGGCGCCGAGTACGCCAACGTCCAGCCGCACTCCGGCGCCTCCGCCAACCAGGCCGCCCTGTTCGCCCTGGCCCAGCCCGGCGACACCATCCTCGGCCTGGACCTCGCCCACGGCGGCCACCTCACCCACGGCATGCGGCTCAACTTCTCCGGCAAGCAGTTCAACGTCGTGCCGTACCACGTGGACGACACGGGCCTCGTCGACATGGACGAGGTCGAGCAGCTGGCCAAGGCCCACCACCCGAAGGTGATCATCGCGGGCTGGTCGGCGTATCCGCGGCAGCTGGACTTCGCCGCGTTCCGCCGGATCGCCGACGAGACCGGCGCGTTCCTGTGGGTGGACATGGCCCACTTCGCCGGGCTGGTCGCGGCAGGGCTGCACCCGAACCCGGTCGAGTACGCGGACGTGGTCACCTCCACCACCCACAAGACCCTCGGCGGCCCGCGCGGCGGCATCATCCTCGCCCGGAGCAAGGAGTTCGCGAAGAAGCTCAACTCGTCGGTGTTCCCCGGCTTCCAGGGCGGTCCGCTCGAGCACGTCATCGCGGCCAAGGCGGTCTCCTTCAAGGTCGCCGCGAGCGAGGAGTTCAAGGAGCGCCAGCGCCGCACGGTCGAAGGCGCCCGGATCCTCGCCGAGCGGCTGACGGCCCCCGACGCCCGCGCGGCCGGCGTCGACGTGCTGTCCGGCGGCACCGACGTGCACCTGATCCTGGTCGACCTGCGCGCCTCCGACCTGGACGGGCAGCAGGCCGAGGACCGCCTCCACGAGGTCGGCATCACCGTCAACCGCAACGCCGTCCCCGACGACCCGCGTCCGCCCATGGTCACCTCCGGCCTGCGCATCGGCACCCCCGCCCTGGCCACCCGCGGCTTCACCGCCGAGGACTTCACGGAGGTCGCCGACGTCATCGCCGAGGCGCTGAAGCCGTCGTACGACGCCGAAGCCCTCAAGGCGCGGGTCAAGGCACTCGCCGCCAAGCACCCGCTCTACCCGGGCCTATAACCGACACCCCCCCCGCAGGGGGCGTGTCGGCACCGACCGGCACGCCCCCTCCGACTCCACGGAGCGTGGCGTGGCAATCAGCGTCTTCGACCTGTTCTCGATCGGCATCGGTCCGTCCAGCTCGCACACCGTGGGTCCGATGCGCGCCGCCGGGATGTTCGTCAGGCGGCTGAAGCAGGACGGGGCGCTGGCCCAGACCGCCGCCGTACGGGCGGAGTTGTTCGGTTCCCTCGGCGCGACCGGCCACGGTCATGGCACCCCCAAGGCGGTGCTGCTCGGCCTGGAGGGCAACGAGCCGCACACGGTCGACGTCGCCCGGGCCGACCTGGACGTCGAGCGCATCCGAGCCACCGGACGTCTGCGTCTGCTCGGGGAGGAGATCGGTCCCGCTCACGAGATCGACTTCGACGTCTCGGGCGATCTGGTCCTGCACCGCAGGAGGTCACTGCCCTACCACGCCAACGGAATGATCCTCTTCGCGTACGGCGCCGACGGCGTGCCCCTGCTGGAGAAGACGTACTACTCGGTCGGCGGTGGCTTCGTCGTCGACGAGGAGGCCGCCGGCGCGGACCGCATCAAGCTCGACGACACCGTGCTGCCCCACCCGTTCAGCACCGGTGACGAACTGCTGCGGCTCGCCCGGGAGACGGGCCTGTCGATCTCCGCGCTGATGCTGGAGAACGAGCGGGCCTGGCGCACCGAGGCGGAGATCCGCGCGGGCCTGCTGGACATCTGGCACGTCATGGATGCCTGTGTCTCCCGGGGGCTGGGCCGCGAGGGCATCCTCCCCGGCGGTCTGAAGGTCCGTCGCCGGGCCGCGGCGGCCGCCCGCGCGCTGCGCAGCGAGGGCGACCCGCAGGCCCGCGCCATGGAGTGGATCACGCTGTACGCGATGGCCGTCAACGAGGAGAACGCCGCCGGCGGCAGGGTAGTCACCGCACCGACGAACGGCGCGGCCGGCATCGTCCCCGCCGTCCTGCGCTACTACCTCGATTTCGTCCCGGGCGCCGACGACGACGGCATCGTCCGCTTTCTGCTGGCCGCCGGCGCCATCGGTCTGCTCTTCAAGGAGAACGCCTCCATCTCCGGCGCCGAGGTCGGCTGTCAGGGCGAGGTCGGCTCCGCCTGCTCCATGGCCGCCGGGGGTCTTGCCGAAGTCATGGGCGGCAGCCCCGAACAGGTCGAGAACGCCGCCGAGATCGGCATGGAACACAACCTCGGCCTCACCTGCGACCCCGTCGGCGGCCTCGTCCAGATCCCCTGCATCGAACGCAACGGCATGGCCGCGGTGAAAGCCGTCACCGCCGCCCGGATGGCCCTGCGCGGCGACGGCCGCCACCACGTCTCCCTCGACAAGGTCATCAAGACCATGAAGGAGACCGGCGCCGACATGAAGGTCAAGTACAAGGAGACCGCCCGCGGCGGCCTCGCCGTCAACGTCATCGAGTGCTGAGCGCGGAAGAGCGCCGGCCGGGACGTCCACGACAGAACGGGGAGTGAGGCCATGGGCCGGGTCACCGAACGACGGCGCGTGCTGCGGATCAGGGACGGGGCGCCGAGCACCCGCCCCGACACGCTGGTCGCCGAGGAGCCGATGGAGATCCGCCTGGACGGCAGACCCCTGGCCGTCACCATGCGCACCCCCGGCGACGACTTCGCCCTCGCCGCCGGGTTCCTGGTGAGCGAGGGCGTCGTGAGCCGGGCCGCGGACGTGGCGAACATCGTGTACTGCGCGGGCGCCGCCGAGGACGGCCGGAACACCTACAACGTCGTCGACGTCCGCCTCGCCCCCGGCGTGCCGCTTCCCGACATCACCCTGGAACGCAACGTGTACACCACGTCGTCGTGCGGCCTGTGCGGGAAGGCGAGCCTCGACGCCGTGCGGACCACCGCACGGTGGCCCGTCGCCGACACGCCCCCGGTCCGGGTGACCCCCGGTCTGCTGGCTGTCCTGCCCGACCGGCTGCGGGCCGCGCAACAGGTGTTCGACCGCACCGGCGGACTGCACGCGGCCGGACTGTTCTCGCCCGAGGGCGACCTGCTGGACCTGCGGGAGGACATCGGCAGGCACAACGCCGTGGACAAGGTGGTCGGCCGCGCGCTCCGGTCCGGTGCGCTCCCGTTGTCCCGCACCGTCCTGCTGGTCTCCGGACGGGCGTCCTTCGAACTGGCCCAGAAGGCCGTCATGGCGGGCATCCCCGTGCTCGCCGCCGTCTCCGCGCCCTCCTCGCTCGCCGTGGACCTGGCCGCGGAGACCGGCCTCACCCTCGTCGGCTTCCTGCGCGGCGGTTCCATGAACGTGTACGCGGGCGAGCACCGCCTCGATCTGCGGGCGTCGGCCCCGGCCGGCGGAGTGGGCCCGGTACACGGCCTCGGTCGAGCGGTCCCCGGCGGAGTCGGTCACTTCGGAGCGCAGGGCGACCGCGCCGGCGGCCGGGTCGCGGACGGACGCCTGCCAGGTTGATCCGGAGCGCCCGACGAGCGCCGCCGTCCACGGCCCGCTCACGTCGGCGGGCGGCCGCCCGCCGTCCCTCGGGGCGGCGGGACAGCGCACCAAGACGCCGAGCGACTCCGTCAGCCGGCCGGCCCCGGCGGCTTCGGCAGCCGTGGGAGTGGAGTTTCTATCGGTTCGGTCGGTTCGGTCGGTGCCGGTCGACGTCGGTCACCCCTGCTTTCCGCGCCCGGTGAGCATGTCGCGCAGACGGTCGACCATGCCGGCGCCGGGCGCGAGGAGCTTGTTCGCGGGCGGGGTGTCCGGCGCCGACGGGTGCGGGCGCGTGGGAGCGTGCCGCTTGGCCGAGCGCACCTTCTCGCCGAGCCCCTCCAGCGCGTCGGCGGAGCAGACGTCGGCCAGCATCGGGAAGAGCCGGGTCTCCTCGTCGCGGACGTGAGCCGTGACGGAGTTCTTCAGCCTCAGGAGGAGCGCGTCGAAACGTCCGTCCCCGGGTCGGCACTCTTCGAGCTCCTTGAGCATGTTCTCGACCTCGGCGTGGTCGGCGAGCTCCTTGTCGGCGAGGTCGTCACCTCCGTCGACGTACCGGCGCACCGTCGGGTACAGGTGCTCCTCCTCCGCCACCGAGTGCCGGATCAGCTCCATGGTGAGCCGGTCCGCCAGTTCGCGTCGCCGCGGGTCGCCCTCCGGCAGCGCTTCGATCTGGGCGAAGAGCTCGTCCACCTCCCTGTGGTCCGCGGTCAGTTCCTGGATGACGTTGCCGCCGTGTCCCATGCGTTCTCCGTTCCTAGACGCTTCGGGGGCCGCCGTGCGACCGGCTGCGTCCGGCCCTTCGCCGACTCGGCCGCCCAGCACCGATACCTGCCACGCGGGCGCGGGCGACCTCACGCCGGTCGGACACTTCACTCCGGCGGCGGACGGGTTGGGGCCCGCCACTAGGGCGTCCGGCGCAGCGACCGCCGTCCGGGTCGTCGAAGACCCGTCTCCTCATTTTCTGTTATGCCAATTGACACATCATCAAATGCAGGCCTAGGGTCCTGGCCATGGAAGAGCGCAGAGGACGCGGTCGGCCCCGTAAGAATCCGGAGCAGCTCGCGCGATGGACACCCCCCGAAGGCTGGTCCCGACTGGTCGCCTGGCTCTCGCCCGAGGAGAAGAAGGCGCTCAAGCGCGTTGCCGTCGAGGCTGAGGTCTCCGTCGCGGACCTGGTCCGCGCACTGGCGGGCGGACTGGCGTCCGGTGTCATCACGCACGAGGAACTGATGGGCCACGTCTGGAAGGGCATGCAGGTCATGGAGAAGATCCCCACGCTGTTCGAGCGGGACGGCGACTTCCGCGTCGTCGACCGGCCACGGCCCGACTGTGCATGGGTGTTCGAGGGGGAGGGGACCCCGACGGAGAAGCTCGACGGGACGAACGTCCGCCTCACCGTCCGGGCCGGCCGTCTGGTGCGGGTGGAGAAGCGGCGCAACCCGAGCAAGCTGCAGAAGGCGCAGGGGATCAAGGACGGTTGGTACGTCGACACCGACGAGCAGGCCGCTGAGGACAAGTGGGTCCTCGCCGCCGCCCGCAACACCGACGTCACGTCATGGCCGGACGGCGAGCACTCCTGCGAGGCGCTCGGCCCCCGCATCCAGGGCAACCCCCTGCGGTTGGGCGACCACCGGTGCGTGCCGTTCAACCTGGAGGCGCCGGTCTACCGGAGTGTGCCTCGCGACTACGCCGGCCTGCGCGTCTTCCTCGCCGAACTGGAGAGCTGCTTCGCCCCCGGCACCCTGGCCGAGGGCATCGTCTTCCACCACCCGGACGGCCGCCGGGCCAAGATCAAGCGCAAGGACTTCCCCGTCTCCGCGTGACGGCTTCGGTCCGCGGCGGTGGTCTCGAAGGGCCACCGCGGCCGGCCCGTCAGGGCCCGACGACGTTGATCGTGTGATTGATCGAGGTCGCCGGCACGATCACCTTCCTCATGCCGAGCAGCCGGGAGTCGCTGCTGCCCGTGGTCCAGCACCAGTCGAACGCCTGGTCCGGAAGCTGGGTGGTGAAATCGCCGCCCCAGCTCAGAGTTCTGTCCTGATTCTCCGCGAAGAAGAAGTACTTCGCCCCGTTCACCGGGCCCGAACGCACCTTCAGATCCGTGTGGGGAGTGACCATGAACCATCCGGTCTTCGACCACGGGTCGCCCTTCGACGCGCAGTCGCCGTCCGCATAGGCGTAGGCGAACCAGACGGTCGTCGACGTGCTGTTCTGGAAGTAGAGTCCCACGGTCATCCCTCCTGCGGCGTGGGGTCGTCACCGCGGACGTCGTCGCCGACGTAGCCGCTCTCCACCCCGGGCCGGTGGTCCTCACCGCTGGAGACCTCCGCGGTCCGGTCCATCGGGACCGCCTCGCCCGTCCGGTCCGGACCGCGTGACCGCCGGCGTTCGGCAGCCTCGTCCGCCGTCCAGGCCCGCGACAATCTCTCCGTCATACGCGACACCCTCCTCGGTCGAGGCTGCCTCGGGTCGGGCGTGTCACCGGCCGGTGCGGTTTCACCAGGACCGAAGCGCCCGCCGGGCTCGCCGCATCACCAGAGCTCTGACGGGGTCTCCCACCTATCCAAACTAGATTCGACGCACCCGCCTCGCATCCGGGCGAACGATCAGGGGAGTTCCGGCCACGGGAGCGTTAGCGTGTCATGCCTATGACATTAGAGGGGTGATGGTGCACATGAACGGATCCGCCTACAGCAGTCCGACCCGGTGGGGCCTCGCGCTGGGCGCGGCCCTGGTGTCGACGGTGCTCTGCATGCCGGCGACCGCGGCTGTCCCCGCGGACGCCGAGAGGGGGCAGGGCGCGGCCACCGCTGTGGCCGCGCACGGCGAACGGGCGTGTCCCGTCGTGTACTTCGACCTGGGCGAGACCCTGGTGCACACCGCCGCCGACGGCAGCACCACCTACCTGCCCGGGGCGGCCTCGTATCTCCGGATCCTGCGGGAACGCCGCATCGAGGTCGGCCTGATCACCAATGTGCCGCCCTCCTGGGGCACGACCGACGCCGAGCGCGCCGCCCGGCTCCGGACGGAGGTCGACGCCACGTGGCGGGGCCCGGCGGCCTTCGCCTGGGCGGACTTCGGCGACCGGATCCGTACGCCGCGCACCGAAGCCGAACGCAAGCCGTCACCGGTCCTGTGGCAGCGCGCCAAGGAGGACTCGGCCGGCTGCCGGGTCGTCTACCAGGCGGAGACGGCCCAGGAGGTCACCGTGGCCGCCTCGCTGGGCTTCGTGTCGTACCAGGTCGGTCAGCCGCACCGGCCCGCGTTCCTGCCGGCGGGACTGATCGAACTCCTCGGCCGTCACCTCGCTTGATCGCCGTTGGCGGTCAGGGCGTCACCTCGTTCGTGGTCGCCGCGGGGCCTGGTCCGGTTCGAGAGCCTTCCTACAGCCGACGGCCCCCGTGTCCGCCCGGTCGGGAGCATCGTCGCCCCCGGCCGGCGACGTGGGGCCACCGGCTCCCGCGCGACCGCCCGTCCGCGGCGGCGCCGCCTGCTTTCCGTCCCGGCCCGCACGGGCCACCACCCCGCTGCGCAGCAGCAGTTGGAAGACCCCGAGCAGCACCGCCGTGGCCAGCGCGCTGTGCCACAGCAGGGCGTCCAGATGCCCGGCGGACAGGTACGCGCCCGCGGCGACCGCGGCCAGGGCGCACACCGCGCGGTCCACGATGCTCTCGACCGACAGCAGGGTGGCCCGCGGAGCGTGCGCGGGGACCGCGTCGTTGACCAGTTTGCGCTGGACCGGGAACGCGAACCCGGTGGCGGCGGCGAACAGGCAGAGCAGCACGACGACGGTCCACGGCCCGCCGAGGGTCATGGCCGCCAGGGTGGCCGCCAGTGCGAGACTGAGGACGGACACCCAGGCGACCGGCGGCAGTCTGCGGCTGAGCCATTGGGGCCGGGCGGACGCCACGGCCTCCGCCACGGTCATCGCGGCCAGCACCCCACCGTGCGAGGCCTCGCCGATCCCGTGGTCCAGCAGGATCGGCTGGAACAGGTTGACCTGGCAGATGCGCGACAGCGTGAAGACCGCCACGCCCTGCACCATCACCAGGGCCAGCCACGGCGATGAGGCGACGCAGCGCAGTGCGGTCCCCGCGTCCCGCAGGAAGGCGCCGCCGCGGCGCCCGCCGCCGTCCCCGCCCGTGTCCGCTTCGGCTCCCCCTGCGGCTCCTTCCCCGGCGAGGCGGGGCAGCAGCGCGGCGCAGACGAGGGAACCCGCCGCGCTCGCGGCGCTGAGCACGTACGGGGCCGGGTGCGCGAGAGCCATCAGCGGCCCGACCAGCGGCCAGCACACCACCTTGGCCGCCAGCCCAAGTGCCCGCGCGGTGCCCTCCGCCCGCAGGTAGTGCTCGTCGCAGCGTTCCGCCCGCAGCCCGTCGTACAAATAGGCGCTCGCCGCGCCCGAGGTGAGCGACCGGCCGGCGGCGATGGCCAGGAAGTGAAGGAGGAACCCGGTGTAGGAGGCGCTGACCACCGGGGCCAGGTTCGCGGCGGTCATGACCACCGCGCCGGCCCGCAGGCAGTTGCGGGTGCCGATCCGGTCGGCGATCAGCCCCGTCGGGATCTCCAGCAGGCAGAAGGCCACGTAGTAGATGCTCTGGATGCCGAAGATCTGTGCGTCCGAGAGGCCCGCCGCCCTCTGGTAGGCGTAGAACACCGGCATCCACCACAGCAGATTGAACAGCAGCTGGAAGCCGTAGTTGAGCCGGATGATGCGGCGGGCGGTGTCGGTCGGGCCCGTGGCCGCTGCGGCGCCGGGGCGGCGCGGCCCGTCGGAACGCGCCCTCACAGCGCGTAGGGGCGGATCTGGACCAGCCGGAACTCGCCCTGCTCGGTCATCAGCCACTCGATGTCGAGGGGCCTGTCCACGTCGGTGCCGCTGAAGTGGGACTGCAGAAGCCGCCCGGTCAGGGACAGGTCTGCGAGCCGGTCGCGGACGGCGGCGGACAGCCCCCGGTCGCACGAACCCAGCGCGACGGTACGGCCGCCGCCCTCCACGGTGTTGTACAGGTACTGCTGCGGCAGCACCGTCCCGTCGACCACCTGCTCGGGGGAGCCCGGGGAACAGTTGAGGTAGACGTTGCGGAAGTCCTCCCGGCGGGTCGGGTTGCAGGTCACGAGGACGCCCCCCAGGGAGGCGGGCACGTACTCCTGGATGATCACACCCATGTAGGTGTCGTCGAGGGGGATGCCGACCTGGTGGCGCAGCCGCACGCTGCGCGGCGACACCAGGGAGGCCCACACCTGGCGCAGTGCGTCGAGGAGTTCACCCGTGCCGTGGACGGTGGTGACGGAGTCGTACACGCCCGCTGCGGAGAACCCGGGGAGGTCTTCGGCGTTGGAGGAGGAGCGCACCACCAGCCGGCTGCGCGAGGCCGCCGCGGCGGGGAAGGCCTGGTCGATCCGGCGGCTGACGGACTCGGGGACGGGGGTGTGCCGGATCAGGTGCTGCAGGTGCAGGCACAGCGAGTCCAGGACGTCCGTGGCGTCGAGCTCGAGCGCCATCTTCAGCTTGCCGATGCCCTGCTGGAGCGCGGGGGAGGAGGCGAGGAAGCGTTGCTGGAGCGCGAAGGGGAGGGCGACGCCCTCCGGGGCGCCGACCGCTCCGGCGACGAACTCGGCTGCTTTCGCGCGGAGTTGATCCGGAGTGAAAGCGGTGAGGCCGAGACGGGCGGCGAGATGGCCGTAGAGGTCCTCGCGCGGCGGGCGGGGCCGTCCGTAGAAGGAGGTCAGATCCACCGTGCGGCTGTCGAGAACGTGGTGCAGCTCGCCGAGGTTGGCCGCCTTCGTGCCGTAGCGGTCGCGGTCGGCGCTGCGCAGCCGGTGCAGGGACAGCACGGGGGCGTCTTCGAGCAGGGGCGGTTCGAGGCGTATGCGCTGCTGGTGCCAGGTCGGCGCCCGCAGGTCGGGTTCGTGGTCGAGGCGCTCCAGGGATATGTCGTCCTCGTCGACCCGGTAGCTCACCCACGCGCCGTCGAGGCCGCCCTCGTCGACGAGTCGCTCCAGGTCGCGGACGATCGCGTTGGGGATGCCCCATCCGGAGGCGAGGACGTTGGTGTGCGAAAGCGGCGTGATCGGCGCGGTGTTGATGAAGCCGGCGACCCGCGGCACGTCGTCCGGCAGGCAGGGCATGGCCACGATGTCCGCCCAGCCGAGACCGGTCTCCGCCGCCGTGTACTCCTCGGCGGTCCGGAAGAACCGCAGCCGGCCGGTGGCCTCGCCGGGGTTCAACGGCGTGCGGTCCCGGGAGCCGAACAGCTCGTGGCTCAGGACGCGGGGCACCCGCTGTTCGCTGATCGCCGACAGCTCTTCCTCCTGCCGGTGGTTGGCGGGCTTGAGCAGCAGCGGCAGCCTGCTGTCGACCCGGGCCCGCACGAACTCGTAGAAGAATGCCAGCAGTTCACCGTGCATGGTGTCCGCCTCGGTCGTCTCAAGGACGAGGAACGACCGCTCCCGGCCCCGCTCCTGCTCGGTGTGCAGGGACAGCACGCCGAGCAGGAACCGGCGCTCGGGATCGGTGTAGACGGAGGCGTTGAACGCGTCCAGCTCCGCATCGAGCGCGGCGAGGTCCATCCCCAGCACCCGGGTGGCGACGTAGTTGACGTGGAAGGGGTGTGCGCCGGTGTCGAGCAGATGCCAGGTGTGCTCCGCGCGGTCGACGACGACCTTGAGGTAGGGATGACCGGCCAGCACTCCCGACAGCGTCCGGAAGAGCGGCAGGGAGAGGTTCTCGCCGACGACCGTACGGTCCGTGACGGGCTCGGCGGCGCCGGTGGACAGGAGAGTGCTCATGCCCCGGCCTCCTCGGACCGCGCGGCGGGCAGCACCCGGGGCAGGGCGTCCACCAGGGTCTCGAAGTCCCGCAGCACCGTCCGCGGGTCGGCGGAGGAGAGCAGGCACAGGGCCGCCATCGTGTTGGCGCCCGCGGCGGGGTCGTACACCGGCACGACACTGCCGTCGGGCAGGGAGCTCTCCGCCACCACCGACAGCTCGCTGTCCGGGCTCAGCGGGACGTCCGAAGCGACCACGGGGAAGTCCCAGACCCTGCGGTCCTGCCAGGCCTCGCCGCGGCCGTCGACCGCGAGGACGACGAGAGAGCCCGCCGCACCCCGGGCCTGCGCCGGTGCCAGGGCCTGCTCCGGCCAGGCGACAGGGCGTCCCAGCAGGTGGTCGACGAGCATGCCCACCAGGTCGAGTCCGAAGACCTCCTCGATCTGCGGCACCGTCATCGCACCGCCGAACCGGGCGGCGGTCTCGATGAGCCACATGCTGCCGTCGGGGCCGAGCTTGATCTCCGTGTGCGTCCCGCAGTCACGCAGGCCCAGCGCGTCGACGGCGCGGCGCGCCAGGTCCACGACGCGGTCCTGCGCGTCCGGCGAGAGCAGGGCGGGGGTGATGCCGGCGCGCTCGGTGAAGGGCTCGACGGTGGGCATGCGGCCGCTGAGACAGACGGGATGGAACACGCCGTCCGCCACGACGCCCTCGACGCTGAGGTAGTCGCCCCAGCCGGGCTCGGCGAACCAGTCCGCCGCCCTGCCGCTGACGATCTCCTCGACCACGAAGTCGGCGTCCGCTTCCGCGACATGCAGCTCCGCGTACCCCAACTGGGCGGACTCGGCCATGACCTGGCGCGAGCGGGCCCAGGCGGCGGACGCCTCGGCGGGGGAGGCGATGATCTGGTGGGCGGTGGATCCCGCGCTCCAGGCCGCCTTGAGCAGCAGGGGACAGGACAGGGCGTTCACCGCCGCCTGCAGATCCGCCTGTGTGGCGACGGGGCGGAACGCGGGCTGCGGCAGGCCGCTGCGCTGCCAGGTACTGCGCATCAGCCGTTTGTCGCGCGCGAGTGCCGCGGCGGCGCCCGCGCCCGACAGGCCGAGCTTCTCGCAGGTCTCGGCGACGGCCACGACCGCGTACTCGGAGAAGGTGAGCACGGCGTCCGCGCCCACCTCCTGGGCCCGCGAGACGATCAGGGCGACCAGATCGCGGCGCTCGGCCTCGTCCGGCGTCGTGACCGAGGCGCACAGTCGGGCGGCGGAACCCGCCACGGCGGGGGGAAGAGCGCTGAGCGCCAGCAGGTGCACGTCCGCCCTCGCAGCCGTCCGGGACAGGACATGGCCGAGCGGCGGACCACCCTTGGCATGCACCAACAGCACCGTGCTCACAGGATTCGTCTCCATTCACCTGGTCGGGAGGGGCCGCCCTCCGCACCGGCGGTGCGCGGACGGGCCCGGGGATCGACAGCGGGGAACGGCATCCGGCGCGTCCGCCCCCACACTCCAGGGGACCAGGCTGTAACCGTCCATATCGCCCCGGCCGACCCCCGCGACTCAGGCAAATGCCTGAGTCGCGGGGGCGATCCGCGGACTCTCGTGCCCGGAGCGCGAGCGGGCGGTGGGCGGCGCGTCCGCCGTCGACTTCCGGCAACTCGGCCGGGACTGGCGCTTGTGCCGTACCGGGCGGGATGTCCAACGTCAGGTGACTGTGCGTCAGTCAGTCATATACGGACGGAGACCGTTGTGGACGACCCGAGCCTCAAAGCACTGCTCGACACCCTCCCCGTGTTCTGGAGGGAAGTCGACGAGCCGTGGCAGGCGGGGGAGACGATGGCCGACGGCCCCTTGCGGGCGGGTGAGCCGCACGAGGCCGGCCGCCGCGCCGAGCCGGGCGGCCCACAGCGCACCGCGGACCGCCGGCAGCGGGCAGCGGAACTCGCAGGGCCCCGCGGCTACGCCGCCTTCGCGGACCTCGTCGACCTCGCTCCGGCCGCCGCCTTCATCCGGGACCGCGACGGGCGGTACCTGTGGGCCAACCACGCCTACGCGCACCTTTACGGCACCGTGCCGCAGCAACTGGTCGGCAGATACATCGAGGACTTCGACGCCCCGGCCGAAGCCGACCGGTTCCGGGCCCTGGACCAGCAGATACTCACCCGGGGCACACCCGTCCGGCACACCCTGCGCTACCTGCGCCAAGACGGCACCACGGGCCGCGCGGTCGGCCATCGCTTCCCGGTGCGGGACCCGTCCCGCACCTGCGTCGCCGGCATCTACGTGGACATCACCGATCATCTGCGGGCCACGGAGCGGCGACAGGAGGCCGAGGAGAACCTCAGCGCCCTGCGTGACCACAGCGGGCTGCCCTGCGCCCTGTTGTCCGCCGACGGGCGGGTGATCGAGGCGAGCGTGGCGGCCGCAGAACTCTTCCATCTCGGCCTGGCCGACCTCGTGGGCCGCCGGGCCCACACGCTTCTGGCCCCCGAACCGGAACCCGATCTCGCACGGCTGCACCGCCGCTGGAACGCGCTGATAGCCCGCCGTACCCGCCGAGTCGAGACCACCGCCGTGCTCGTCGACGCCCATGGACTGCAGCGGCGGGCCGAGCTTCACCTGACGACTATCGGCCATTCCGCCAGCCGGGCACGGCACGTGTGGGCCGTGATCACCCATCAGAGCCTCGCCCACGAGGCGCATCCGCCGCTGACCGCCGCGCAGGTCCGCATCCTGTCGCTGCTGGCGCAGGGCAGCAGCAACAGCGACATAGCCGCCTCGCTGAATCTGTCGCGGCAGACCCTCGACTACCATCTCAGCCGCCTGCGGCACCTGCTGGGCGCCGCGACCCGTCCGGCCCTCGTGGCCCGCGCCTACGTCCTCGGCATACTCGCCCCCCACGCCTGGCCCCCACGCTCGGCCACGGCGGCCCATCCCCTCAGCACCGCGTGACCTCCGCGGACGGGAACACGCGTGCCGCCGCCGACCGTCGACGAGCCGCGTGTCGGTTCACCGCGATGCCGCTCGTGCCCGTGCAGCAGACGGCGCGAGCGAAGTGGGTCGGACACGCGGTGAGGGATCCCCGCGTGGGTGGAGTGCGAGTGCGGGTGCGAACATCTGGAGGGTCGTGAAGCCGGAGGCGGCAGGCACAGGCCGCCGAGCGCCTGCCGCGCGACGGATTCTGCCGCCTGCCGCCTGCGGGCGGCCGACCCGGCGTCACCTCATGCCGCCACCCAGAGAAAGGCTCCCACGATGAACTCGCTGGACCGCCCCGCCCACGGGCCCGCTCCGCTCGACCACCGCGCCGCGGTCGCGGTGGAGACCGCCCGGCTCGTCGCAGCGCTCAGGGATGCCGACCTGACGACCGCCGTGCCGAGTTGTCCCGGTTGGACACTGGCGGACCTGGTCAAGCACACCGGTGGCGTCCAGCGCTGGTTCTCGGGTCTTCTGCACGCGCGCATCCAGAAGCCCCCGCGCTCGCGGGAGGTGGACCTGCGGCTCCCGGAGCGGCCGGAAGAGTACCCGGACTGGCTGACCGACAGTGCGGCCGTGGCCGCGCAGGCCTTCGCGGCCACCGACCCGGACCTGCCCATGTGGGCGTGGGGTGCGGATCAGCATGCCCGCTTCTGGGCTCGCCGGATGCTCTTCGAGACCCTGGTGCACCGGGTCGACGCCGAACTGGCCCTGGGCCGCCGGCCCACGGTCGACCGCCCGTCGGCGGTGGACGGGGTCGACGAGTTCCTCGTCAACCTGCCCTTCGCCGCCCCCTTCGCGCCGAAGGTCGCCAACCTGCGCGGTCCCGACAGGACCATCCGGTTCCACGCGACCGACGGTGCGGAAAACTGGCTTGTCCGCCTGCGGCCCGACGGCTTCGGGCTCGACGCGAACTTCGGTGCCGCCGAACCCGCCGACGCCACCGTTCATGGAACCGCCGCCGACCTGTTGCTGCTCGTCTACGGCCGACTGCACCACGACGCCGACGGCTTCGCTCATGACGGAGACGGCGACCTGC
Organism: Streptomyces sp. NPDC020597; assembly: GCF_044335095.1. Lineage (NCBI taxonomy): Bacteria > Bacillati > Actinomycetota > Actinomycetes > Kitasatosporales > Streptomycetaceae > Streptomyces > Streptomyces sp. NPDC020597. The sequence goes on along the minus strand of NZ_JBIRUL010000021.1, from coordinate 116,852 downwards.
TGACTCACTGGTTCGCCAACTCCGTTTTCTAGGGCGGGTCCACGTCGTCCCGGTCCTCGTGCGCCGGCGCGGAGAACCGGCAGCGGGACAGTAGTCGCCGGAGCCGCAGTCCGATAGCGTACCGACCAGGCGGTACGTCACACGGGGTGTCCCACACGCCTTCATGTGCCCGATGAACACCGACGTTTCATCCACGACAGGACGGAGAACCGCTCATGACACAGGCACAGGCACAGGCACAGGTGCAGACGCAGGCACAGACGCAGAACCTGACCCGCGACAGCCTCGCCTACGCACGCGAGACCTGGAGAACCCTCGAGCCCTACCACGGGGCGGTCTACTTCTCACCCGAAGCGGCAAGCCGGTACGGCGAGTTGGGCGTCGACGCCAGGACGGGGTACGTCGCGTCCCGTTCTGCCGCGCTCGGCGCAGCTTCGGCGGAGGTGGTCATCGCCACGTTCTACAACTTCAATCCACAACTGGTGCGCCGGGCCATACCCGCGGCATGGGAGGTCGCCACGCCGCAGCAGTTCACCGCTGCCCGGCTCGCGGGGATCGATGCCACGCTCCGCCGCATCCTCGGCGCGGAGGTCTCCTCGCCGGCGATGGTCCGGGCCGCGGAACTGGCCCGTAGCGCAGCTGAAGTGACGGTGCATCACCCGCAGGGGCGCCCTCTCTTCGCCGCGCACGCCGCATTGTCGTGGCCGAGCGAGCCCCACCTCGTGCTCTGGCATGCGCAGACGTTGCTGAGGGAGTTCCGGGGCGACGGCCATGTGGGGGCACTGCTGACCGCCGGACTGAGCGGGGTCGAAGCACTCGTCACGCATGGCGCCGCAGGCGACGTCGATGCGGGGGTCCTGCGCGACTCTCGGGCATGGACGCCACAGCAGTGGGACGAGGCCGTGACGAGCCTGCGTGAGCGTGGATGGCTCGACGACGGACCGGACCTGGCGCTGACCGAGGACGGTGCGCGGCGCCGGGCGGAGATCGAGCACACCACCGACCGGCTGGCCGCCCTCCCGTACCTCACGCTCGGTCCCACGGCCTGCGCCGAACTCCGCTCGTACGTCAGGCCGTTCAGCCTTGCTCTGGCGAGGGAACTCCTGCCGTGGGCAGTCGGCCGCCTGAAGGAAGAGAGCGCGGGAGACAGGGCACCGGGGCCGGGAACGCCCGATGGCGCCTGAACCCCCGCACGAGTCGAGGCAGGCGGCAGAAAGCTCCGGGAGAAGGCAGGCGCGGTAGTCTGGGGCCGTGCTCGAAGCATCGGTGGCGCATTTCTACGACGAACTGGCCGACGATTACCACCTGATCTATCCGGACTGGGACGCGAGCGTCCGTCGGCAGGGTGACGCGCTCGACGCCCTGATCGGCCAAGAGCGCGCGACGGTCCTCGACTGCTCCTGCGGCATCGGCACGCAGGCCATCGGGCTGGCGCTGCGCGGGCACCGGGTCACGGGAACCGACCTCAGTCGCCGCGCCGCCGCCCGCGCAGCCCGTGAGGCCGCCCGCCGGAACCTGAGCCTGCGCACGGCCGCCGCCGACATGCGACGCCTCCCGTTTCCCGACGGCCGGTTCGACACGGTCGTCTGTGCCGACAACTCGCTGCCCCACCTGCTGACCGAGCAGGACGTGCACGCCGCCCTGGCCGAGATGCGCCGCGTGCTGCGGCCCGACGGCCTGCTGCTGGTCAGCACACGCGACTACGACGACCTGCTGCGCGACCGCCCCGCTTCCGCGCCTCCACAGGTCCACGGGGACACCGACCGCGCCGACGGCGAAGAACGCACCATCACCTTTCAGCTCTGGCATTGGCACGACGACGGCGAGCACTACGACCTGGAGCACTTCCAACTCCTTCCGGCAGACGGAGAATGGCGCGTCCAGGTCCGCCGTACGACCTACTGGGCACTGGGCCGGGTACGACTGGCCGGCCTCGCCGCCGAGGCCGGGTTCGTCGACCCGCGGTGGCGGATGCCGCGGGAGACGGGCTTCTTCCAGCCGCTGCTCGTGGCCCGCTCCGGTGAGTAGGCGACTTCGCCTCTCGGCTTGTGACCAGGGTCCTCTGCACGATGTCGTGTCCTGGCCGCATGTCCGTTGCGTCGGGTGGTCGTTGCGTCAGTCGTGGGTGGGGTCGAGGTGCCAGACGGTGGCCTTGTCCAGCTTCACCGAGCCGTTCTCGGCGAAGACCTGGACTCCCTGGCTGGCGGGGTCGGGGAAGATCTGGTCGGTGATCGCGGCTTCTCCGCTGCCGCCGAACACCTCGACGGAGGACCAGTCGACCAGGATCCGCAGCTTGATCTTGCCGTTGGCTGCTTGGAGGGGTGCGGTCTGGACGCCGGGGAAGGTGGCGTTGAAGTCCACGGCGCCGGACCGGGTCCGGTCGACGTACAGCTCCTGTGTCGTGGTGTCGTAGCCGATGACGGTCTCCTCGCCCGCGGCGCCGGTGCGTACCTTGAGCCCGAAGCGTTCGGCGTTCCTGAGGGTGAAGGTGGCCTCGATGTCGAGCGTCTTGCCCTCTGCGGCGGGTCCGGCCAGCGGCTTCGACGTGTTCGTCACGAGGCCGGCGGTCGCGGTCGCCGGGGAGGGCCGGCGCAGGGACTTCACGCTGCTCACCGGCTCGCTGGTGAGCCGGACGCGGCCGTCGACGGTGCGCAGGGCCATCTGCCGGGGGATGCTCTGCGTTCCACGCCAGGGCGAGGTGGGGACGGCGCCGGCGTAGTCCCAGTTGTTCATCCAGCCGATCATGTACCGCTTGCCGCCCGGGGCGTTCTCCCAGGAGACGGCCGCGTAGTAGTCCTTGCCGTAGTCGGCCCAGCCGGCACGCTGCAGGACGGAGAGGGCGGGGGAGTCGGCTGCGGTGAACTGGTCGGCGAGGATGTGACCCCAGCCGCCGGTGTTCATGTCGACGAGCTGGACCTGCGCCTTCTTGCCGACGTACGGGCGCGTGTCGAAGGAGGCCCAGTCCAGGGTCTCGCCGTCGGAGCCGGTGGCGCTGCGGACGACCTGGCCGTCGACGACGAGATTGACGGCGGTCTCCTGGGCGCCGGGCTGGGCCTGGGTGTCGGACAGCACGATCTGGTCGGCGTTGATGTGGCCCCAGCCGCCGGTGTTCATGTCGACGAGCTGGATCCGCGCCTTCTTGCCGGCGAGGTCACGGACGTCCCAGGAGGACGTCTCGAGTGTCTCGGCGTCCTTTCCGGTGGCGCTGCGCACGACCTGGCCGTCGACGAGGAGTTCGAGAGCGGTCGGGTCGGCGGAGTCGGCGGGGTGGTGGCCGCCGCCGATGAGGAAGTTGACGTAACGCTTGTCGATGGTGAACTCGGGCGAGGTGAGGGTGCCGGTGGTGGCATCGCCGCCGCGGAAGGTGTTGACCAGGCCGCTGCCCTGGAAGCCGGATACCTGCTGCTGGCCGGGGAGGGCGCCGGTCGCCGGCGCCGGGCCGAAGGCGTCACCGGTCGTCGTCCAGTCGCCGTAGGCGCCGCCGTCGAAGTCGGCGAGGAGCTTCCCCGGCCGGTGCGGGTGCCGGCCGCCGCCGATCTTGAAGTTCAGGTAGGGGCTGTTCACGGTGAAGGAGGGCGAGGTGAGGGTGCCGGTGGTGGCGTCACCGGAGTGGAAGCTGTTGGCGAGGCCCTTGCCGTCGAACCCGGCGACGGTCTGCTGGCCGTCCAGCGTCCCTGCGGCCGGCCCCGGGCCGAACGCGGTGCCCGTGGCCGTCCACGAACCGAAGCCGGCGCCCTCGAAGTCCTGTACGACCGCTCCGTCGGGCGGGGTGTGGACGCCGTCGTCCTCTGCGGTGAACTTCGTGCCGTCGAAGTCGCCGATGAAGTACTGCGCGGCCGAACCGCCCGCGATTCCACCGGGGTTGATGTTGACGACCAGGACCCACTTGACGTTGTCGGGGTCCCCGTCGACGGCCAGGGGGAACAGGTCGGGGCACTCCCACACACCGCCCGTCGCGCCGGCCGGGCCGAACTCGCTGAGCTGCGTCCAGTCCTTGAGGTTCTTGGAGGAGTAGAACCGCACCTTGTGTTCGGCGGACAGCGACACCGTCATCAGCCAGCTCCTGGTCGGCGCGTACCACTGGACCTTGGGGTCGCGGAAGTCCTTCGAGCCGATGTCGATGACGGGATTGCCCTGGTACTTGGTCCAGGTGCGGCCGCGGTCGGTGCTGTAGGCGAGGGCCTGTGACTGGACGCCGGTGGTGGTGTGGTGGCTGGTGTAGATCGCCACCATGGGCGGGTTCTTCCTGGTGCCGAAACCGGTGGCGTTGCTCTCGTCGACGACGGCGCTGCCGGAGAAGACCATCTCCTTGTCGTCGTGCGGCAGCGCGAGCGGCAGCTGCTGCCAGTGGACGAGGTCGGTGCTCACCGCGTGGCCCCAGGACATGTCGCCCCACGAGTTGCCGCTCGGGTTGTACTGGTAGAAGAGGTGGTACTCGCCCTTGTAGTACACAAGACCGTTGGGGTCGTTCATCCAGTTCTTCTCCGGAGTGAAGTGGAACTGGGGACGGTAGGTCTCCGAGTAGGGCGGGGCGTCGGCCGCGGCGGGCTGGGGAGCGAGTAGAGCGGCGGACAGGGCGCAGACGGCCACCGCCGCGGCGGTCGTCCGTACGCGGGCATGCCGGGATACACGTCCAGAGCTCATGGTGCCTCCTGTGCTGCGGCCGTCCACGCAGCACAGCCTGCGGTGAGCGGCCCGAAAATGTGACGCCCCGGCCCGCGATGTCGTCCACACCGCCGGCCGGAGTATGTCATCGTTGACTTGTGTCAACGCTGACATCGGTGGCCCGATGATGAGCGCCATCCGGCCGACGCGTCAACGGTTCGGACGCGATTGCCCGGCGCGGCCCGCCTTCCGGACTGCTGCGACCGGCTCTCGCGAGCCGTGCCAACTGGCCTGCCACAGCGCATCGGGAGCCACAGACCGAGCAGGTCGCAGCCACTGCCGGAGCAGCGAACCGGCAGGCCTCCGCCACCTCTTCGCAAGCGGCTGCGCACCCGGCCACTCGTAAAACGCGTTGACGGTTCGCCGTCCGTTCCCGACGATCAGGCGCATGTCCGACGCCCTGACGCCCTGGCACCACCGCCCGTTCCGGCATCTCTTCATCGGCACGACGGCCAACCTGCTCGGCAACGGGGTGGCGCCGATCGCCCTGGCCTTCGCCGTGCTGGACGCCACGGGCTCGGTCGGCGCGCTCGGGCTGGTGGTCGGCGCCCACTCGCTGACCGGCATCCTCTTCCTGCTGTACGGCGGGGTGCTGGCGGACCGGCTGCCGCGCGGCCGGCTGTTGGTCGCGAGCAGCGTGGTCAGCGCCATGAGCCAGGCGGTGGTAGCCGCCCTGGTCCTCACCCAGAACGCCGCCATACCCCTGCTCATGGTGCTCGCCGCGGTCAACGGGGCGTCCGGTTCCTGCTATCAGCCCGCGGCCCAGGCCCTGCTGCCCCAGACCGTGCCGGCCGAGTACCGCCGGGCCGCCCTCGCGCTCTCCCGGATCGCGGGCAGCAGCGCGATGATCGTGGGCGCCTCGCTCGGCGGCGTGCTGGTGGCCGCGGTCGGTCCCGGCCTGGGCCTGGCCGTCGACGCGCTCAGCTTCGCGCTCGCCGCCGTGTCCTTCGCACTCGTCCGCGTCCAGGTCGCACCTCCCGGGCCCAGTCCCGGCGTGGTGCATGAACTACGCTTGGGATGGCGGGAGTTCACCGCCCGCACCTGGGTGTGGGTGATCGTGGTGGCCTTCTGCTTCCTCAACGCCGGCCTCACCGCCTCCTTCACCGTCCTCGGCCCGGCCGTGGCCGACACCACGGGGATCGGCCGCAGCGGCTGGGGCCTGGCCCTTGCCGCGGGCTCGCTCGGCGCGGTCGCCGGCGGCGTGCTGTCCCTTCGCTGGCGGCCCCGGCGCGCGATCCTGGTCGGCTGCGCGCTGATGGGCCTGACGGCTGCCATCCCGCTGCTGCTCGCGCTGGCGCCGTACACCTGGCTGCTGGTCGTGGCCAACTTCGTGGCCGGTGTGGGCGCCGAACAGGCGGGTGTCGCCTGGTACTCGACCCTCAACGAGCAGATACCCGAGGACCGCCTCGCCCGCGTCTACGCGTACGACGACCTCGGCTCCTACCTCGCGCTCCCGTTCGCGCAGTTCGCCGCGGGGCCCGCCGTACTGCTCCTCGGTCTCCGTGCCACGCTCTACGCGGCCGCCGCGCTCATCCTTCTCGCCACCCTCGCCATGGTCGCCACCCCGTCCGTCCGCGCGCTGGCCCCGAGGGCCGCGGAGCCGCTGCCCGCCTCCGAAGACCCGGTCCCCGGGTGAGTGCGCCTCGCCGAACACGGCCGCGAGCCGGGCGCACGGTGCGGCGGCGGCCGGGCGGGCCCGGAAGCTCCCCGGCCGCCGACGCCGCCGGACTCGAGGCGTCGCCAGACGCGCTGTCAGTGGTCTGCGGCATGATGCGGGGCACGTGACGGCCTGCCCGACAAGGGCGCCGGGGCCGTCCTCGACGCGGGGGAGTGCTGTGCGCAGGGCGGTCGCAGGCGAGGTACGTGTTCACAACCGTCAGATCTTCGTCGAGAGCGACCCGGACGGTCCCCGACCGGACCTCGCCGAGGCGCTGGCGGGCCAGAACGGAGGGCTGTGCGGGGCTGCGGTTCCGGGCGTGATCCTCCTGTCCACCGCGCTGTACGCGGGCGACGTCGGCTTCGTCGCGGAAGTCCACGACGAAGCCCCCGTGCTGGACCCGCTCTGGGAGGACGTCATGGAGGTGTCCTTCCGGCCGACGTCGCCCCGCACACGTCTGGTGCAGTGGGACGCCGAGGCGGCGTGGGACCTGGGCCTCGTCCGGACCGACTACCGGGTCCGGTACTGCGCCCGGGGAATGGACGAGGGACAGGAACTCCCCACGCGAGTGACCGGGGAGCCCGAGGCGGACGGCTACCTCCTGCAGTTCTGGCCTGCCCCACCGAGCCCCGACCGGGTGATCCGGCACACCTCGCGGACGGCCGGGCACCTGCACGGGTACGCGCGCGCGACCGAGCGTACGCCCGAGCAGCTCGCCGAGGCCGAACGCGCGACGCGCGAGCTGTTCGAACGGGCCGCCGCGGAGCGGGCCGAACGGGCCGCCGAGGAGCGCCGGCTGCACTACGAGGAGTGGGAGTGGGGCGGGCGACTGCCGAGCGAGAGGCTGCAGGCTGCCCGCGAGAGCAACGTCCTCGGTCTGCTCCGCTTCGACAGCGACCTGGTGCACATCCTCGACGTCGTGGGTCCCGAGGTTCAGCGCGCAGTGGCGTTGCTGGCCGCCCGGCGGGCCTGCGAGGCCGCGGGCCTCACCGATGTGCCGTGGGTCGCCCGGGCGCTCTCCGCGTCGGGAGAAGGACGCCCCCTGCCGCCGCCGTTCGACGACCCGGCCCGCTTGGGGGAGATTCTGCGCTCCGACCCTCGCGTACCGGACACGTCGGTTCTGGGGGCGACGCCTCCCGAACGACCGCCCTACCGCCCGCCGACCGCGGACACGGCGCACGAGGTCGCCGTGCTGCACCCCGGCGTCACGCCGTACACCCCAGGACGGATCTCACAGCCGCACTTCGCTCTTCCCGCCGTGCTCGCCGCCGCGGGGCCCACCCCGCTCATCGCGGCACTGGACGCGGTGTGGCATGCGCTGCAGACGCACGGCGAGCACTACCCCCAACTGCTGGACGAGATACGGTCGGTGTGCACCGAGCGGGTAGGCGACATCGACGCTGCGCTCCGCATCCGCACCACCCCGCCGCGGCTGGTCGACGTCACCGCAGTCGTCCCGGGCCTGGCTCCCCTGGCACGCACGGCGACCCGGCTGCATCCCCGCCCCGGGGCGCCCACGCCGTACGACAGCTCCGTCGGCGGACCGCTGCTGTGGCCCGCCGACGAGCCGTGGCCGTACTGCGACAAGCCGCATGAGTGGGACCACGTGAACCAGATCCTCTCGCCGGAGGACGTACGACGGCAGCGACGCATCCGGGCAGCGGCGGCGAACCGGCCGGGAGGCGACCCGCCGGGAAGCCGGTACACGCCCGAGGAGTCGGCGATCGACGAACGGATCGAAACCGGCCGCCCGTGGCCCAAGGGCCCGATCGCCCTGCTGCCCGTGGCCCAGTTGTACGTACGCGACGTCCCCTTGCTGCGCCCGCCCGGGCATGCCGAGGCAGATCTGCTCCAGGTGCTGTGGTGCCCCTTCGACCACCCCGCGCAACCCGAGACCACGCTGTTCTGGCGCTCCGCAGCCGCGGTCACCGACATCCTCGACACACCCCCCGAGCCGCCCGCGATCCAGTTCCCCGGCTACCTTCCGGAGCCGTGCCTGCTCGCGCCGGAGCAGATCACCGAGTACCCCGACCTCAGGGAACTGGACAAGGAACTCCAGCACCAGCTGGAGGAATGGCGCAGGTGGCAGGCAGCCGACACCCCTCTGGACAGCGCGGAAACGCCCTGCTCGAAGGATTTCTACAGTGACCTCTACAGGGACAGGCTGTCGGTGGCTCCCGGCTGGAAGGCCGGGGGATGGACCCGTTGGGGCCTCACCGATCCCGAGCCACGGCTCTGCCCTTCGTGCGGCGCCGAGATGGATCCGCTGCTGACCATCGCCTCGGCCGAATGGAACCCCGCCGACCCCGACTGGATTCCCCACGAGGACCGAGCCCGCGCGTCGTCGACCACCGGTCCCGCGCCGTGGAACCCCACCATGCTCGACCTCGCCCGAGGCTACGATCTGCAGCTGCACATCTGCCCGGCATCGCCGGATCATCCGCACACGGAACTGATCCAGTGACCAGTTCCCCGTCCCTCGGCCGCCGTGCCGCCGTCACGGCGGGGCGGCCGCCGCACGCGATCGCCGACCGGCCCCGGCTCAGGTTTCGCTCAGAAACGGCGTCGAAGGCTGGCGGTCCGTCAGGAGCGCTGACAAGATCGCGGCAGTCGCGGGGACGGGGACAGTGACGCGACGTCATCATCCACACGCCGCGTCCCCGTCGGCTGGGCCATCCCGGAGAATCGATATGTCTTGGCGAACTCGTACGGTACCGAGCGTCGCGTGTGCCACGGCCCTGCTCGCCCTCGCCGCGTGCACGGCGAACCAGGCGGAGGAGGGCGGACGGTCCACGCCGTCCCGTCGTCCCGTGACGGCGAGCGGGGCAGCGGCCACCACCGGGCCCGGCGCCGCGGAGCCTTCCCTGCGGAGGTCGCCGGAGCTGGAGCCCGGCACCTCACTCGCCGGCCGCCAGGAGGTGACCACCGGGAACGCCGGCGTTGCGTACCGCAGCGGCAAGAAGGGTGATGCCCTCACCGTCGCGGTGAGTTGCCAGGGCGAAGGGAAGATCACCGTGGTGGTGCGGCCTGTGCACGTCTCCTTTCCCTATACGTGCGCCGCTTCCCGGGTCGCGACGTTCTCGAACCAGGTCGCGGTGTCCGGGACGGAGCGCGGTGGAGCCGTGACCGTAGAGGCGTCGTCAGCTGTTCACTGGTCGATGACCATCGGCCGTGGCGCACCGGCGCAGGCAGAGCCACCGGATGCCGGCTGAGCCCGGTCACCGGTGGAGCGGTACTCCCCTTCGACATGGGCGTCGCCACTCGGATTGCTGTTCAACGCCTGGGCGGAGCCGAAGCGACACCGGTAGGTTCTCAGTGATGACCTGGATGGAGACGCAGGGCCTCGTGTCGACGACGGACGAGGCTCAGCTGAGCTGGACAGCGCTGGGAGACACCGACCGGCAGCCGCCCGTGGTCATGCTCCACGGCGGTCCAGGCCTGCCGGAATACCTGGGCGACGCCGCCGCCATGATCGCGGACCTCGTGCCCGTGTACCGGTACGACCAGCGTGGCACGGGCCGGTCGCCGTGGCGGGGGAGTCATACCCTCGCCCGGCATGTCGACGATCTCACCGAACTGCTCGACGCCTGGGGGGTGTCCAGGGCCGTGCTGATCGGGCATTCCTATGGCACCGACCTGGCGAGCCGGTTCTGCCTGGCACACCCTGACCGGGTCGCCGCGATGATGCTGATGTGCGGGCCGTTCGTGGGTGACTGGCGCTCCGGGGACCGAGCGGAGCGCGATCGGCGTATGTCCGTGGCACAGCGGCGGAGGCTGCGCGCTCTGCAGGAGCTGCCGGACCGCACGGAGGAGCAGGAGGTCGAACTGCTCACGCTGGCCTGGTTCACCGACCATGCCGATCCCGAACGCGGGTGGCACTGGGCCGCACAGGGCGCCCGGCGGCGTCGTCCCGTCAACTGGGCCATGAACGCTGAGCTGGGCAGGGAAAAACGCGCGGACCCGCTCGATGGGCGTCTGGCCGAGCTGCGCGCGTGTCTGCCCGCGCGAACGGAGCTCCTCGGCGGGGCCGACGATCCACGCCCCGTGGCGGCTCTCGAATCGCTCGCGCTCCGGCTCGGTCTTCCGCTGAGGCGGATCGAGGGCGCCGGGCACGAGCCCTGGCTGGAGCAGCCTGACGCCGTGCGTGCGTGTCTTCGGCGTTTCGTGCAGGGCGCGGTGGGCGCGTAGCCCGTCGCGGCTCCCGGCCCACGTCCGGACGGCAGCGCAGTCGGACACCGCGCTGCCCCGGACCCCATGTGGCGGGGTCCGGGGCAGCGCTCGCCCACCGTGCCGGAGCCTGTAGCGGGGTCAGGCCGCGACGAGCTCCTGCTCGCGGTCCGGCCTCTTGACCTCGGGCTGCTTCCTGTTCGGCAGCGAGAGACGGAAGACCTTGCGCCACGCGGAGAACACCTGCTTGGGCAGTGGTCCGCTGACGTACTCCAGCTCGTACTTCTCGAACAGCGCGCGCACCTTCACCGCGACCTCGGCGTACCGGTTGCTCGGCAGGTCCGGGAACAGGTGGTGCTCGATCTGGTGCGAGAGGTTGCCGGTCATGAAGTGCATGGCCTTGCTGCCGCTGATGTTCGCCGAGCCCATCATCTGGCGCAGGTACCACTGGCCACGCGTCTCGCCCTTGATCGACCGGCGCTCGAAGACCTGCACGCCCTCGGGGAAGTGCCCGCACATGATCACCGAGTGGGACCAGACGTTGCGGACCAGGTTCGCGGTGAACGTGGCCGCGAGCGTGGGGAGGAACGACGGGCCCGACAGCAGCGGGTGGATCACGTAGTCCTTGAGCACCTGCTTGCGGATCTTGCGGCCCACGGCCTTGGCCCGCGCGCGGAACTCCGGGTTCTTCCGGCGGCGCTTGTGCAGGTTCTTGCCGAGCTCCAGGTCGTACGCGGCGATGCCGTACTCGAAGAAGCAGGCGTTGATGAAGTTCCACAGCGGCTGGCCGAGGTGGAACGGGTGCCACTTCTGGTCCTCGTCCACGCGCATGATGCCGTAGCCGAGGTCGTTGTCCTTGCCGATCACGTTGGTGTACGTGTGGTGCAGCTCGTTGTGCGAGTGCTTCCACTGGTCGGCCGGCGAGACGTGATCCCATTCCCAGGTGGTGGAGTGGATCTTCGGGTCCCGCATCCAGTCCCACTGGCCGTGCAGGATGTTGTGGCCGATCTCCATGTTGTCCATGATCTTCGCCACGGACAGACCTGCGGTGCCGATCAGCCACGCGGGCGGGAAGATCGAGAACAGCAGTACGCCCCTGCTGGCCAGCTCGAGCCTGCGCTGCGCCGAGATGACCTTGCGGATGTAGGCGGCGTCCTCCTCGCCGCGGCCGGCGATCACCTCGTCGCGGATCGCGTCCAGCTCGCGGCCGAGCTCTTCGATCTGCTCCGCGGTCAGGTGGGCGGTGGGGTCGATGGCGGTCAAGGTGGTCCTATCGTTCGATGTCGCAGGGGCCCGCTGCGGCGGACACACAGGTCTGGATGAGGACGCCGGGCTCGGCCTCGGTGATCTCGCCGGTGCGCAGGTCGCGGACGGCGCCCGCCTTGAGCGGCGTGACGCAGCCGAAGCAGATGCCCATGCGGCACCCGGACGGCATGAGCACGCCGGCCGCCTCGCCGACGTCCAGCAACGGCGTGGCGCCGTCCGCGTCGACGGTCGTGCCGGTGGTGCTGAACGTGACCACGCCACCGCCACCGTCCCCGCTGACGACGACGCCGGCGCGGAAGCGTTCGGTGTGCAGGCGCTCCGGGACGCCGTGCTCGGCCCAGTGCTTCTCGGCGGCGTCGAGCAGGCCAGCGGGCCCGCAGGCCCAGGTCTCGCGCTCGGCCCAGTCGGGCACGAGTTCGTCGAGACGGGCGATGTCGAGCATGCCGTCCGTGTCGGTGTGCAGCTCGGTGAGAGTCAGCTTCCTGTCCGCGACCAGGCCGTGCAGCTCGTCGCGGAAGATCACGTCCTGCGGCTGTGGCGCGGAGTGGACCATGACGACGTCGTCCAGCTCGGTGTCGCGCAGCATGCCCATCACCGGCGTGATGCCGCTGCCGGCCGTCAGGTAGAGCACCTTGGCGGGCTTGGCCTTGGGCAGCACGAAGTCACCGGTCGCCTGGTCGAGCTGGATCAGCGTGCCCGGCTTCGCCCGGCGGACCAGGTGGTTGCTGACCTTGCCGTCCGGGATCGCCTTCACGGTGATCGTGACGCGGCCGTCCTTGCGGTTCGTCGGCGAGGTGACCGAGTAGGCACGCCACAGGCGCACCCCGTCGACATCGACCCCGATCCGCACGTACTGACCGGCCGTGTGGCCGCGCCAGCCCCGTCCGGGTCTGATCACGATGGTCGCGGCGTCACCCGTCTCGGGGTGCACGGCCTCGATGCGCCCGCGCAGGTCGGCGCCCGCACGCAGCGGGCTGACCAGGTCGAGGTAGTCGGACGGCAGCAGCGGCGTCGTGACCATCTCCAGCAGTTTCCACGCCCTACTGCGGAGGGCTGCACTCGTCATGACTCCAGCTTGATGCGCCTCAGGGCGTAAAGTCCTGTCCGTAGGACGTAAATCTGGTCGGCTGAATTGTTCGCAGGGAACAAAACATGGGACATGTGATCCGGAGGGCCACCGATCCGGCCCTGGATGAGACGACGGTCACCGTACTCCGGGCCGCGCTGAGGACCACCGCCGACGAGGTCGTCCAGGCGATCATCGACGAGGTCCCTCCCTACGCCAACGCGCTGTCGGGCCGCATGGGCGGCACCATCCGCCGAGCGGTCCGGACCGCCCTGGGGCACTACCTGGACGTCGCGAGCGGAAACGCCACGGGCGGCGACGCCGGTGACGCGGCCTACGAGCTGGGCCGCGGCGAGGTGCGCGACGGCCGTTCGATGGACGCCCTGCTCAGCGCCTACCGTGTCGGCGCCCGCGTGGCGTGGCGATGTCTGGCGGCGGGCGCCGTACCCGCAGGTCTGCCCGCCGCCGAGGTCGCCAAGTTCGCCGAGCTGACCTTCGCCTACATCGACGAGCTCTCGGCCGCGAGCGCCGCAGGCCACGCCGACGAACTGGCAGCCCGGGGCCGTGCCCACGAGCGCCACCTGGAACAGCTGGTCCGCGACCTCCTGGCCGACGCGAGCCCGGACGTGCTGCTGGCCTCCGTCCAACGGGCGGGGTGGCAGCCGCCGGTTTCGCTGACCGCGGTCCTGCTGCCCGCCGCCCAGGCCCGGCCCGCCTACCGCACGCTCGATCCGAGCACCCTCGTCCTCGATGATCTGCCGGACGCCCTGGGCGTGCTGCTCGTCCCCGACGCCGACCGACCGCATCTCCTGAGACAGCTGACCGACCGCGCGGCCGTGGTCGGCCCGGCCCGGCCATGGACTCGGGCGTCCGCCTCGTATGCACGAGCCGTGCGCGCACGCTCCGTCTCCCCCGACATTCGCGACACCGAGGAACACCTGCCCGAGCTGGTGCTGAGCGCCGACATGGACGCGTTCGCGGACCTGCGGGCCCGAGCCCTCGCACCGTTGCGGACCCTGCCGGTCGCGACCGCGCGGCGGCTGGAGGAGACGTTGCGGGCGTGGCTGCTTCACCACGGCAGGCGGGACGAGGTGGCGGCGGCGTTGTTCGTCCATCCCCAGACCGTCCGGTACCGGATGTCGCAGCTGCGGGAGCTGTTTCCGGATCTCGGGTCGCCGCACCGGGTCCTCGAACTGACGCTGGCGCTCGGTCCGCGGGTCAGCTGACGCGTTCCCTGCCTTTTGCGACCGCGTCCGCGAGCGACCGCGGTCGCACGGCGGACGACCGCGTCCCCGACCCGCGCACGCTGCCTGCCGCCGCACATTCGGCCGCTCCTCGCATGTCTCGGGCGGCGCCGACGGCCGCCTCGCGGCTGGAGCCAGTACCGCGCCAGGCGGCCTTCAGCTCGCCGGTGGCGTACGAAGGGGTAATTCGGTGGGGGTGACGCAGGGGCTTCTGCCACCATCGTCCGATGGGCGCATTGGATGCAGTGGCAGGCAGGGTCGCCGGCGGAGCCACCGTGACGTTCCGACCCAGCGGTTCCTCGATGGTCCCTCTGATACGCAGTCGGCAGCAGGTGGTCGTCGCACCGGTCGATCCGTCGAAGCTGGAGGTCGGGGACATCGTGCTGGCCCGTGTCGCCGGGACGGTCTACCTGCATTTGGTGTCGTCCGTCGACTTCGCCCGCAAGCGGGTGCAGATCAGCAACAACCGTGGCCGCGTCAACGGCTGGACGGGCCACGCTCGCGTTTTCGGCATCTGCGTGGCGGTCGACGGCGTCGAGCGGTCGGGACTTGCGGGCAAGACGCTCGCGGCCGCCTCCGACGACTCCCGCGGAACCTGACCACCCGGCGGCAGGGCGATCGGCGCGTCGTCGTCCCTGGACGACTCGATACCCAGGGCGTTCTCCTGGGCGTCACCGGTGGTCTTCGGATCACCGGGGGACGTCTTGCCGACTTCGCCGGCGCCGTAGCCGGTCGTGTCGTCCCAGCCTCCCGGCCCGTCGACCACGTCGAGGAGGCGGCGGCCGAGGAGGACGGCGCCCGAGCGGGCGGTCCCTTCGCCAGGAACCGGCGGTCGTCGGGGTCGTCGGAGAACGCCCACGTGTGCAGGGCTTCGCCGCCGGTGCCCAGACCGTTGTCCGGACCGAGGCCGGGCCCGGTGACGAAGCCGTCCAGAGAGACCGAGATGTCAGCGATGATGCGTGTCATATCAGGGCAGACCCGATCCTCCGCCCGAAATCATCGGTCAGGTGTCTCGATCCGTCCGACGTGGTCTTCGACGACGCCGCTGTGCCAGGGCGGCATGAGTCCCGCCATGACCTCGCAGTGCCGGCCCGCGCCTGCGGGCCCCGCCGGTTCAGGGCCGGCGCTGCGCGCCGTCGGTCCTGCGGCAGCCGGTGGACAGGGGGTGGACGGTGACGGTGGAGGTGAACGCCGTCCGGCCGTTCTGCATGCCGCGGACGCCGATGGTCCGGGGGCCGCCGGGCTCGCACCTGAGGTACGTCGTGGTGATGCGGCAGGGCTGGTCGAGCTCCACGTAGCGCAAGAACGTGGTGTCGAACCCGGTGGGCAGCGCGCGCAGTGGGTGGACGGTGGCCATGGCGGCCTGGCCGCACGCCTCTAGCAGCACCATGCCGGGCACGTGGTCGTGCGGGTGATCGAAGAGCACGGGGTGATCCGGGTCGACCCGCAGCGTCCAGGTGCGAGGAGCCGTGGTGGCGGTGAGGACGACGTCGTGGGCGCGGCGACTTCCCGTCAGGTCGCAGGCGACGGGGGCCGACGCGGGCAGCGCGCGAGCCGTCGCCGCGTGAGAGTCGGCGTAAGGGCCGCGCAGCCGCTCGTATATGGCCGGGGAGTGCGCGCTGTAGGTGATCTGGGCCGAGCCGAGGTGGTGCCCGTCGCGGGTCGCCTCGACGGATGCCGCGAGGCGGATGGACCCCCTCTTGCGTCCTGCGACGCGGGAGTGTGTGACCGTCAGGAGAACCTCGGCGTCCTGCGCATCCGTATACAACTGGTCTGCCGTCGCCGATAAGTTGTAGGCCTGCCAGCCCATGCGGCTGGACAACGGGACCCCGTAGGCCGTCCTGGATATGAGGGCCAGGGCCTGCCTGATGCTTTCGGTGAGGATGTGTGGGGCGTAGTTGCCCGAGTCGGAGGTGTAGTGGCGGTGGGTCCGGGGCCAGCGAGCTGTGACGACGTGCGTGTCGTCGGTCTTCGCGGTCACCGCGCCGACGAGCACCTCGCTCAGGTCCGTCTTGCCGATGCAGCGGCGGTGGTCAGGCGGTAGGGGAGTCATGCTGCTGAGAGACATGCGATCCTTTCCGGAACATCATCGTTCTAGCCGCGTCTCCGCCGGGAAACATTTAAAGATAAAAGTAGGTACGGTTATGTTTCTTGTCGAGGGGGTGACGGAAGGGCGTGGAGCAGATGACGGGCAAGAGGTCGGCGCCGCAGCAGGCGAGGGCTCAGCGCACGCGGGCTGAACTTCTGCGTGCGGGGGCCGAGGTCTTCGCCGAACAGGGGTTCTTCGCGACGACGTTGACGAAGGTCACCGACCGGGCCGGGGTGACGTTGGGCGCGATGTACTTCCACTTCAGGAACAAGGAGGAACTCGCTCGGGAGATCGTCCAGATGCAGCCGGAACGGTTGCGTCCCGCCCTTGACGAACTCCAGTCGCAGGGACTGCAGTTCGCCGTCGACGTCACCCTCAGCTGGGCGCACCGGATGGTGGCCGACGTGTTCCTGCTGGCGGGCGCGCGTCTGGTGATGGACCAGGAGTTCTTCAACGGAGGGCAGCTGAACTCGCACCAGCAGTGGACGGGGGTGCTGATGGACAGCCTCGCGGAGGCCCAGCGCCGGCGTGAGGTGCGTGCCGCCGCGGACATCGAGGCGGTGGCGCGGTTGATCGTCAACGCCTGCACGGGGGCGCAGATGCATGCGCATCTGGAGACGGACCGGCAGGACCTGCCCCAGCGGGTGCGGGACATGTGGCGATGCCTGCTGCCGGCCGTCGCCACGACGTCCGCCGCCCTCAAGATCGAAATGGGGGAGGAGCGCTACGGGTCCGAGTGACGTCGGTGTCTGCTCCAGGAGCGGCCACTCGGCGCGGTGTCGGCCTGAGTGTCCCCGGCCTGCGCGAATCGATGACGAGGTGACGAGTCGAGCCGTCTTGGATCAGGACTGCGGCGACGTCGTGTCATGTCTGCGAAGTGACGTTCCTGTTGCTCGATTCGCGCCACTTCACAGGGGGCCGTGTGCTCACAGGTAAGACGATCATGATTACGGGTGCTTCCAGCGGCATCGGGGCGGCAGCGGCGCGCCTCTTCGCGCGCAGGGGCGCTCAGGTGGTGCTGCTGGCGCGGCGGGCCGAGGCGCTGCGGCAGCTGGCCGAGGAACTCACCGAGGGCGGGGCCCGGGCTCATGCGGTCGCCGGGGACGTGACGTCGGCCGCCGACGTCCGGCATGCCGTGGGCGAAGCCGTCCGGTGCTTCGGCCGTCTCGACGCCGCGTTCAACAACGCCGGCTGGGGCACGGCGGGTGTCGCCCTCCACGAGGTCTCCGACGAGATGTACGACCGGATCATGGACGTGAACGTTCGCGGCGTCTGGAACTGTCTGCGCGAGCAGATACCTGTCATGCTGGAGCAGGGAGGCGGCGGCGCGATCGTGAACACCTCCTCCACCGCGGGACAGTTCGCCACCGGCGCGGTGGCGCCCTATGTCGCGGCCAAGCACGCGGTGCTCGGTCTGACCAAGGCGGCCGCGGCGGACTACGGGGACCGCGGGATACGTGTCAACGCCCTGGTCGTGGGAGGCACGAGAACGCCCCTGATGGACGCTGTGGTGCAGGTCATGCCGGAGGAGGCGGCCCACGCGCGGGCCATCCAGCGACGACTCGCGCTGCCGGAGGAGGTGGCGGAGGCCGCCGCGTGGCTGTGCAGCGACCGGGCTTCGTTCGTGACAGGAGCCGCGATGGCCGTGGACGGCGGGGTCGGCGCCGTCTGACGACCCGCCCTCGGCGCCGTGCGCCGTGCAGCGCAGACACCCGGCCCGGGTCGCGACGCTCCGGCCCGCGGACGGGTCGCTCAGGCAGACACGCGGCCCAGCGCCCGATGGGCGGGCAGCGCGGTCGAGGCCAGTCTGCCGTACGCGTGAGCCGCCGACATGAGCGTCATGTAGTGGTGCCAGCCGGGGTAGGACCGGCCCTCGAAGTCCAGTAGTCCGAAGTCCTCCTCCAGCTCATGGACGGATGCCGCGGTGACGCCGAGGTGCTCGGTGAGGGCGCACAGGTCGCTCAACCGGCGGTGCACCATGTTGGTCAGGTAGATCCGCTGGGGCCGGCACCGGTCGGCGAACAGGCGGAACATGTTCTGGCCCCACGCGCCCGGCGTGGCCGCGGGCAGACGGGCCAGGCAGGTGAGGGCGCGCCCCTCGCGCTGTCCGTGCAGCAGGCCCCGGCGCGCGTCCAGCACGGCGCCGGCCGACGGCGACAGCATCACCGTACGGCCGCCGCCCGAGGACGGCCGCTGCGTCGGGCCCCGGCCCGACGCGCCGACGGGCAGGACGGGCAGGGCGGGCGGCACGGCGATCACGAACTCGCCACGCTGGCGCAGCAGTACGCGCCCCAGGTCGGCGGCCGGCCTGCTGTCGCTCATGTCGGCCACGAGCGGGGCCGGTGTGACGCCGTGGCACTGCCTGAGCCGGTCCGCCATCTCGAAGGCATCGGCCCACGGGGGCAGCGACCGCGCGTCGCCGGGAATGCGTGCCCGCCGACGCAGATCGGGATGCACCCAGCGTTCGGGAAGATGCAGCCGCCAGTCCACAGGAACGGCGGTCGAGCCGTCCGACATGAACAGCCCCACCGCCATCTGGCCGTTGACGTGCTGCCCCTGGCGCGGCACGAAGCGCCGGTGTACGCCGCACGAGTGCTCCCCCCGCTTGGGGGCGACGGTCGTGGCGACGGTCCATGCGCGGGGTGACAGCCGGGCCTCGGTCCAGCGCGCCAGTTCGCGTCGGACCGGCTCCCACTCCCAGGGGCTGGCGTTGACGAACTGCTGCAGCGACTGGAACGCCGTCGGAGACGCCATGGCGGCCGCGGCCAGGCGCCGGACGCTCTTCTTGCCCGGGACGGTCAAAAGCCCGAGAAGGTAGGCATGACCCCATCGCCGCTGGTCAGCGCGCTGTAAGTGGGCGAAGACGGTATCGGTGAACGAGTCCAGACGGTCGACGTCCTCAGGCAGGCCGAC
Organism: Streptomyces sp. NPDC020597; assembly: GCF_044335095.1. Classification (NCBI taxonomy): domain Bacteria; kingdom Bacillati; phylum Actinomycetota; class Actinomycetes; order Kitasatosporales; family Streptomycetaceae; genus Streptomyces; species Streptomyces sp. NPDC020597. Next base: position 97,785 of record NZ_JBIRUL010000021.1, on the reverse strand, counting down.
CAGGGGCGGATGGAGCAAGGACATGACGATCCCTTCTGTCGAGACCACCTAGAATAATTGGTTCAACTATGTTTTTGACGAGTCGGGAATCGGACATTGCGTGCCGGGGAAAACCCCCGGCAGCGGAAGGCCACGACGGCAGGCGCACGTCAGAACAGGCCAACTCTGGGTCAGGTGAGGGGAAGTTGGACTTGTGGCAACAGCCAGGTGACCGCGACCCTGGGGGTCCCGTCGCAAGATCGTTCAGAGGGACGCGGCGATGCTCGACCGCTGCCCGTGTCACCGTAGCGGCAGATTCGCCCTCGCGCGGTCGGAGGCGGGCCTTCGCGCGAGGCGGCGGCTGCCAGACCACCAGACAGCGTCCGGAGCACACATGCAGGAAAGAGCAGCGCGGACACGGCAGGCGTTGGTGCAGGCAGCCGCCGCGGAGTTCGACCGCTACGGCTACGCCGGCACATCCCTGGTGCAAGTGTGCAAGTCGGCCGGGATCACCACCGGTGCGCTCACCTTCCATTTCCGCAGCAAGAGCGAGCTGGCCGACGCGGTCCAGGCGGACGGATGCACCGCCATCCGGCGCGTCGTGGAGCACTTCGCCGGAGCCCAGAGCCCCGCACTCGAACGACTCGTCGACCTCACGCTCTCGCTGGCCCGGCTCCTGGAGGACGAGACGGCCGTGCGGTCGGCGGCGCGCCTGACCAGAGAACGCCCCGGCGGCGACATCGGCTGGGCGGCCTGCTGGATGCCCGCCGTCGGGGAGCTGGCGGGCCGGGCCCAGCGCATGGGTCAGCTGCGCCCCGGCACCCAGCCCGCCGCCGTGACCCATCTGGCCGCCTACCTCCTGGTCGCCAGCGAGATGCGCGTACGCGCCTCCTTGCAGGCCGCCCGCGAGCCCGACGCGGTCAAGCAGCTGGAGCAGATGTGGAACCTCGCCCTGCACGGCCTGCTGCCGTGACCCGGACATCACCACCGGCTCACGCAACGCCCCTCCCACTTCAGCAAGTCGGCGTTGTCGGCGCGGCCCGGCAGGGTTCAGGCTGACCGGAGTCACAGCCGGCACGACAGCGCGCCCGGCAGGCGACTGCGGGACGTCCTGCGCCCCGGGGCCTTTCGGCGCGTCAGAAATACCGTGCGGCCATGGTCGGCCGCCAGATATTCCTGCTGACCCAAAGTGGACGATGAATGTCACATACACCTCTCGTGCGAACTCGCAGCAATAGCGAGGATTAACTCCGTCACCACACAGAAAATCCTCGGCTGAACTTTCCGTCAGCCATGTCAGGCATGCCCTCATAACGGTGTACAGGAGGATTGATGGCAGAGACCGAGCGCTTCGACGTGGTCGTCGTCGGCGGAGGTATAGCCGGATCCGCGCTGGCAGCAGCCCTGGCAGGCGACGGATACGAGGTGATGCTCCTCGAACGACAGACCACCTACCGCGACAAGGTGCGCGGCGAGGTCATCAACTGCTGGGGGGTCGAAGAACTCATCGAGTTGGGCCTCGAGGAATGCATCCTGAAAGCCGGGGGAACGTACGTCGACCGGTTCGTCGGATTCGATGAGATCGTCGATCCGGAAACCGCGAAATCGAAGGCCTTGCACTTGGACGAGATGCTGCCGGGAATTCGGGGGGTTCTCGACGTCGGACACCCCGCAGCCTGCGAAGCGCTGTCCGCCGCCGCCGAGCACGCCGGCGCCACGGTCGTGCGGGGCATAGGCGACGTCCTGGTGGACACGGGGAGCGACCCGACGGTCCGCTACGAGCTCAACGACATGGAGCACCAGGTGTCGTGCCGGCTGATCGCAGGCGCGGACGGAAGGATGTCCACGGTGCGCCGCCAGCTGGGCATCGGCCTGACGCAGACCCCGCCGAACTCCCTGGGCGGAGGAATGCTGGTGGAGGACCTGCACGACTGGCCCGTCAACGTCACGTCCATCGGCACCGAGAACGACCTGCTCTACTTCGTCTTCCCCCGCGAAGGAGGCCGTGCCCGCCTCTACCTCCTGCACGACGTGGCGCAGAAGGGCCGCTTCGCCGGACCGAACCGGCACGCCGAGTTCCTGCAGGCCTTCCGGCTCGACTGCATCCCCCACAGCGAGATGTTCGCGGCGGCCACCCCCACGGCGGTGTGCGCCTTCTACCCCATGAACGACGCATGGGCCGACGCCCCAGCCGTGCCCAGCGCCGTGCTCCTCGGTGACGCCGCGGGCTGGTCCGACCCGGTGATCGGGCAGGGGCTGTCGATCGCCCTGCGCGACGCACGCATGATCCGCGACTGCCTGCGCTCCGCCGACGCCCGGGACGAGAGGATCTTCGAGTCCTACGCGCGGGAGCGCAAGGAGCGCATGCGCCGCCTGGAGATCTCCGGCTCGGTGCGCACCACGATGAACATGACCTTCACCGAGCAGGGCAGGGCCCGGCGCAAGGCCTACGCAGAGGTGTGGCCGACCGACCCCGTCCTGGCGGGGTCCCGGCTGGCCACCTTCCAGGGCCCGTTCAACGTGCCCGCCGAATCCTTCGCACCGGACACCGTCGAGCGCCTGTTCTCCCTGGGGTGAGGCGCCCGCCCCCCGCTCCCGCGTCAGACGAGAGGAACCCCATGCACGTCAAGACCACCGCCGGCGACGAACTGATCCGCAAGAACGGCTGTGACATCCGCCAGCTCTACCCCTGGGAAGGCGTCGTCACCCCGCCGTGGAACAGCACGCTGTGCTCCATCCGGCCCGACGAGTCCAGCACTCCGCACGGACACGCCACCGACGAAACGTTCATCTTCATCAGCGGCCAGGGGCGCGCCCGGGTGGGGAACGAAGAACGCGAGGTCGTTCCCGGTGACGTGATCTACATCCCGCACGGAACCGATCACATCGTGACGAACACCGGCTCGAGCGAGCCGCTGACGTTCGTGTCCATCTACTGGCTCCAGCCGGCCGGCCAGGGAGGTGCCTCTTCATGACCGACGCCCCGACCGGCCGACGGCACGTCAACGTCACTTTCTCTCCCCCCACCCCCAACGGCGACCTCCACCTCGGCCACCTCGCCGGCCCGGTGCTCGCCAGCGACGTCTGCGCCCGGTCCCAGAAGATCCTCGGCCACGACGTCGCCTTCGGGACCAGCACCGACGACAACCAGACCTACGTCGTCACCACGGCCGAGCGCCTCGGCACCGACCCCGAGTCGCTGATCCGGCACGCCTTCGACAGCATCACCCGCACCCTCGGCCTGGCGGCCGTCGACGTCGACCTCTTCGAACGCCCCGACAGCGCCTACACCGCCTTCGTACGCGACTTCTTCACCCGCCTGTGGCGAAACGGCGCGTTCGACCGGCGGGAAGTGGACCTTCCCTACGACGAGACCACCGGCACGTACAAGGCCGAAGCGTTCGTCACCGGGCGGTGCCCGACCTGTCTCGCCCACGCCCGGGCCGGCGTGTGCGAGGCCTGCGGCCTGTACAACCTGCCCGGAGCCCTGCTGCCCGCCGGCACAACCGGCGACGACCTGCCGCGCAGGCCCGTCTCCATCTGGGTCCTGGACCTGGAGCGCCACCGGTCCCTGCTCACCGACTGGTACGACAACTCCGACGTGCCGCTGCGCCCCGACCTGGCCCGGGTCGTCGCGCAGAGCCTCGCCGGCCCCCTGCCGTACATCCCGATCACCTACCCCCTGAACTGGGGCATCAGCGTGGACTGGGACGGCCCCGGCCAGATCGGCCAGACCGTCAACGCCTGGCCCGAGATCTACGTCGGCCACGTGTACTGGCTGCAGCAGGCCCGCGGCGGCCGCCGGCAGAGCCCCGACGAACTGGTCCAGTTCATCGGCATCGACAACGGCTTCTACAACGCCTTCGTCTACGTGGCGCTGTCGCTGCTCGCCACCCGCCACGGCCTGCCCGTGGACCTGCCCAGGACACGCACCCTCACCAACCAGTACTACCTGCTGGAGGGCCGCAAGTTCTCCACCAGCAAGGGAGACGTCCGCTGGGCGGGGGAGTACCTGGAGAGCATCGGCCGTGACCGCACCCGGTTCGTGCTGTCCTTGACGAGCCCCGAACTCCAGCAGTCCGAGTTCAGCGAACCCGTGGCCGCGTTCACCGTCACCAACCGGTTCGACGCCCCGCTGGCGAAGATCGGCAACGCTCTCGCCGAGACGGCTGCCGGCCGACGCGTCGACACCGGCCCCTCCCCGTGGTGGCAGACCGCCCTGACCGCCTCCAGACAACGTTTCGAGGACGCTTACCGACTGGAGTCGTTCTCCATCCGCAGGGCCGCCGAAGCTCTGGCACTGCACCTCGAAGTCCTCGCCCTGCGCTGCGAGAACCTCGACGCCGACGACCCGGCCGACGTCAGCGGCGCCCTGCAGTTCCTGTGGAGCCTGCGCACGCTCGCCTGGCCGCTCACGCCGGACCTGTGCCGGCAGATCGACGACGCGTTCGGCGGCCCCGGCGAAACCGCCCCGCCGCTGCTCGCCGACCTCGACGAACGGCCCCCCGGCGCCTTCGTCGGCCTGGCGGACCGCCTTCCGTAACAGGCCCGGCGCCCCAAGGCCCCGGCCGCGGGCCGCAGCGCACGCCCCGCACTCCTTCCCACCACCGTCATCACACAGCGCCCGTCATCACACACCGCAATAGGAGCCGCACCATGCTGCGCACATTCATGCACTCCAAGATCCACCGCGCCACCGTCACCGACAGCAACCTCAACTACGTCGGGTCCATCACCGTCTCACCCGAACTCCTCGAGGCCGCCGGCATAGGCGTCCACGAACTGGTGCACGTCGTCAACATCAACAACGGCGCCCGCTTCGAGACCTACACCATCCTGGACGACTCCCCTCAGGCGCCCAAGGGCCACGTCGTCATCAACGGTGCCGCGGCCCGCCTCGTCCAGCCCGGCGACAAGGTCATCATCATCAGCTACGCGCAGCTCGACGACGAGGAGCGGATCGGCTTCAAGTCCCGCGTCGTCCACGTGAACGACGGCAACGAGATCATCGAGACGGCACTGCTGAGCTCCTAGCCGGCCGCCGGCCCTCCGGGCCGTGTCCGATCCTTCACCGCCGGGCGCCCGGACGACTGCGCAGCCTCCGGCCGTGAGACCCGCCCCAGCTGCTTCGCAGCGCACTCGACGCGCAGGACCTGCAGGCGACGCAGGGCCGTTCCAGGCGCCTGCGGCAGTTCGCCGCAGGCGCCTGCCGCCGCCTTTGCACGCACGACAAGCCGAGGGACCACCAGCGATGAAACAGAAAGTCCACCCCGTTCTGGGCATCGGATTCGGGCCGGCGAATCTCTCCCTGGCCGTGATCCTCGAAGAGCTCGGACACCTCAGCGACGCGCACTTCGTCGAACGCTCACCCGTCTTCCAATGGCAGGACGAGCAGCTCCTGTCCGGCGCGGACATCCAGAACAACCCCTTCCGCGACCTCGCCATGCAGCGCAACCAGGACAGCCCGCACACCTTCATCAAGTACCTGGCCTCCCGCGGAGCGCTGACCGACTACCTCCACCTCAACGCCAAGTTCCCCCTGCGCCGCGAGTACGGCGACTACCTCGCCTGGGTCGCCCGCGCGTTCGCCGACCGCGTCGACTACGGACACAGCGCCGCACAGCTCACCCTCCACAACGACGAGGACGGCAACGAACTGTTCTGCGTCGAGACCCAGCACAACGAACGCCACCTCGGGCAGACGCTCGTCCTGGGCACCGGGCGCTCACCGCGCATCCCGCACCCCTTCCCGGTCAGCCTGGGAGACACCGTCTTCCACTCCACCCGCTACCTGTCGTCCGTCAACGCCTTCCGCGACCGCGACATCCGCGTCGTCGTCATCGGCGCCAGCCAGAGCGCCATCGAGATCGTGCTCAACCTCCTGGAGCGTCCCAACGTCCGCCAAGTGACCTCCATCCACCGCAGCATCGGCTTCCGCCTCAAGGACACCAGCCCCTACAGCCGCCAGGTGTTCCTGCCCGAGTTCGTCGACTACTTCCACCCGCTGCCCGCAGCCGTCAAGCGCCGCCTGCGCACCGACCTGCGCTCCATCAACTACGCCGCCTGCGACCAGGACGTCATCGACCGGCTGGTCACCGTCCAGCGCGAGTACGACCTCATCGGCTCCGACCGGCTTCGCCTGCTCCCCTTCACCGAGGTCACGGAGATCGACGACCTCGCCGGCCACGGACCCCACCGCCTGACCGTCCGCGAGACCAACCACCACACCCACCACACCGTCGACGCCGACGTCGTCATCCTCGCCACCGGCTTCAAGGACTTCGGCATCAGCGCCGACGACGAGCGCTACCACCCCCTGCTCGAAGGAGTGGCCCACCGGCTCCCGTTCGACGACGAAGGCATCCCCGAAGTGGGGCGCGACTACGCCATCGAACTCAAGGCCCCCGACCCGGCCCCGCGCCCGCTGAAGATCTACCTCAACGGCCTGTGCGAAGCCAGCCACGGCATGGGCGACGCCGGCGCCCTGGCCATGCTGTCCGCCCGCGCCTCCGACATAGCCACCTCCCTTCTGACGCCACCCGCCCCCGCACACCGCCGCCACGCGCACCGGGCGCTGCGATGACGGCAGCGCTGACGGCGGACGTGGCCATCGTGGGGGCCGGCATCATCGGTCTGGCCAGCGCCGAACGGCTCACCGCCCACGGAGTCAGCGTGATCGTCGTCGACGACGCCCGCGCCCAGGGAGCCACCCCCGCCTCGGGCGGCCTGATCCGCGCGTTCGACCCGGACGGGACGTACGCCGCCTGGGCCGTGGAAAGCCATGCCCGCTACCTGGAGCGCGGCTGGCACGGCTCCTGGCCCGCCGTCCGCGGGGACGGCAGCCTGACCTTGATCGACCGTCAGGACCTCACCCGGGTCGAACCCCGCATCAACGCCGTGCGCGCCGCCGGACTCCCCGTCGAGGTCCTGGCTGCGGACGACGTCGCCCGGCGCTGTCCTCACCTCACCGTCCCCGGCCACCTCCTGGGCGTGCTCGAACCGAACGCCGGATGGCTGCCGGCCGGCGACGTCATCCGGGCCATGCACCGCGACGCGGGCGCAGGCCTGCGCCTCCACCGGGCCCGGGCGCTCAGCCTCAAGCACACCTCCCGCCGGATCGAAGGCGTGCGCACCTCCGACGGGAACGTCCACGCCGCCGCCGTGCTCCTCGCCGCCGGCGTGGGCAGCACGCACCTCGCCCGGACCGCGGGCGTGCGCCTTCCGCTGCGCACGAGAGCAGTGAGCTACTGCCTGTTCCGCACCGAGGACGCCACCGGCCTTCCCACGATGGTGGACCGCACCACGGGCGCGTGGCTGCGCCGATGGGGCACGGGCCACACCGTCCTGGCCGGCGTCGCCTCGACCCGCACCGACGTACCCGCCCGCACCCGCGACGGCGTCGACGCGTCCGAGGAGGACCGCATCCGCGCCGTCGTCGCCCAGCGCTTCCCGCACCTCGCCGAAGCCCCCGCCGTCGGTGGAGTCACGGCCTACGACGCCATGGCGACGACAGGCGGCCCCGCGACGGTGACCAGCTGGTCCCGCCCAAGTGGACTGGTGACCGCGGCCGGCTGGAACGGAGGCGGGTTCAAGCTCGCCCCCGCCGTCGGCCGCCGGGCCGCCGACCATCTCCTGGAGGCGCTCACATGACGACGCGCGCGACACGGTGGCGGCTGAACCCCACCGACGAAATGCTGCACCAAGCGGCCACGGCACTGGGTTCGTCCCGCATCGTCCAGGTCCTGTGGCGCCTGCCGGGCCCCCTCCCCGAGGCTGAACTGCACGCGGAATGGCAGCGCCTCGACCGCGGCCTGCTCAGCCGCACCGCGGCCGGCAGCGCGGTCCCCGGCGGCCGCCGCAAGTGGATCACGACGCCGAACACCCACCGTCCGGCGATCGACCGCACGCCCCTGACCCCCGACACCGCCCTCGCCTGGGCCGACGCGCAAGCCCTCACACCGCTGCCGGTGGACTCGAGCCGACTGTGGCGCCTGGCGGCCGCCCCTTACGCGGAAGGATGCCTCGTCTCCCTGACCGTCCCGCACTTCCGCAGCGACGGACTGGGCCTGCTCCACGCGATCGCCGCTCGCACCCCGGCACAGCAGCCCCACGACAGCGACCTGACCGACGCGCTGGGCCAGACGACCCGGGCGCTGACCCGCACGCTGTCCTGGCTGCTGCGCGAGCCGCGCCACCGACGGCAGGACGTCCTGCGAGCCCTGGCCACGCTGTCCGCGGCCGGCCGCGCGCCCCAGCCCGCCTCGACGCCCCGCTACTTCAGCACCGCCGTCCTCACGGTGCCGGCCGACACCTGGCACGACGTCGCCCGCCGCCACCACGGCACCGGCAACACCCTCCTGCTGGAGATCGCCGCCAACCTTGTGCGCACCCACGTCCCCCGCGCACACCGGCAGGACGTCCAGGTCGGCATCCCCATGAGCCTGCGCCACCCTGCAGGGGACGAGCAGGCCAACGCACTCGTCGTCGTCCCCTTGGGCCTTCCCGGCGGCGCCGCGCACCACCGCGACCTCCGGCCCACCCGGCACGCCACCAGAACACTGCTCGAGGACTCGGGAGCGCACAGCGCCACCCTCGTCCCCGAGGCCCTGTGGCACCTGCTGCCCTCCCGCGCCGCCGCCGCCCTCAAAGCCCCCGGAGCGCAGCAGACGGACGTCGTCGCCTCCAACTTCGGCCGGGCGGACCACGATGTGACCCGCTTCGCCGGACGCACCGCCGAATCCCTCGCGCTGCGCACCATGAACGTGCCCGGGCTCGTGCCGGAGCGCGCACGACTGAGGGCGTCCCTGTGCCTGGTGCAGAGCGGCCGGGAGATGACGGTGACCGTGACCGGCATGCCCGACCACTTCGGAGACTCCACCCGCCTGCGACACCTCGTGAGCGAGGAGTTCGCGGCCTGGGGCCTGCCCGTGCGGTCCTGGTGGACCTCTGCTCCCCACTCCGTCCGGAAAGGCTGACCGATGCCCGCTCCCCAGCAGCCCGCCGCTCCCGAGCGCTGGTTCCGCACCCGCCCCGACTCCTCCACACTGACCCGACCGCGCCTGCTGGCCCGTTCACTGATCGCCCTGCACGACCTGGACGAGCACATCAGCCACTACGAGAACCTCCTGGGCGTCCCGGCCGACCTGCGCATGCCCATCCCCGACTTCGGAGGCCTGGAGCTCGCCGCCGTCGGCCATGTGCTGCTCATCGCCGGCATTCGCCCCTTCACGCCGATCCAGCGACAGACGCGCTACTCCCTGATCGTGCCTGAGCTGCGGCAGGAGCTGGATCTGCTCGCCGTCACCGGTACCACCGTGGTGGAACCGCCCGAGCCGATCCTTCCCGGCGCGCGGGCGCGGGTCCGCTACCCCGACGCGACCCTTGCCGAACTCGTCGAGCACCGGCCCTGGAAGGGCGAACAGCCGAGGCCCGCCATGCCCGGAAGGCGCCGAGCCGACCTGCCGGAGACGGGCGTACGACTGCTGCCCCGGCACGCCGTGGCCGACACCGACTTCCCCGCCACCGTGCGGCTCTACGAGAAGCTGCTGCGGACGCCCGCGCGCACCCCGAGCCTGACCGGGCCCGCCATGGCGCGGACCGCCGTCGTGGGAGACCTCCTCGTCGTCGGGCTGCCGGGCACGGCGGCCGTCGACGCCGGCCAGCCGCGGACAGCGCTGATCACCTCCGAGTCCGCCTCCGGCACCCCCGCAGGCCCGGCCGGCACCACCGCAGGCACCGTCCTCCTCGCCGGGGATCTCTCGGCGGAGGTCTGGAGGGGGACCGTCACGACGGACCGCGCCCCGCTGCCGTCCGCCGACCGGATGCGCCCGGGAGCCGCCCATGCCTGACGACGCACACGAACCCCCCGACCCCGCCACCGCATTCGCCCTGTCCCGCCTCGCCGACCCCGACACCCTGCACCACACACCGATCGGCGTCCTGCGCCAGGTCCAACGCCCCGTCTACGAAACGCAGATGGCCGGCCAGCTCGCAGCGGCCGTCGAACGCGACGGCAAGGGCGACCTCGCGGCACTGCTCGCCGGCACCGACGCCTGGACCGTCAAGGAGTGATCGCATGACCTACGTCATCGCCCAGCCGTGCATCGACGTCAAGGACAAGGCCTGCATCGAGGAATGCCCCGTCGACTGCATCTACGAAGGCCCGCGAAAGCTGTACATCCAGCCCGACGAATGCGTGGACTGCGGAGCGTGCGAGCCGGTCTGCCCGGTGGAGGCCGTCTACTACCAGGACGACCTGCCCTCCGACTGGGTGGACTACACGAGCGTCGAGCGCGACTTCTTCGCCGACATCGGCGCCCCGGGCGGAGCCGCCGCCCAGCCGCCGCTCGAGAAGGACCACCCCGTCGTGGCGCATGAGCCGCAGCAGACCCCCGCCTCCTGAGAACCCGCCGCGGCTCTCCCCACCGGAATCGAGTCCCATGACAGCCCCCATCGTGCTGCTGACCGAAGCGCTCGCTCCGACCACCGTCGACGCACTCGGCCCGCAGGTGGACGTCCGCCACTGCGACGGCAGCGACCGCGCCCGGCTGCTGGCGGCCGTGCGTGACGCGGACGCCCTCCTCGTGCGCTCGGCCACCCGGGTGGACGCCGAGGTACTCGCCGCCGCCCCCCGTCTCAAGGTCGTCGGACGGGCGGGCGTCGGACTGGACAACGTGGACCTCGAGGCCGCGACCCGGGCCGGCGTCACCGTCGTCAACGCACCCGCGTCCAACAGCGTCACCGCGGCCGAACTCGCCTGCGGCCTGATCATCTCGGTGGCCCGCCACATTCCGCAGGCGAACGCGTCGCTGAAGGGCGGGCAGTGGCAGCGCAGCCGCTACACGGGCGTGGAACTGGCGGACAAGACCCTCGGCATCATCGGCGCGGGACGCATCGGAAGGCTCGTGGCCCACCGCATGCGTGCCTTCGGCATGCAGATCATCGCCCACGACCCGTACCTGACCGCGTCCCAGGCGGCCGAGACGGGAGCGCGGCTGGTGACGCTGGACGAACTGCTCACCACGTCCGACTTCATCACCGTGCACCTGCCCAGGACCGCCGAGACGACGGGCCTCATCGGCCACGACGAACTGAGCCGGGTCAAGCCGGGCGTGCGCATCGTCAACGCGGCCCGCGGCGGCATCGTCGACGAGCAGGCTCTCGCCGCCGCACTGGCCGAGGGACGCGTCGCCGCGGCGGGCCTGGACGTGTTCGCCACCGAGCCCTGCACGGACTCCCCGCTGTTCTCCCTGGACAACGTGGTGAGCACACCGCATCTGGGCGCCTCCACCGTCGAGGCCCAGGACCGAGCCGGCACCACGGTCGCCCACTCGGTGCGCCGGGCGCTGGCCGGCGAACTGGTTCCCGACGCCGTGAACCTGCACCTGGGCGCCCCGCTCGCCGAAGTGACGCGCTTCCTCCCGCTCGCCGCCGACCTCGGCCGCGTCTTCACCGCCCTGGCCGACGGGCAGCCCCCCGCGGACCTCGACGTCGAGGTGCACGGCCCGATCACCCGGCACGACGTCACAGCGCTCGAGCGCGGCGTGCTCACGGGCATGCTCGCCGGCGCCGACTGCCGACGTGTCACCTTGGTGAACGCCTCCCTGATCGCCCGGGACCGCATCGACGCGGTCCGCTTCGTCACCAGCTCCGAGAGCGCCTCCCACACCGACCAGATCATCCTGCGCGGCACCCTGCCCGACGGCCGCGCGATCGCCGTCTCCGGGACCCTGTCCGGCCCCAGGAACACCCGCAAGCTCACCGGGATCGCCGACTACGACATCGACCTGGAGATCACCGACCGGATGCTGTTCCTGCAGTACAAGGACGTGCCCGGCATGATCGGCACCATCGGCCGGGTCCTGGGGGAGGCCGGGGTCAACATCGCCGTGATGCAGGTGGCACGGATCGTCGAAGGAGGCGACGCCGCAGTCGCCCTGACGGTCGACAGCGTCATCTCTCCCGGACTGCTGCACACGCTCGGCGAGGTCGTCCGTCCCGCCTGGGTCCACTTCGTCGATTTGACGGCATGAGCGTCGTGCACTTTCGCGTGCTCGACGAAAGCCGACGGCCGGCGCCGCCCGGGGCCGGCCGTCGGCGGCCGCCACCACCCGTCACTCAATGCCCGCGCACTGCGCGTTCAGGCCTGAGCTGCCCACTGCCCCCGAGGTGTGCAAGGCGGTGACGGACGCCGTGAGGGGGCCGCGATGGACGCGACCGGACAGCGACTCGGCAGGCAAGCCGCCGTCGGCTGCCGGATCGGCGCACGCCCGAAGGACCGGCGGCGCCGACGCTGCCGCGCGATCGCTGCCGCGCTCCGATCAGCCCGGCCGGCGCTGCACGTCCTCCGGCACCGAGCGGATCCCGTCGGCGACGTTCTCGACGGGAACGCGCAGGCCTTGCCCGTCACGAGGAGCCTTCGGCGGTGACGGGGGAAGCGGGCGACGCGACGGCCGCCGGCGGTGAGGTCACGTCATCGCCGGGCATCTCGTCGACGGGGTGCTCTCCAGTGGCCCACAGATACTGCACGGCGTAGCCGCGCCAGGGCTGCCAGGCACGGGCGTGGCGCAGCAGGGCGGCCGGTGTGCCCGGGAGACCGAGGGCGGCGGCGGCCGGCCTGACGCCGAGGTCCGTGACCGGGAAGGCGTCGGGGTCGCCCAGCGCGCGCAGCGCGATCGTCTCCACCGCCCAGGGCCCGACACCGGGCAGGTCGCCGAGCCCGGCGCGCGCCTCCTGCCAGTCGCTGCCCGCGCCCAGATCGAGGCGGCCCGACGCCAGTGCGCCGATCACGGCGATCACGGCGTCCTTGCGTTGTCGCGGCAGGACGATGGCCGCGGGATCCAGGCCGGCCAGGGCCATGGGGGAGGGGAAGAGGTGCGTGAGTCCTCCCGTCGCGTCGGCCACGCCTTCGCCGTGTGCCCGCACCAGGCGCGCGGCGTGCGTGCGGGCGGTGGCCGGGGACGCCTGCTGCCCCAGCAGGGCGCGGACGGCGAATTCGGCGCCGTCCACGGTCTGCGGGATGCGGCGGCCCGGATTCTTGCGGACCAGCGGGGCGAGCAGGTCGTCGTCCTGCAACGCGTCGTCGTAGGCCACCGGGTCGGCGTCGAGATCCAGCAGGCGCCGGCACCGGTTGATGGCGATCGTCAGGTCGCGCAGGTCGGACAGGGTGAGCGAGCACTGGACGTACGACGCTCCCGTCGGCCGCAGTTCGGCGATGCCGTGGCCGTGCGGCAGCCGCAGGGTGCGCCGGTACGCCCCGTCGCGCCATTCCTCCACTCCCGGCACCGCCGTGGCCGTCAGATGCCCGAACAGACTGTCGGGGCACAGCGGGGACCGGTAGGGCAGGCGCAAGGCCACCGTGCCGGCCGCGGACGAGGGACGGCCGCGACGGCGCAGTTCGGACGGGGACATGCCGAACACGCTCTGCACGGTGTCGTTGAACGTGCGGATGGACGCGAATCCGGACGCGAACGCCACGTCGGCCATCGGCAGTCGGCTGGTCTCGATGAGCAGACGGGCGGCCTGGGCGCGCTGGGCGCGCGCCAGGGCGGCGGGTCCGGCGCCCACCTCCGCCTGGAGCTGACGCTCGACCTGACGCGTCGAGTAGCCCAGGCGTGCCGCCAGTCCGGGCACGCCCTCCCGGTCCACGACACCGTCCTTGATCAGCCGCATCGCCCGTGCTGCCAGGCCGGCCCGCACGTTCCACTCGGGGGACCCGGGTGTGGCGTCGGGACGGCAACGTTTGCAGGCGCGGAAGCCCGCCTGCTGGGCCGCCGCCGCGCTGGGATAGAAGGTCATGTTCTTGGGCTTGGGCGGGACGACCGGGCAGCTGGGCCGGCAGTAGATCTTCGTGGTCAGCACCGCCGTGAAGAACCAGCCGTCGAACCGGGCGTCCTTGGACTGGACCGCCCGAATGCAGTGTTCCGCATTCTCATGCATGGACCCATCCTGCGTCTTCTCCCTCGGGGGAGCTGGCAGCTTTACGACGTGAACCTTCAGGCGTCCCTCCGGACGCGCTCGCGGCGCCTGCCCGGGGCGGCCGTGTGACGTTGGTGCGGCAGAACGACGCGAAGGCCGCGGCCCGCCGTGTCGGCTGCGTGCCCGCCAGCCGCGCCAGCCCGACGTCGAGGGGGGCGACCCGGTCGGCGATCCGGCGGATGTGCACGGCTCGTCCCTCGTAGCTGATGTTGAGAGCAGGGCGCTGGATGAGCAGGGAGTAGCCCGTGCCGCGCGCCACCAGGCTGCGGACGACCTCGAAACTCTGCGTGCTGTGGCGCACCACGGGAGCGATCCCCGCCGTGGCGAGGACGTCGCTGAAGTAGCGGCGGCTGGGCGGCACGTCCAGCATGACCATGTCGTGACCGGCCAGATCGGCCAGGCGCACCCTCTCGTGGTCCGCCAGCGGATGCCGTTGCGGCAGAAGGACGTGCGGTTCGACGGAGTACAGCCTGTCGAACGTGATGTCGTCCTCCACGTCCATTCCGTACAGCAGGGTCACCTCGCAGCGCCCTTCCCTCAGGAGGCGCTGCAGGGTGGTCACCGAGCCCTCGACGAAGTCCAGGGTGACGGCGGGGTGAGCGAGGGTGAACTCCTCCATCAGCCACGGCACCAGGAACGGGGCCAGTGTCGTGAAACAGCCGATCACCAGATGCCCGCTCGGTCGGCGGCCCACCTCCTGCACGCTTTCACGCAGATCCTCGCTGCTCGTCAGCAGTGCTTTGGCCTGAGGCAGGAAGAGGCGGCCGGCGGCCGTCAAGGTGAGTCCCTTGGCCCTGGCGCGCAGGAGCAGCTGCACCCCGACCTGATGCTCGAGCTCTCCGATGCCGGCCGACACCGCCGAGGGCGACACGTACAGTCGCCGGGCCGCCCCGGTCAGCGTTCCGGCCTCGGCGGCGGCCACGAAGTAGTCCAGCTGGCGCAGGCTTATTCGCTCAGACATAAATAACCCCGGTTGATGTCCAGAATTTTCTGGTTTTCAAAACGGTCGGCGGCGGGTGAGACTGAGAGCCGCCGAGCCCTGGGAGTTTCGTTATGACGGACATGACGGCTTGCCCGGTAAACCACCGTTTCAATCCGCTGGGTGACGCCTACGTCGACGACCCGTACCCGATATTGTCTGCCGTGCGCGAAGAAGGACCCGCCTTCTATGCGCCGGTGATAGACATGTGGGTGATAACCGGATACGCGGACATCCAAAGCGCGTTGATGAACCCGAAAGTCTTCTCTGCCGCGGTCGGGCAGCGTCCGGTCTTTCCTCTGACGGAGGAGGCGCAGTCGATCGTCAAGGCCGGCTTCCACGCCTATCCGGTCATGTCGGACTGCGATCCCCCTCGTCACACCCGAATCCGCCGGCACAACCAGAAAGGCTTCTCGGCCCGCAGGATCTCGGTCCTGGAGCCCAAGGTGTGGGCCAAGGCGACCGAGCTGGTCGACGAGATCCGGCCCGGGGTCGTCGATCTCGTCCCGGCGCTGACCTACCCCCTGCCCGCCTACATGATCTTCACCTTCATCGGGTTCCCCGACGAAGACATGGACATGCTGAAGTCGTGGTGCGGCAACCGCATCGCCTTCAGCTGGGGCAAGCCGACGCCGGACGAACAACGCGTCATCGCCGACAACATGGTCAACTACTGGCGGTACTGCGAGGAGTTCGTCGCCGAGCGGGCGGCCGATCCCGTCGACGACTTCACGAGCGACCTGGTCCGGATCCACCGGGAAGACCCCGACAGCCTCTCGATCGCGGACATCACCAACGTCGCCTACGGCCTCAGCTTCGCCGGCCACGAGACCACCACCAGCTTCACCGGGAACGCGGTGCGCAGGCTGCTCGCCGACCGCACGCAGTGGGACGAGCTGTGCGCCGACCGCTCGCTCATCCCCAAGGCGGTCGAAGAGGTGCTGCGCTACGACAGCAGCATCCCCGCCTGGCGGCGCATCACCACCGAGGCGGTGACGGTCGCAGGCGTCGAGATCCCCGCCCAGGCCAAGGTGCTCCTGCTGCTGGGCGCGGCCAACCGCGACCCCGCCCACTTCGAGAACCCCGAGGCCTTCGACATCCACCGTGAGGACTCCCGCAAGCACCTCGCCTTCGGCCAGGGAATCCACTACTGCATCGGCGCCGCCCTGGCGCGCATGGAGGCGCGGATCGCACTCGATCTCCTGACGCAGCGCGCCCCCGGGATGCGGGTCGTCGAGGACCAGGACTTCGACTTCCCTGCCAACGTCTCCTTCCGCGGGCCGCGCAGGCTGCTGGTCGACTGGCCCGGCTAGGGCATCGGGCGCGGAGCCGGGGCGGCCCGCTCGCCCCGTGCGGGCCGCCCGCCGGTCAGCGTTCATTGACCAGCAACGTCTGCATCACCTGGCCGCACTCGCCGGTCTCGTCGTGCATCTGGCCGACAGCCAGCCCCGATCCACCGGGGCTCGCGGCCGTGGCCGACCGCATGCACAGCCACGCCCCGACGGGCGGCCGGTGCAGCGCGAGCGTCACGTCCGTGTTGACGACGAGCCGGTGGTGGTGGTCCAACTCGAAGGCGACGGCCCAGCTGCTGTCCGCCAGAGTCAGCGCGCGGGTGAGGGCCGTGTCCGGCGCCCCCGCCACCAGCGGGATCCGCTGACGCGCCCAGGCCGCGCCAGGCCCCAGGACGTCAAAGCCCGCGCCTGCCTCGAAGCGCCACTCCATGGCCGCGATGTACCCGTCGAGGTGCGCCCGCGCCATGGTGTGCGGCGCCTGGGGGCCGGGCAGGGGCGGCGCCGGACGGCCGACGCGCAGGGCAGGTGTGTCGAGCGGGCCGGCCGCCATCCGCCAGGCCCGGGCCAGCATCACGGGACCGTCGCCGGAGCTGATCTCGCCTTCCAGCAGCTCGACGCGCCGACCCGCGTGCACGGTCCGCACGGACACCTGCAGCTCCGCCACAGGAACGGGGCGGGGCAGTTCCACCGTCACCCGGGCGATGTGGAAGCCGGCACGCGGTGCGTGCGCCTCCATCGCCCTGCCCAGCAGCGCCGAGGGCGGACCGCCGTGCTGCCATTTGGGGCTCCACGGGCCGGCCGTGGCCGCGGTGCTCTCGAAGCGGCCGTGTCCCAGGTCGTGGTAGAAGGCCTCCGGCAAGCCGGCCGGTACCGGGTGCTCCGTCATGTGCTTCCTTCCTCCGTGTGAACGGCGGGCGGCACGCCGCTGCCCGCCGGCGATGCGCGGCATTCGCTACGCCGCCGCTCAGGGCCCGGGGCGGGCCGGATCCGTCTGTACGGGCCGCTCTGCCCCGTGCGCCCGAAACCAGCGTCGATAAGCGTCCGGAGGCAGGCCCGTGGTCCGGCTGAAGTGCCGGCGCAGGGTCGCTCCGGTCCCCATCCCCGTCTGGGCGGCGATCTGTTCGATGCTCAGGGCCGTCGTCTCCAGCAGCCGCTGGGCGCGGTGCACACGCTGCGACAGCAGCCACTGCAGCGGCGCCATCCCGGTGATGGAGCGGAAGTGGCGCGTCAGAGTACGCCGGCTGACGCGGGCCTGTTGGGCCATGTCCTCCACGGTCAGCGGGCAGTCGAGGCGCTCGGAGGCCCACGGCAGGATCTGCGCGAGAACCTCGTCCGTGTCGGGTTCGGCGGGGGCGGGGGAGTCGGACGCCGGCTCGGAGAACGGCGCTACGAGGCGGCGCGCCAGCGCTTCGGCGACGGCAGGCCCGTGATCAAGGCTGACGACGTGGAGGAACAGGTCGAGACTGGCCGCGCCGCCCACCGAGGTGAGCAGGTCGCCGTCGTCCACGTACCGGGCTGCCGAGTCCGGCTCGACGCGCGGGTACCGGGCGGCCAGGGCGTCGACGTGCGCCCAGTGCACACTCGCCCGGCGGCCGTCGAGGAGCCCGGCCGCCGCGAGCACGAAGACCCCGGTCGACGCGGCGATCACCCGGGCCCCCGCGCCGTGGGCCGCCTGGATCGCCCGCACCAGGGCGGCGGGCGGCGCGAGATGCGTGTCCGGCCATGCCGGGACCACGATCGTGTGCGCGTCCGGCAGCTGATCGGTGTTCCACAACCGCTCCGCACGGCAGGCGTCACAGCTCTGGGCGCCGTCCGGGGCCCAGCCGGCGAATTCGTACCACGGATCGACCAGGTACGACCGGTCGACGCCGAAAACCTCACGAGCTGCCGAGACGTCCAGCCCAGGAACAGTCGAAGGGAAAAGCAGAGCCACGGATATGGGCATGGATGACACCGTCATCCGGGTGTCCGCGCCCGGTCAACGCCATCTTGCCGAAGTCGCACACGAGTACGTGAATGCCGGACGTGTGTGCGGTAATGCGAAGGCGTCGGACAGGGACTTGCCCAAGTCGCGCACGACCTGCGCGGCTGCCGGAATTCGCCGCGTGATCCCCGCCCAAACCCGTGACCTGCGAGAACCACCGCGGAACACATGGCGACTTTGCGACGTCACC
The DNA here is from genome assembly GCF_044335095.1 of Streptomyces sp. NPDC020597. Taxonomy (NCBI): domain Bacteria; kingdom Bacillati; phylum Actinomycetota; class Actinomycetes; order Kitasatosporales; family Streptomycetaceae; genus Streptomyces; species Streptomyces sp. NPDC020597. The sequence goes on along the minus strand of NZ_JBIRUL010000021.1, from coordinate 79,384 downwards.
CTCGCGCACAGCGTTGATGTCGCAGATCTGCCAGCCTTCGTCCCGCTCCGCCTGTTGAACTGATCACGCAAGAGCACACTCGTCACAGGACGGAATCCATGGCTGCATCCACCACCGCCACCACGCACGACCTGGGCGGGGCCGCCTCACCGCCTCGCTCCCCGGTGATCGGATGGCTGGCCGTCGTCGCGGTGATGCTGGGCATCTTCTCCATCGTCACCACAGAAATCCTTCCGATCGGACTTCTGACCAAGATCGGCGCCAGCTTCACCATCTCCGACGGCATGGCCGGTCTCATGATGACCATGCCCGGCTTCCTCGCAGCGATCGCCGCGCCCGTCGTCACGGTGGCGACCGCGCGGATCGACCGCCGCCTGATGCTGTGCGTCTTCATGATCCTTCTCGCGGGCGCCAACTTCATGGCCGCGGCGGCACCCGCCTACTGGATGGTCCTGCTCTCCCGCGTCCTCGTCGGGATCGTCATCGGCGGCTTCTGGTCCATCGGCGCCTCCCTGGCCGAACGCCTGGTGCCCGCCGAATCCGTCGGCCGGGCCACGGCCGTGATCTTCTCCGCCGTCCCCCTCGGCTCCGTGCTCGGCGTGCCGGCCGGCACCTTCATCGGCGACCTGGCCGGATGGCGCACCGCGTTCATCGCCATGGGCGGCCTCACCGTCGCGGTGCTGATCATGCTGCTGATCGTCATGCCGCCCCTGCCGCCCCGCCAGACGACCCGCCTGACCGTGCTGCGCGGCATGCTCGACAGCGTCGCCACCCGCTTCGCCCTGCTGCTGACCGTTCTGGTCGTCCTGGCGCACTTCGGGACCTACACCTACGTCACACCGTTCCTGGAGCAGGTCACCGACGTCAGCTCCGGGCTGATCACCGTCTTCCTGCTCATCTACGGCGCGGCGGGCATCCTCGGCAACTTCCTCGGCGGCTCACTGGTCGCGCGCCACCCGCGCGCCACCTTCGGCGCCGCCGCCGGCATGATCGCGGCCGCCACCCTGCTCCTTCCCGTGCTGGGGCAGTGGAAAGCCGGAGCCATCGCCCTCCTCGTCGTCTGGGGCGTGGGCTACGGGGCCGTTCCCGTCTCGTCCCAGACCTGGTTCACCAAGGCGAGCCCCAGCACCCCCGAAGCCGCCTCCGTCATGTTCACCGCCTCCTTCCAAGCCACGATCTCCCTGGGCGCCCTGCTCGGCGGCTTCGTCGTCGACGCCAGCTCACCCTCCACGGTCATGACCCTGGGCGGCATGACAGCCGCACTGATGGTCATCGCCGTATGGGCCCACTACGCCCGACGCCTGAACTGGCCTGACAACGCCTGATCCCACACGGCCGCCTGTTAACGCCCGGCACACCCCGGGCCCGGCCGAACCGCGTACGGCCGGGGCGCCCGATCCCGGATCTCCGGTCCCCAACACACCATGGAGAGGACAACCCACATGTGCGGAATCGCCGGATGGGTGGACTTCGAACGCGACCTGACCCGTGAACGCGCGACGGCAGACGCCATGACCGAGACCATGGCCTGCCGCGGCCCGGACGCAAGCGGCTTATGGACCGACCGTCACGCCGCCATCGGCCACCGCCGGCTGTCCGTGATCGACCTCGAGGGCGGCAAGCAGCCCATGCTCGCCGAAGACGACGGCCGCACACCGGCCGTGCTGACCTTCAGCGGCGAGATCTACAACTACCGGGAGCTGCGCTCCGACCTCGTCTCCCGCGGCCACCGCTTCCGCACCAAGAGCGACACCGAGGTCGTCCTGCGCGCCTACCTGGAATGGGGCGCGGACTTCGCGACCAGGCTGAACGGCATGTTCGCCTTCGCCATCTGGGACACTCGCAGCGAGGAACTGCTCCTGGTCCGAGACCGCATGGGCGTCAAGCCGCTCTACTACTTCCCCACCCCCCACGGTGTCGTGTTCGGCTCCGAACCCAAGGCGATCCTCGCCAACCCCGACATCCCGCGCCGCGTCGACGCCGACGGTCTCAGCGAGATCCTCGACATGGTCAAGACCCCCGAACACGCCATCTTCACCGGCATGTTCGAAGTCCGCCCCGGCCATCTCATCCGTGTGCGCCGCCAGGGACTGACCAAGCACCGGTACTGGGCCCTCGAGGCCAAGGAGCACACCGACTCCCTGGACCGGACGATCCGCACCGTGCGAGAACTCCTCGAGGACATCGTCTCCCGGCAGCTCATCTCCGACGTCCCCCTGTGCAGCCTGCTGTCCGGCGGCCTGGACTCCTCCGCCGTCACCGCCCTGGCCGCCAAGGCGCTCAAGGACCAGGACGCCGGCCCCGTCCGGTCCTTCTCCGTCGACTTCGTCGGCGCAGCCGAGAACTTCGTCCCCGACCCGCTGCGCAGCACCCCGGACGCCCCCTTCGTCCGGGACCTGGCAGAACTGGTCGACGCGGACCACAAGGAGATCCTCCTCGACAGCGACGATCTCAGCGATCCCACAGTCCGAGCCGCCGTCCTGGCCGCCACCGACCTGCCGCCCGTCTGGTACGGGGACCTGTGGCCGTCCCTCTATCTCCTCTTCCAGGCCGTACGCCGGCGCTCGACCGTCGCCCTCTCGGGAGAGTCGGCCGACGAACTCTTCGGCGGCTACAGCTGGTTCCACGACCCCGAAGTGCTCACCGCCGAGACCTTCCCCTGGCTCACCAGCACACCCGGACCGTTCTACGACGGCACCCCCCTCTTCGACACCCACCTGCTCACGCGACTCGACCTGCCGGGCCGACGCAGCGACAGCTACCACGACGCGATCGCCGAGACCCCCGTGCTCCCGGGCGAAAGCGGACTGGAGAAGCGGATGAGGGAGCTCAGCTACCTCAACCTCACCCGTTTCGTGAACACCCTCCTGGACCGCAAGGACCGCATGAGCATGGCCGTGGGCCTTGAGGTGCGCGTCCCCTTCTGCGACCACCGGCTCGTGGAGTACGTCTTCAACGCCCCCTGGGCGATGAAGAAGTTCGACGGACGGGAGAAGAGCCTGCTGCGCGCCGCCACCCGCGACGTCCTGCCGAAGTCCATCGCGGAACGCGTCAAGGCGCCCTATCCCAGCACCCAGGACTCCGGCTACGAGAAGAAGCTGCGCGACAGGTTCGCCGAGGTGCTCTCCAGCGGAACCGCGCCCATCCTTCCGCTGCTCGATCTGAACCGGGTCCAGGACCGGCTGACCCGGCCGGTCAGCGCCGAGAGCACGCAGATCACCCGGATCGACCTCGAAGTGCCCCTGTCGCTCAACGCCTGGCTCGAGTCGTACGACGTCACCCTCGACCTGTAGCCCTTGACGAACGGCCCCGCAGCCGCGCCGAACTCGGCTCGGCGAGCCCCCAAGTCCGCCCGGCGTCTCTGCACGTTCATCCCCCGGCAGCAGAGACGTCGGGCGTCCGCCGGCACCTCGGCGTCGACCGCCCCTCGGCATCGACCGCCCCTCGGCATCGATCCCTCGCACCGGAGATCCTGAGAGGACACGAGTATGCCGTCGCCCTCACACCACGACCCCGGCAGGCCGACCGAAACCCCGGGAGGTGCGCGGCCCGGGGAAGCGGCCCGCAGTTCACGGCACCGCGAGGCCGTGGAACTCGCGGCCCGCATCACACGGACCATCCGCATCCTCGAGGAGCTCGACCTCACCGGCATCGCGCCGGCGCCGGTCCTCACCCTCACCGACCACGGCGCGACCGGGAGACCGCTGTGACGCAGCCCTACGAACTCACCGTCGCCGCCGCGGCCGACGCCATCGCCGCGAAGGAACTCTCCCCGGTCGAACTGACCGAGTCCGTCCTGCAACGAGCGGCGGAGACCGAAGGCGCCCTCAACGCCTTCGTGACCCGCACACCCGAGGCGGCGCGAGCACGAGCGATCGAGGCGGAGCGAGAGGTCATGGCAGGGCGTTCCCGGGGACCGCTGCACGGCATTCCCTTCGCGCTCAAGGACAACATCGACGCGTCCGGCGTCCCGACCACGGCCAGCTCCCCGCTCTGGGCCGATCGGGTCCCCGTCCACGACAGCGCGGTCATGGACCGTCTCACAGCCGCGGGCGCCATTCTGGTCGGCAAGACCCAGATGCACGAGTTCGCCTACGGGCTCATCACGCCCCAGACGCGCAACCCATGGGCGAGCGACAGAGTCGTCGGCGGCTCGAGCGGAGGGTCGGCAGCCGCCGTCGCCGTCGGATCGGCCGCCTTCGCCCTCGGCACCGACACCGCCGGCTCCATCCGCGTCCCCGCGTCGTTCAACGGGCTCGTGGGTCTCAAGCCCACCTACGGCGTCGTCTCCCGCTACGGAGTGGCCCCACTGTCGTGGTCCATGGACCACGTGGGCCCCCTCACCCGCAGCGCCCAGGACGCCGCCCTCGTCCTCCAGACCATCGCCGGCCGAGATCCCCGGGACGCGGCGAGCGTCGTCTCACCTCACCTCCACCGGCCCAGCCAGGGCTCCGGAGACCTGCGAGGCATGCGCATCGGCGTCCCGGACAACTACTTCTTCGAACACGTGGCACCGCAGGTGACGGACGCGGTCCGACAGGCGACGGGCCGGCTCGTCGCACTCGGCGCGACCGCGGTCACCGTGACCGCCCCACTCACCGCGTACCTGGTGCCCACACTGTGGGGCCACGTGGCCCCCGAGGCGGCCGCGGCCCACGAGGATCACCTGCGCCGGCGCCCCGAGCTCCTCGGCGACGGCCTGCGGACCCTACTGGAGGCCGGCCGGATGATCGCCGCCGACGACTACCTGAGGGCCCAGCGCTGCCGCACCCTCATCCGCCAGTCATGGCGGGAGATGTTCACCGCGATCGACGTTCTCGCGACACCCACGGTCGCCTCCACGGCACTGCTCCGTTCCCAGCCGGAAATCCGTTGGAACGACGGATTCACCGAGGACGTCACCGACGGACTCCTGCGGCTGACATCGCCCGCCAACGTCACAGGACTGCCCGCCCTGACGCTGCCGATCGGAGAGGACTCATCCGGCCTCCCCATCGGCATGCAGCTCATCGGCGACCGACTGGCCGAACCCGACCTGCTCCGCATAAGCGAGATCTACGAGGAGACCCGCGCCAACGGCACGGATGCGGGCACCCGACGCCGGCCACCGCTGTCGTGCGCTTTCGCTTAGAACGGGTTGAGGGAGAGTGAGGCGTCGCGTGCGGCCACGACCGGCCCGGTTCGCTGCTCCGCCCAGCCCTGCGCTGTCGTGAGCAGGGGTTTCGTGTGCCTCAGGCCGTGCACCTCGCCAACGCGCACGGGGAGCGGAAGGCAAGGTCGTCGACATGGCGGGAGGGCACGGGCCATCCTTGATGGGGCCCCGTCCCCGGTGCGGGACGGGGCGAGGCGGATCAGCGGTCCTGGGACAGTTCCAGGAGTTCGGCGAAGGTTCCGCCGGCGTGGACGAGGTCGTCGTACCTTCCCTGTTCGGTGATCCGCCCGTGCTCCATCACGACGATGTGGTCGGCGATCCTGGTGTTCTCCAGACGGTGCGTGACCACGATCGTGATGCGGTCGGCGGCGATGGCCTTGATCTCCTCGAAGATCTGGTGCTCGCCACGCGGGTCCATCTGTGAGGTGGGCTCGTCCAGGATCAGCAGCCCCGGGCGCCGGTACAGGGCCCTCGAACACGCCACGCGCTGCCACTGACCGCCGGAGAGCTCCGAACCACCGAAGACGTCTCGGGCCAAGAGGGTGTCGAGGCCATCGGGGAGATCATCGACGGCCTCGCGCAGACCGACCGCGTCGATGGCCTCCCACACGGGGGCGTCGTCGTGGGTTCGAGGCTGGCCGAGGGTGACGTTCTCGCGGACCCGCAGCGGCCACTGCGCGAAGATCTGCGGCACCAGACCGGTGTTCGCCCAGACCGTGGCCGGGTCCACCTCGGCGAGGTCGCGGCCGTTCCACGTGACCTTGCCCTTGTCCGGCAGATAGATCCCGGTCAGCAGCCGAGTGAGCGTGGACTTCCCCGAGCCGTTCGCGCCGACGATCGCGAGGATCTGGCCGCGCCGCAGCGCCAGGGAGACACCGTCCACGGCGGGCCTGTCCTTGCCTGGGTACTGGTAGACGACCTCCTCGAGCCGGATCTCCTCGGTCGTCGTGGCGTGTGCGTGAGGACCGCGCCTCGGGGCGCGTGCGGCGGCGTCGGCGAGGAAGGCCTGCATGTCGCTCAGGTACAGGCTGGTGTGGAAGACCGCAGCGCCGTTGACGACCACCTGGGACAGCGCGGCGAGCGTGGTCTGCACGGCGATGACCGCCGTCGCCGCGACCGCGAGTTCGATCCTGCCGGACACCGCCAGCCACGCCAGGGCACCCCAAGTCGCAACGAGGAAGGCGCCGCCTGCCATGGCGGAGAGCAGGGCGATCCGCAGAGTCCGCGGGGCGGCGGCCAGAGTGCGCCGGTCGCAGCGGTCGGACAGAGCGCGGTACCAGTAGATGAGGTAGTCGGTCATGGAGTTGGCGCGGACCTCGTCGCCGTACTTCGACTCGGTCGCCCACCAGCGCATCATGCCGCGCACGTTGCGGTCGGCGATGTTGGCGTAGTGGATCTCGTAATCGACCCGGGCGGTGAGCACGGCGCCGACGCCGGCCGGCAGCACGGCGAGCAGGAGCAGCGGCAGCATCACCGGATTCAGCACCGACAGCACGCCGCCGGCGGTGGCCATGCGGACCAGCGCGGACAGGAAGCGCTGGGCGTCGGTGACCATCACGTGCGTGCGGATCACCCCCATCTCGGCTGCCTCGTGACGGTCCGAGAAGCCGTCCTCGGCATATGCGGAGGCCTCGACCCGGCATACCGCCTCGACCAGGGCGGTGTCCGTCACCGTGGTCAGCCGCGGAGTGATCCGCCGTTCGGCGTACGTGGCCACTGCTCCCGCAGCGCGCCCCAGTGCGGCAGCGAGCGCCACCACGATCAGCGCTGAAAAGGCGCCGCGCAGTCGCTCGCCGGCGGTGCCGTCCCCGAGGACGGGAACCATGGCGCGGGCAGTGGCGGCCAGCAGCACGGCGGCCGAAACGCCGGTGACCATCTGGCAGCCGAGGAGGAGCTGCACGGCCCGCCGGTCGGTTCGCCACGACAGCCGGGCGATCCGGCCCAGGACGGCCGGGATCTGCGCGCACATCCGCCGGAAGGAGGCCTCGGCGAGCGGATTGACGGAGTACTGCCCGCTGTACTTGATCTCCGCGGGAGGTGGTGGAGGCAGCACGGCGTGCTGCTCCTCGTTCGTGGCGGCCGAGGTCAACGTGGTCCCCCTGGACGGTCGTCCGGCGTGGTCGTGAGGTTCAACGACCACGAGGGGATATCGAACTGGCGTGTTTGAGTCGCTTCGGGTTTCCCGGGATAGAGCGGGTGGGAGCGCATGGACGATGCACGGACCCAGCTCTCGCAACAGGTCTGTGCAGGAGAGCGGTTGGCCGAATCGCCGACGGTCGCGTCTGCGGCGGAGATTGTTCTTGCGCGGAAGCAGTGCGGCCGTCAGGCGTCGAGGTGACGTCCACGGCCGACGGCCGCACTACTGCCGGTACGGGGAGCCGCCGCAGCTGGGTGTCGTTCGTCGGCAAGGAGAGCGGCCCGTCTGGGGCGAAGGCCACGGCAGCTCACGGGCTTTCGCGGACGGGGGACATCGCTCGCGTTTGCGGGGTACGACGTGGAGAAGGGTGGCTGTCGCGCATCGTCGAGCAGCACACCTGCACGCTCGGCAAGCTCGACGCCATCATCGACGCCCTGGCACAGGCCGGACCCCGGCAGAGTGCACTGCCCTGCACTGACCCGCCCCGACCGCGACGCCTCGTGAGGGCGTGCGGCCGGGGCGGGCCTTCGGCTGTCGCGCCCCCGGAGGGGCAGTGCGTCAGGACGACGGGGTGCCGTACTGCAGGCCGCGTCCGTTGGTGCCGACGTAGACGCGGCCGTAGGTGTCGGGGTCGCCGGTGATGAGGCCGGTGCCGCCGATGGCGCCCCACTGGTGGGCGTCGTCGTTGACGCGGAGCCAGGTGGCGCCCTTGTCGGTGGAGCGGAAGACTCCGGTGACGTTCTTGACGGTGCCGATCAGGTACAGGGCCTGGTACGAGGTGCCCGGCTTGGCCTTGCCGAAGCCGAGGGCGGAGGCGGACTGCACCGAGTTGAGCGTGGTGAAGGTGCGGCCGCCGTCGGTGGAGTGCAGCAGCCCCTTGCCGCCGCCGGCGATCCACAGGTCACCGGCGACGCCGGGGACGGCCGTGAGCTTGCCGGAGGGCAGGTTGGCGGCGCGGGCGGTGAAGGTCGCGCCGCCGTCGGTGCTGGCGTGGAGCGTGCCGCCGGAAAGCGAGTAGAAGGTCCTGGCCGAGGAGCGGTCGGCGACGACCACGGCGTCGTCGCCCAGGCCGCCGACCCTCGACCAGCTCGCCCCGTTGTCGGTCGAGCGGTACGGGGCCTGGCCGGCCTCGGTCCAGACGATGGTGGAGCCGTCCGCCGCGAGCGCGATGTGGCCGTCCTGGGCGCTGGGCACCGGCTCTGACTTGAAGCCGTTCCAGATGCGGCCGCCGTCGGTGGAGTAGGCGCCGTCCTGCGCGCCGCCCCGGCCGACGCGGACCATCATCGAGGGCTTGGACTGGGCGAAGTCGATGTCGGTGCTGTTGGTCATCATCGGGTTGCTCAGCCGCCCGGACGGCACCTTGGTCAGGTCGTCGTGCCGGAAGCCGCCCTGGTCGCCCATGGCGGTGATGACGGTGGCGTCGCCGGGCGGGGCGATCGCGTCGATCAGCGCGGTCTCCTCCAGACCTCGGGCGCCCATGCTCCAGTGGCTGGTACCGCCTGTGTCGGAGGCGTTCGCGTCCTGGCTGCGCAGGATGCCGTTGCCAGTGCCGTACAGCACGTGCCCGGAGTTGAAGGGGTCGATGGCCAGGGCGGTCATCCAGTGCCCGGTGTGGGTGCCGACGTACGGGGCGGCGGCGGCGGTGCGCACCGACTTTTCGGCCAGGGCCTTCCAGGTCGTGCCGCTGTCGGTGCTGCGGTAGATCTCGTCCTCGGGCCACCAGCGGCCGAGGGTGGTGACCATCACCGTGGAGGGCTTGCGCGGGTCCACGGCCAGACCGGAGAAGCCGTAGTTGCCCTGGGACGGGGAGACGTTCTTCCACGCCCCGGAGGCCGGCGTGTACTTCCACACCGAGCCCGCCGTCACGCCGTTGGGTCCGAGATTGTCGGTGTACGTCAGGTACAGCGAGCCGTCACCGGAGAGCACGCCGTGCTGAGGCAACTGGCCGTTGGGCTGCCCCGAGACGGCCTGCCAGGAGCTGCCGCCGTCGGTGGAGCGGTACAGGGAGGTCGACCTGTCGCCGACACCGACGTAGATCGTCTTGCTGCCGGCCTTGCCGTACGTCACGAAGGAGATGCCCGCGCCGCTGCCCGCCCCGTCCTTGACGGGGAACGACGAGACCTGACTCCATGTCACGCCGTAGTCGGTGCTGCGCCACAGGCCGTTCTTGCGGCTGCCCAGCAGCAGGTTGCGGTTGTCCGCGGGGTCGATCACGAGCCGCTCGCCCGCGCCGCGGCCGTCCTCGTTGCCGCCCACCTTGAACGGCAGGTCGGTGCGCTTGAAGGTGCGGCCCTGGTCGGCGGAGCGCAGGATCGCGCCGTTGCCGCCCCAGTCGTTGGTGTAGGTGCCCGCCATGAGGTAGAGCCGCTTGGGGTCGACCGGGTCGGTGGCCACCGAGTCGATGCCCAGCAGGTTCCAGTCCTTCTCACCGATCCAGTCGGTCAACGGGATCCACTGCTCGGCCGCGGTGTCCCAGCGGTAGGCGCCACCCATGTCGGTGCGCGCGTACAGCAGGCCCTTCTCCTTCTGGTTGAACACCAGCCCGGTGACGTAACCGCCGCCCACCACCTGGGCGTTCTTCCACACATACGGTCCGGCCGCGGCAGCGGTCTTCGCACTGCCGGCCCCGGCCGTCTGCGCCGAGCCCATCTTCACCAGCTTCCACCGCTGGTTGACGCCGCCGTGGCCGGGATACTGGACGACCGCCGCGCCCTCGGTCGTGGAGCCTGCGGAGACGTCCAGGACCTGGCCGCTCCTGCGTGAGGTGAGGGTGACGGCGTCGGAACCGCTCACCTCCTCGATCCGCCACTCCTGGGACGTGGCGGAGCTGTCGGTCTGCTGCTCCGCGACGGCGCCCTTGACGGTCGAATTCCCGGCTATGCCCAGCACCTTGCCGCTGTTGCGGTTCACCAGCTCGTAGTAGCCGCCCCCGGCGGACTTCAGCTTCCACTGCTGGTTGGCGGTGCTCTGATCGGTCCACTGCTGGATACGGGTGCCGTCGGCGGTCGAGAAGCCGTTGACGTCCAGCACCTTGCCACTGCGCACGGAGACCAGCCGGTAGTAGGCGTCGCGGTCGATCGTCGCGGCCTGCGAGTCATCCTGCGAGAACAGCAGATACGGCACGACGGCGGTGGGCACGCCGAGCAGTACAGCGGTGGCGGTCCAGCGACGGCGATGACGCCCGCGGCGTCCGCCGTTCGTGGGGTTGTTCATGGGGGGTTGCTCTCCTTGCATGCCTGTCACCAGAGGTGAGGCGGATCCAGGCTCCGGAACGGCTGGATCTTCGACTTCTTGTGGTCACAGGCCCCGCTCAGGGTTGCCGAGAGCCGGAAACTTTTTTGAGAAAGACAGGAACCCCGGCCGACGTGCGGCCGGGGTTCCTCACTGCGATGCGATGCGATGCGGTGCGGTGCGATCGATGCGATGCGTATCGGTCAGCGCTGGAGGGTGAGCAGGCCCGGCCGGTACGGCAACTTGACGTAGTCGGTGCCCGGCGGCTGGTTGGGGGCCAGACCCTGGTAGAGGAGCTGCAGGTTGCAGGGGTCGACGGTCATGGTCTGATCGGGGTTGTTGCGGACCAGGTCACCATGGCTGATGTCGTTGGTCCAGGTGGCTCCGCTGTTGGCCTTGCCCGCGAAGGGGTTGGACTCGGTGGCTGCCTGCGGGGTCCACGGGCCGTTCAGGCTGGTGGCCGTGAACGAACGGAAGAAGCGCTGCTCGGTCGCACCCCGGGCCTCGACGATCATGAGGTACTGGTTCTGGCCCTGGACCTTGTAGACCTCCGGCGCCTCGAAGAGGTTCTTGACCGTGTCGCTCATGATCGTCGTGTACGACGAGCCGAAGCTGCTCGGGAAGTTCCCGATCGGCATGGCCGACTTGTAGATCTTGCCGTTGTCACCGGCGAAGAACAGGTACATGTTCTGGCCGTCGGCGATCATGGTCGGGTCGATGGCGCTGCCGTCCGGGACCTTGCCGGTGAACAGCGGCTGCGCCGCGGACCAGCCGTTGGGGTTGGTGGGGTCGCTCGACGTGCGGTACACGAAGGGCCACTGGGTGCCCCACCCGTTGGAGGCCAGCACCCAGATCTTCCTGGGCGCGAAGTAGAACAGCTTGGGCGCCACCGCACTCTGACTCATCTGGGTCTGGCCGGCCGACGCCATGCCCGACCAGTTCGAGAAGGAACCGAAGCCCATCGACTTCCACGACGATCCGTCAGAGGCGGTCGCGTAGACGAGGTGCTTGCCGTTGTACGTCACGGTGGTGAAGTCCTTGAGCGAGGCCCACCCGTTCGCGGGCTTCGCCAACGCACCTGTCGACGTCCACCGGTACGTCGACGGAAGGGCACACTTGCCGGCCATCGTGGTGGGCGTCTTGAAGTCCCAGCGCTGGTTGGCGCCGCCCTTGACGTCCCAGATCTGGACGGGAGTGCCGTTGGCGGTCCGACCGCCGGGCGTCTCCAGCGCCCGGCCGCTGGCGACGTTGGTCAGGGTGTAGGTGCCGTCGCCGTTCCGGACGGCCCGCCAGTGCTGGTGGGCGCCGCCGTTGGAGTCCCAGACGGTCATCCGCGTCCCGTTGCGCGTCTGGTTGGCCGACTCGTCCAGTACCCGGCCGCTGGCGACGTTGGTCAGCGTGTAGGTGCCGTCGCTGTTGCGGGTGGCCCGCCACTGCTGGTTGGAGGCACCGCTGGAGTCCCACACCTGGAGCGCGGTGCCGTTGCCGTTGTCGCCCGCGGGCTGGTCGAGAACGCGCCCGGTGAGGGCGTTGGAGAGCGTGTAGACGGTGCCGGAGGCGATGCCCCCGCCCTGCGCACCGCCGCTGCCGCTGCCGCCGCCCAGGGCGGTGAGCACCGCGCCGTAGGCGGGCTTCTTCTTGCCGCTGCTGTCGAACAGCAGAGGGTTCTCACCTGTGCGCCACGAGTCGCTGTCGCGGATGCCCCACACCGTGATGCCCGTGCAGCGCGCGACGTTCAGGCAGGCCTTGACCGCGGTGGTGTACGCGGAGGCCGACGCCTGGGCGATGTCGAGCTCGGTGATCTGGACGTCCACGCCGAGCTCGGCGAACTCGGACAGGGCAGGCGGCCCACCGGCGCCGAAGTGGCTCTGGAAGCCGACACAGTCGATGGGCACACCGCGGGACTTGAAGTCCTTGACCAACTTGTAGACGCCCTGCGTCTTGGCGTCGGACCAGTTCTCGATGTTGTAGTCGTTGTAGCAGAGCTTGGCCGCGGGATCGGTCTTGCGGGCGGTGCGGAAGGCCTCCTCGATGAAGCCGTTGCCCAGCACGTCCCGGAAGACGGAACTGCGCAGCCGGCCGCCGGGGCCGTCGGCGAAGGCCTCGTTGACCACGTCCCACGAGTGGATCTTGCCCTTGTAGTGGCTCATCACCGTGGTGATGTGGTTGTTCATCACGCCGCGCAGGGTGCCCGCGTCCCTGATGGAGCCGACCCAGCCGGGCAGTTGGGAGTGCCAGACCAGGGTGTGACCGCGCAGGCGCTGGCCGTGCGCGGAGGCGTGGCTGACGATCGAGTCGCCCGGGGTGAAGTCGAACTTCCCGCGGGAGGGTTCCGTCGCGTCCCACTTCATCTCGTTCTCCGGGGTGATCATGTTGAATTCCCGGTCGAGAAGGCTGGAGTACGTCGAGTCGCCGAGTCTGCCCGCGGCCACCGCCGTGCCGAAGTAGCGGCCGCTGCCGCCCGCCGCATCGGCGAGCACGGTCGGAGTGCGGCCGTCCGGCGTGCGTGCGGCCTGCGCGACCAGCGGTACGGCGGTACCCGCGGCGGCGAGAACCACGACGCCGACGAGCAGCCGCTTGGTCGCCGGCCGGCGACGATGGGAGTGGTTCTTGTCTGGCAACGGCATGCCCTTCTGGTGCGACGGGCCTTGGTCTTCCGAAGCCCGGTTCATCTGCCAGTCGGCACCGCGCCCGAGAAGGGTTGCCGTGATCAGCAAGGTTTTTTCGCCGCGATCGCCGGCTGCCGGTGGTCATCGCTCCCCATCAGCCTTCGTGGCCGAGCACGGTGGCGACCCGTGAACCGCCCTCGCCTGTGGTCGGCACGCCGACATGACGGCTCTCAGCGCCGGGCTCGTCAAGGAAGGCCTTGTCAGGGTGCGTTGAACAGAGTGGGGAAGCGGGGGGCGAGCCACGGTTTGCGGCCCCAGGCGAACACGGCTCCGCGTGCCATGGCCTGCCACGGGCCCAGACGTCCCAGCGCGATGAGGAGGAAGGCGACCGGCTCGGTGACGATGGTGCACTCCGAACGCTCCGGCGGGTCAGGAAGCACCTCGACCATGCCGTCGGTGAACCTGACGCCGAACGTCGCTCCGCCCCGGACGCGCACGGTGTAATGGGCCGTCAGGGCGGAGGGGACGGCTACGCGGGGCATCGCCGCCTTCAGAAACGGCAGGCACAACCCGACCCGCGTCTCGTTGATCATGTGCGGCCGACGCAGCCCGCGGGCGAGGTCGTAACCGTGGCCCAGCATATGGGTCAGCAGGTACGAGGCGAGAACGTCCTGACCCATCGGACCGAGCGGGGTCGCGAGCGTCCGGCCCGCCGTACCGTCCGCCTCGGCCCCGTCCATCGCGTCCAGGAACACGTCGGCCTGCTCCACGATCATCGCGGCCAGCGGTTCTGCCGTGCGCTCGGGGAACTCGCCGAGACTCTGTGCGTTGGCCGCCGCGAGACTCTGCGGCGTACCGTCTCCGTACAAGCGTTCCCGGCCGGACGCGAGATCGGCCATCAGGCCGTTCGCCAGTGCCAGGTGGGCCGCCGTCTCGCCGACGGTCCACTCCAACCCCGGTACAGGAACGCTCGTGTCGGTCGCGCCGTCAAGGAGCGCGGCGATGGCGCCGGCGGTCTCCCGTATCGCCTGACCGAGTCCTTCCGGCATGGCGTCCCTGGTCCTCGTCCGTGTTTCCCGGTCCACGCCGCTCGTCTCTCCTCGTGTCTGCTTGATCACGCCCTTGTAGCGCCGTACAAAACCAGAACCGCCGTTTCACGACAAGGGGCCGGACCGACCGCGACCGGCAGCCGGTCCGGCCTCGGCAGAGGAATGCGTGAGCCATGCTCGCGAATCGTGGATCGAAGTCGGGAGGGGGGCCTGACGCAACGCGGAGCACGTACCTTCCCGAGTGATCGACTTCTCGTCATCGAGCAGGCCCGCGTGCAGCGCGGGTCGGAAAGGCCCGCACGTGCTGAGCGCAGTCAACGTGGACGGCACCACCCGGAGCGGCTCCCTGACGGACGCCATCGTCCGTGAGGGAGCCCGTCGGATGCTCGCCGCGACTCCGGAAGCCGAATGCAACCAGTACGTAACCGAGTTGGCGGGTGAGCGGGACGAGGCCGGTCGCCGTCCGGTGGTCCGCAACGGCCGCCACCGCGAGCGGACGCCACCACCGCGGCCGATGCTCTTCCTGGACGTGGACGGACCTCTCCTGCCGTTCGGCGACGGCTCGCAGCGCGAGCCGTCGGGCACCGCTGCACATGCGCACCTGACGCGGCTCGACCCGCGCGTCGGGCCCCACCTCGCCGCACTGCCGTGCGAGCTGGTCTGGGCCACCACCTGGGAGGAGGCAGCGAACACTGACATAGCACCGCTGCTCGGCCTGCCGCCCTTGCCGGTCGTGCACTGGCCGGAACCCTCCGGCGCGCATGAGCGCGAGGACAAGTGGTTCGGGCTCCACTGGAAGACCCGAACCCTGGTGGCATGGGCGGACGGACACCCGTTCGTCTGGGTGGACGACGAGGTCACCGACGCCGATCGAGACTGGGTGTCCACCCGCCACCCCGCCCCTGCCCTCCTCCATTGCGTCGAGTCGTCCCGCGGCCTCACCGACGAGGACTTCGCCGTCCTCCATCAATGGCTGCGGGCCACCTGAGAGCGCCTTGGTGATCCGCAGGAATAGACGGGTGCGCCGGCGGCCAGTGCGATCACCCGATCGAGGCTGCCGTGCTCGCACCGTCAGATCAGCCCCTCGACAGGCCGGGCTCGCGCCGCGTCACAGCATCTCGAAGTCCTCGTACTCGAAGCCCGGAGCGACGATGCAGGACACCAGGACCGCCTCGTCCCCGGCTGGTTGTGCGGTCTGCCAGACCCCGGCGGGCACGAGGAGCTGTGGCTGCTGCCCGCCCTCGATGTCCGGCCCCACGGAAGCGATGGCCGCCTCCTGCGGAGCGTCTCCGTTTCCGCCGAGCCGCAGTGTCAGCGGGCCGCCTCGGTGCCACAGCCACAGTTCGTCCGAACGCACCCGGTGCCAACGGGACACCTCGCCGGGGTGGAGGAGGAAGTAGATGCCGGTCGCGAAGGGGCGAGGCCCCGTGTATCCGTCCGGAACCGCGCTCGGCCCGGTCCGCCACGTCTGCCGAAACCACCCGCCTTCGACGTGCGGCTCGAGCCCCAGATGACCGACCAGTTCGGAGATCTCATTCATGTGCAGCCATTTTGCTCGCAAAGATCCCGCCTGGGGCGTGGGGCCGGCTCCGAGTCGAGTCAGGGGCCGCAGGTCGACGCACCGATCCGCGGGCCCCTGACCGTCATGCATTTCCGGCGCGGGCGTTAGTGAATGGCGATTTCCGGGTGCTGGGCCGGGTCGATCCAGCGGATGATCTTGGTCATCACCGAGGGCGGCAGGGCGACGCATCCTGCCGTGGGGCCGGCCTGTGGGCCGAGGTCGTGGAGGAAGATGCCGGCGCCGCGGCCGGCGACTGCGGGGTCGGTGTTGAAGTTGATGACGAGGGCGTTGTGGTACTGGGTGGGGTAGTTGACGAGGTGTTCGCTGCCGTGGGCGCCGGCTTCCGTGAGCGGGAAGCCGCCCTGCTCCGAGGTGCGCATCTGGTTGTAGTAGGGCGAGGAGGGGTCCTCGACCCACCAGTCGTCCGTGGCCACATGGTGATAGGGCATCTTCGTCCCGGGGTCGGTACCGACGCCGAAGCCCTGCGTGATGGTGTACGTGCCGGTCGGCGTCGTATCGGTGCCCTGCTTGCGGGTGGCGCCGTCGGTCACCCCGTTCGCCCCGACCCTGGCCTTGGCAGTGGCGTAAACCTTTTGCCAGGTAGGTCCGCTCTTCTGCCACGCGATGACGGTGGCGTACGAGCCGTGCGCCTGGACGGTGAGGACCTGGGTCGCCTTGCCCACCGTGACCGGCACGGGGAAGGGCGACGCCGTCGAGGCGGCGGGGAGGACCAGTCGCTCGCCCGGGTGGATGGTGTACGGACTGACCAGGTGGTTGGTCCGGGCGATCGCCTGCCAGCCGCCGGCCACATGCTCGACCTGCGCGATGCCGTAAAGGGTGTCGCCGGCTCTCACGGTGTACGTCGTCGTGGCGGCCTGCGCCGGGGCGGCGGCGAGGACGCCGCCCGCGGCGGTGGCGGCGAGGGCCGAGGAGGCCATCGCGGTGCGCAGCCGTGCGGATCGCGGTTTGACGTGCCGGCCTGGGCCGGTGATGAAGGACATCGGTTTCCTTGTTTCCCTGCTCTTAGGGGATCTGCTGGTAGAGGGCGGTGACCTGGTTGGCGGTCAGCGCGTAGTTCCACGCCTGGGCGTCGCTGATGGAGCCGGGGAAGAAGTCACTGTCGACCCCGTTGTACTTCGAGCGCCCGACGGAGAACGCGCCCGTGGCGCCCCACGACGTCACGTTGGCCGCGGTCCCGGCGAGGGCGCCGTTGACGTAGAGCTGTGCCGTCCTGGTTGCGGCGTTGTAGACGCCGACCAGATGGGTCCAGGTGTTCGCGGTGGCGCCGGAGGCGTAGGCGAGGGCGAAGGAGGGGCTGGTCGTGTCGGCGTTGGGGAAGGTGAGGGCCCAGCCCGGGCTGCTCTTGTGGGCGTAGTTGTACTGGAGGTAGAAGGGGCTGTTCTGGGTGCCGTCCTGTCCGGCGACGGTCGCGTTGCCGCTGGGCAGCGAGGAGGGCTTGACCCAGGCGGAGACCGAGTAGCTGGCTGTGGTGTCGAGCACCTGGCCGCCGCTCGCGGCGTAGCCGGTGCTGCCGTCCAGGCTCAGCACGGTGCCCCGCGTCGCGTCGGTGGCCCAGGCCGTGCCGCCGGTCAGGGTGAGTGGGCTGTTGCCCAGGTTCGGGTCGGCGCCTGCCGCGTTGAGGGTGTTGAGGGTGTCCGTCGCGGCGGTGTCGGTGGCCACCGGCATGCCGTCGCCGTCGTCCAGGTTCCAGGCGTCGACGGGGGAGAGCAGGGCCGTGGTGAGCGCGCCGAAGGCAGGGTTGGACAGGTTGACGTGGTCGCCGCTGTCGGCTGCCGCCGCCAGCTTCTCCTCACCGGTGGTCGGGTCCGTCACGGCGACGGCCGCGTCCAGGTCGGCGAAGTAGACGGCCGGGGTGGCCCAGGGGTTGCCCAGGTTCATACCCCCGAGGAAGGCGTTGACGTCCGTTCGGTTGCTGTCCGTGGTACTGGTGCAGGGGTCGTTGGGCGTGGCGCCGTCACCTGTGAAGCCCTCGCAGGGTGTCAGCGAGGTGAGCACCACGTTGATGCCCCAGCCCTGGAGTTGCTGCACGAGCGCCGTGTAGCCGTTGGCGTCCAGGTCGTCGCTGGTGGCCCCTGCCAGCAGGTCTTCCAGTCCGCTGTCCAGGATGACGGTGGAGAGGCCGGGCTGGTCGAGGATGTCGCGGTCGAGGCGGGAGAGCACCGACGGCCCTCCGATGACACTGCCGTTGTAAGTCTCCGGGTTGTCGGTCATGAGCTGGTTGGACTCGATGCCCTCGGCGATCACGCCGTAGGGGCTGGGAGTCGAGGGCTCGGCGGCGGTCAGCCCGTCGGCCACCCGGAACCCGTTGGAGTTGGGCAACGTGGTGCCAGGCTGGAACGGGTCGACCAGATGATCGCCCAGCACGGCCTCGGTGGGCACACGCGTCGACTGCACGTCCAGGTCGGTGACCAGGTCGGTGAAGTTGCCGTAGGCCGCGGCGTTGGTGGTGAACGGCGTGGCGCTGGTGCTCGTGGTCAGGTCGCCGGTGCCGCCGGCGGTGATGTACTCGTAGGAGCCACCTGCGTAGGAGTGCTGTACCAGGTAGGGAACCGCGTTGCTGAGTTGGTAGGAGACCAGCAGGTACTGTCCCGCGGTGACGGTGAACGCCAGCGGGTCGCTGTAGACCATGCTGCCGACGGGGACGGTGACCGACTGGCTGCCGCCGAACTTGAGCGTCGTCGGGGTGCCGGCCGGGACCGAGCCGATCGCGCTCGGGGTGGAGCTGAGGGCGATGGTGGCGTGGCCGATGGAGAGCTTGCTGGTGCCGAGAGCGTTGTCGAGCTTGACGCGGACGGTGCCGCCGGACACCGACGGCTTCAGGGCCAGCCGGATGGTCTGATTGGAGTAGGTGCCGCCGCCCGGCAGCCCGTAGCTGCCTTCGGTGGCACTGGACCAGGCGCCGGTCCAGGACTGCCCGGCCGGAGCCGCGGCGTATCCGCCGCCCGCCTCGGTGGTGCCCGCGGTGGTGTCGCGGGTACCCAGGGCGAAGACGTGCAGGGTCGACTCGCTCGGTCCGGCCGCGCCGGTCAGGTCGGGCAGGGTGACCGAGGCGATGGTGCGGGCCGGGTCGACCGGCACCGAGAAGGCGTAGAGCCGGCGGTCGGCCGTGCTCTGGGTGGCGCCGTTGACGTGCGGGAAGACCGCGGCGGCGATGGAGCTGTCGGGGTTGGACCAGTCGGGCACGGTCAGCGTGTAACTGGTGCTGGTTCCGTCGGTGTAGGTGATCTCACCGGTGGCCGGGCAGAAGGCGTCTGCGTTGTCGCCGGAGAAGCAGTAGGTGGCGCTGACCCTGGTGCCGGCCGGCACATAGGGGGCGGTGGTGTCGCCGGCGATGGCGCCGGGGGTGGCCAGGTTGGTGTAGGTGGAGGAGGTGAGGAAGACCAGGGCGCTGCCGTGGCCGGAGTAACCGACGGTCTGGTTGGCCGCCAGCAGGTTGTCCTTCTGGCCGGAGCCGAAGGCGGGCAGCGTCAGGCTGGCGCCGTCGACGGTCACCTTGCCGCCGCTGGTCCAGCCGGCGTTGGACCAGTCGGTCGCGGAGAAGCTGTGTCCGTTGCCGTCGAAGTTGGCCGCCGTCATGTTGGTGTCGGCGCTGACGCCCACGTTGTTGAAGCAGGCGGCCAGGCTGGTGCAGGTGGTGCCCGGGTGGCCCGCGGCCAGGAACGGGTAGGCGGAGGTGCCGGAGACGTCGCCGGCCCCGTCCACGGAGTAGACGTAGAGCGTGTGCGGGCCGGGCGAGGGCGGGGTGACGGTGACCGTCGCCTTGTTGCCGCTCGCGTTCACGGTCTCGGCCGCCGGCGGGTTGCTCGTCGGCGGCGGCACGTCGAGGTGGTAGACGAACTTGGTCGCGGTGGTGCCGGAGCCGGTGATGTCGAACTTGCCCGCGGTGCCGGCGGCCGCGCCGACGGCGGCGTCGGTGACGTCCGTGTCCGGGAAGAGGTTGCTCTCGGAAGCGAGCGTCGGCTCGTCGGGCGCGCTCGGCTCGGCGGTGAAGTGGCAGGTGGGCGACTGGCTGTAGGAGGTCGACGCCATGCCGTCGGTGACCGTGACGTCCCAGTCGACGGTCTTGCCGTCGGTCAGCGAGGAGACGAAGGACGCCGGGAGCGAGACCGTGGCGTAGGTGTTGACGGCAAGGTTGTCGCCGCTCCTGATCGTGGACTTGGTGGTGGTGCCGTCGACCCAGTACTGGAAGGTGGCCTGAAGCTTGTCGCCGTTCGGGTCCTTGACCTTGGCGCGCAGCACCGGCGGGGTGGAGGCGATGGTCTTGCCCATGTACGGGTACGGCGAGGCGGTGTCGCAGGCCGCGTCGGCGGCGCCGGACACGGCGGCCATGGTGGCGGCGGTGGGAGCGCTCGGCGGGTTGTCGAAGAATATCTGCAACGTCGGGTTGTGCGAGAACCGCTTGAACCCGAGGTCGTTGCGGCTGGACTCCATGGAGTCCTCGCTCAGCGTCGCGGTGAAGCTGGTGGCGTGTCCGCTCGCCGCGGTCTTGATCGGGGTCAGCACGTTGAAGCCGTTGGTCGTGCTGCCGTTGCCCGGGCAGAAGGTGGGGTTGTACGCCGGCGCGAAGCTCGCCGAGGTCGAGTAGCTGTTGTAGCCGGGGCGGTTGCTCCAGTCCGTGCCGGAGCCGATGCCCTTGGACCAGTGCAGGTTGACCGTCGCGCTGGTGGAGCAGGAGGCCGAGTAGATGTCGGTCGCGTCGACCTCGGCGCTGTTGATGACGGCGCCGAAGATGGTCTTGGACAGGGTCCACTGGTAGAGGGCGTGCTCGTCGCCGGTGTTGCAGGAGCCCTCGGGCCAGCCGTTGTAGCCCACGCCCAGGTAGCCGTTGTCGGCCTGGGAGCCGGTCTTGTCGTAGAAGGAGGTGCCCGGGCAGCCCTGCTTGACCTCGTCGTAGGCGGGGCTGGTGTAGTCGACCGGGTGCCAGTTGACCGAAGGGTCGACGAAAACCGGGTAGACGGTCGAGGCGCGGGTCAGCATCGGCCGGTCCGGCACGAGCGACAGTGCGCCGGAGCCGACTCGGGCCCGGACCTCGGCGACGCGCGCGGCCAGCCCCGGGTGCGCGGCGTCGGAGGCGTCGGCCGCCACCTTTGCGCCGGGGTGCTGCCGGTCGGCGGGCAGGGTTCGGTTGGAGTCCCACTGCAGCGGTGTGGGCGCATCCGCCAGGACCGCCCCGTGTGCGTCCGTGACGGTGAGCCTGCCGTCGGCGGCGGCGGCCAGGTGTCCGCCGCGCACCTGAGCGCCCAGGCGCAGCGAGGTCAGCGCCGGGTTCCGCGCCGCTTCGGCGTCGTGGACGACCAGGGTCTCGCTGGGGCCGCCGGACGCGGTGGCGGAGACCATCAGGTCCACGCCGGAGAGCACCGAGGGGTAGGTTGCGGTGGCGCCCGAGATGTGCGGGGCCGGCAGGGCGGTGGGCCAGGTGAGGGTGAGAGAGGTGTTCCCGGAACGGGTGACCGCGAGGGGGGCGGTGCCGCCGCCCGAGAAGGACACGGTGCCGTAGGCGGTGGCCTTCGGAGCCCAACTGCCGTCGGCCCGGTGCACCAGCTGCAGATCCACCGGCACCCAGCGGCCGCTCTGCCGGGTGCGGACCGGCAGCGGGCTGGAGACCGAGCGGAATCCGCCACCGGGTTCCGCCTCCACCAGCACGGTCGGGCTGGTCAGCGACGAGACCGCCGCCGGCTTGCCGGTGGCGTGCGCCTGTCTGGCGGCGGCCCGCATGGCGTCGGAGTCGGCGGCGGTGGGGCCGAAGCCGTTCGGCAGTACCGGCGAACCCGCAGCCGGTGCAGGGGACTTGGGGGCGGGGGCACTCTTGCCGGTGATCTTGAGGCCTGCGGTCGGCTGTGCTGCGGCGGCGGGTGTGGAGGCCAGTCCGGTGACGCTGACCGCCAGCACTGCGGCGGCTGCCAGTACCGCTCTGGGTCTGCCGTTTCGCGCGCTTGCGCGAGGTATGGGCATCGGATTCCTGTCTCTCGTTCCCGGTCGGAGGTCCGACCGGGAGGCGAACGCAAGTGATCGTCCGGAACCCCGCAAAGATCATTCGAACAGGTAAGACCCGTATGTGCCTCTGTCGAGAATCGGGGAAGAGCCACTCAGGCACCCGTGCGCGGCAAGGATGCGGACACGTACCGTCCGTTGCGTCTTGAAGATCGACTTCACTGCCGCGCGAAGGAGCAAGTCCGTGCCAAGGACGACAGGTTCACGAGGCCGGACGGGCGGACGCTCGAGAACCGACGGCCGCCTGACACGGGGACTGACCGCCCTGGCGGCGGTGGTCTCCATGATCGTGGGCGTCACCGGCGCGAGCGAACCGGCCCGAAGTCACCGGCAACCCGGCTTCACCCAGGTGAAGCCGGTCCCGGTGACCGCCGTACGCTCCCACTACGGCCCGGTCCGGCACCTGGCCAACTCGCCCTCGCCCAAGGTGATGTGGCCCAGCGGCACCGCCTCCTTCGCCACCGCCGCGACGCACGGTGCGGCCCCGAAGGCACAGGGCGGCACTGCCGCACCGAAGCCGGCGGCGTCCGGCGCCCGGCTCCGAGCGGGCAGCCTCCCGGTCTGGCTGGCCCCCTCCTCCGGCCTCGCCCTCGACCACTCCGCGGTGCGCGTCCTGCCGCAGCGGACCGGGCAGTCGGCCGGAGTCGACGGAGTACTGCTCAAGCTGTCCGGGCTGCCGACAGGCAGCCACGGCAAGGTCCGAGTCGGCCTGGACTACCGGGACTTCACCGCCGCGTTCGGCGCCGACTGGGGCTCGCGGCTACGGCTCGTGAGGCTTCCCGACTGCGCCCTGACCACGCCGCGCCTCGCCTCCTGCCGCACCCGGACCCCCGTCGCCTCTGCCAACAGCACCACGACGCACACTCTTTCGGCCCCGCTCACCCTCACGCACGACAGCATGGTCCTGGCGGCCACCGCCGCGCCGAGCGGGGGCGGCGGGGACTTCACCGCCACCTCGCTCAAGCCATCCGGCTCCTGGCAGGCCGGCGGCAGCACCGACGCGTTCACCTGGTCCTACCCGGTGAACGGGCCCAGCGTTCCCGGCGGCCTGACGCCCAATCTCTCACTGGGCTACGACTCGCAGAGCGTGGACGGCCTCACCTCGTCCACCAACAACCAGGCTTCGGTTGTCGGTGACGGCTTCTCGCTGCCGAGCAACTACATCGAGCGTTCCTACGGCTCCTGCCACGACAACCCCAGCGGCACCACCAGGACCTGGGACAACTGCTGGTCGGCCGACAACCAGCTCACCCTCGCGCTCAACGGCAGCACCACCACCCTGATCAAGGACGACACCACAGGCGCCTACCGGGCCCAGGGCGACTCCGACGAGCGCGTCGAGCGGCTGACCGGCGCCACCAACGGAGCACAGAGCGGCGAGTACTTCCGGGTGACCACGTCGAACGGCACCCAGTACACGTTCGGTCTGAACCGGCTGCCCGGGTGGGCGTCGGGGAACACCACCACCGACTCGGTGCTGACCGAGCCCGTCTACGCCACCGCCTCGGGTCAGCCCTGCTACAACGCCACCTGGGCCAACTCCTGGTGCCAGCAGGGCTACCGCTGGATGCTCGACTACGTCAAGGACACCCACGGCGACGTGATGTCCTACTTCTACACGCCGACCACCGCCTACTACGCGCGCAACCTCGGCAAGACCGCCGACACCCCCTACGTGCGTGACGCGGTGCTCGCGAGGATCCAGTACGGCCAGCGCGACAGCTCGGTGTACTCCACCAGCCCCGCCGCCCAGGTCACCTTCACCTACAACGGCCGCTGCAACACCTCGGCGACCGGGTGCGCGACCTCCACGCTGACCAGTTCCAGCGCCTCCCACTGGCCGGACGTGCCGTTCGACCTGAACTGCGCCAGCGGCGCCACGTGCTCGTCCAACTCCCCGACGTTCTGGACCGAGAACGAGCTGGCGGGCATTCAGACCCAGGCGCTGGTAGGCACCACCGAGACGAACGTCGACTCCTGGGCGTTCACCTACTCCTTCCCCGCCACCGGAGACGCGACCACACCCTCGCTGTGGCTGAGCTCGGTGACCCGCGCCGGCCAGGACACCTCCGGCGGCGGTTCCACGTCGGCGCTCACCATGCCTTCGGTGACTTTCTCCGGCACGCCGCTGTCGAACCGGGTGGACCTCACCGACGGCTACCCGCCGATCACCCGCTACCGGCTCAACACCGTCACCACCGAGTCCGGTGGCATCATCAGCGTCGGATACTCGGCCCCCGCCTGCGCCGGCGGCACCCCGAGCGACGCCGGCCAGAACACCTCCCTGTGCTACCCCGGCTACTGGACCCCCACCGGGCAGACCAGCCCGATGCTGGACTGGTTCAACAAGTACATCGTCACCACGGTCACCCAGCAGGACCAGACCGGCGGCGGCGTCAACGACACCATCGTCACCCGCTACATCCCGGTGGGCACCCCCGCCTGGCACCACGCAGACAACCCGTTGACCCCCACCGCCCAGCGCACCTGGGACCAGTGGCGCGGCTACGGCGGCATGAAGGTCACCACGGGCACCGCGCCCGACCCGGCCACCGAGACCGACTACACCTACTTCCGCGGCATGGACGGAGACACCCTGTCCGGCGGCGGCAACCGCTCGGCGAGCGTCACCGACTCCCGCGGCGACCCGCCGGTGACCGACTCGGCCCAGTACGCCGGCCTGACCTACGAGGCGATCCTCTACAACGGGCTGAACAGCGGAAAGGTCGTCAGCGACACGATCACCGCCCCCTGGAGCAGCGGCGCGACCGCCATCCACGCGCTGTCCGGCGGGCTGCCCGCGCAGAAGGCGTTCCTGACCGGCCAGAGCGCGGTCGAGGTCTACACGCCGCTGGCGTCCGGAACCACCCGGGAGACCGAGACCGACTACACCCACGACTCCCACGGCCGGGTCACCAAGGCCGACGACAAGGGCGACGTCTCCACCGCGAGCGACGACCTGTGCACCACGGCGAGTTACGCGGACAACACCTCCGCATGGATCTTCAACCTGGTGGACGAGACGAGGACGGTGTCCGTCAACTGCTCGGCCACCCCGTCGCTCCCGGCCGACGCGGTCAGCGACAAGCGGGTCTTCTACGACGGCTCCGGCACCCTGGGCGCCGCACCCACCGCAGGCGACCCCACCTCGACCCAGCAGGCCACCTCCTACACCGGGTCCACCCCGGTCTACTCGACCATGTCGTCGCTCACGACGGACGTCTACGGCCGCACGCTGACGAGCACCGACGCCGACCAGCAGACCACCAAGACCGCCTACACCCCCACCACCGGCGCCGCACCCACCGCCATCGTCTCCACCGACCCGATGCAACAGACGCTCAGCCAGACCTACGACCCGCTGCGCGGGTTGATGCTGACGCAGACCACTGCAGCCGGCTACGTCACCAAGGCGCAGTACGACGCGCTGGGGCGGACCACCGCCGTGTTCCGGCCCGGGATCACCGCCGCAACGGCCAAATACACCTACACGCTCGCCCCCGACAAGCCGAGCTCCGTCATCACCCAGACCCTGAACGACGACGGCACCTACCGCAGCAGCGAGCTGCTGATGGACGCGTTGCTCCGGCCCCGCGAGACGCAGATCGCCACCGCCGACGGCGGCCGGGACGTCACCGACACCGTCTACGACACCAACGGCTGGGTGGCCAAGACCACCGCCCCCTACTACACGACCGGCGTCCCCAGCTCCACGCTGGTGCAGGCTCAGGACGGTGACATCCCCTCAGAAAGCGGCTTCACCTACGACGGCGCCGGACGAAAGACCGCGGCCACCGCCTACGCGCTGGGCACCGCCACCTGGAACACCACCACGGTCTTCGGCGGTGACTTCACCACCACCGTGCCCCCCAGGGGCGGCGTGGCCGAGACCACGATCACCGACGCCCGCGGACACCAGACCGACCTGTACCAGTACCACACGGGTGCCCCGGCCGACCCGGTTCACGACTCCGCCTCGGACTACTCCGACACGCATTACACCTACTACCCCGACGGACACCAGGCCAGCCAGACCGACCCGGCCGGCAACACCTGGACCTGGACCTACAACCTTCTGGGCGACCAGGTCGCGGCGACCGACCCCGACGCCGGCGGCTCCTCCGCGACCTACGACAACGCAGGCCAGCTGCTGACCACGACCGACGCCCGTGGTGACCAGGCGAGCTACAGCTACGACAAGGACGGTCGCAGGACCGCGGCCTACGACACCACCGGCAACGCCACCCCGTCCGCCGCCGACCAGGTCGCCGCCTGGACGTACGACACGCTGAAGAAGGGGTACCCCACCTCTTCGACCTCGTACCGGCTGGGCACCAGCAGCCCCTCGGTCACCAACGCGGTGCTCGCCTACACCAACCTGGGCGAAGTCGCGGCCTCGAAGACCACACTGGCCAACCTGCCGAGCAACCTGGCACCGCTGGCGCCGTCCGGCGGCTACACGGAGTCGTACACGTACAAGACGACCGGAACCCTGGCCACCAGCCAGTCCCCGGCGGGCGGCGGCCTGCCCGCCGAGACGGTCGGCTACGGCTACGACCAGTACGGCCGGCCCACCAGCGTCGCCAGCACCGGCACCACCGCCTGGACGTACGTCTCGGCCATCGGCTACGACGAGTACGGCGACCCGCTCCAGTACTCCATGGGTCCGACCACCAACTGGGTCGACCTGACCCTGAAGTACGACCCGCAGACCGGCCAGCCCACCGACGCCAGGACCACCGACTCCACCAGTGGCACGGTCGTCGAGGACACCGGCTACACCTGGGGCGACGCGGCCGTCTCCAAGGGTGCCGGACTGCTCACCTCGACCACCGACAGCCAGAACGGCGGCTCGGCCGTCGACACCCAGTGCTTCGGCTACGACTGGGCCGCCCGCCTGACCGCGGCCTGGACCGCCACCGACAACTGCGCCGCCACGCCCGACACCGGCAGCAGCGCCACCGTCGGCGGCACCAACCCCTACTGGCAGACCTGGACCTACGCCGCCGACGGCCAGCGCCAGACGCAGACCGACCACGACACCAACGGCAACAGCGGCAACGACACCACCACGACATACCACTACCCGACCGCGGGCTCCGCGACCGACCAGCCGCACACCCTCGGCAGCACCACCGCCACCGGCCCGGCCGCGGCCGCGAACACGGCGTCCTACCACTACGACGCCTCCGGCAACACCACCTCGATCCAGGGCGGCGCACTGGGCGACCAGACCCTGACCTGGAACCACCAGAACCGGTTGGACACCGACACCACGTCGGCCGGCTCCACCGGCTACCTCTACGGTCTCGACGGGGGCCTGGTGCTGCGCACCGACCCCGCCCAGGCCACGCTCTACCTGGGCGACGAGGAACTGGTGGAGAACACCTCCACCAAGGCGGTGACCGGCACCCGCTACTACTCGGTCAACGGCACCACTGTGGCGGCCCGTTCCAGCAGCGGAAACATCCAGTACCTGATCCCCAACCGGCAGGGCACCGACTATCTGTCCGTCGACTACCAGACCCAGGCGGTCACCCGGCGTCAGTACCTGCCCTTCGGCGGCGCCCGCGGCGCGGCCCCGGCCGACTGGCTCGGCGACAAGGGCTATGTCGGCGGCACCACCGACACCGCGACCAGCCTGGTCAACCTGGGGATGCGCGAGTACGACACGCAGACCGGCCGCTTCGTCAGCCGTGACCCGCAGCTGGAGGCCACCGACCCCTCGCAGCTGACGGGCTACGACTACGCCGCCAACAACCCGGTGACCGGCAGCGACCCGACCGGACAGAGCTGGTTCAGCTCCCTGTCCAACGCGGTCTCCAGCCTGGCGGACACCGCCCAGCAGGTCATCGACCGGACCAACGCCCCCATGGCCGCACTCGGTGTCGGGCAGCTGCTGCTCGGCGCGGCCGCGGACGGCCTGGGCGGCGCGCTCATGGCGACCGGCATCGGTGCGCTCGGACCGGGCGAGGCACTGATCCTCGCGGGCTCCGCACTCGCCGTCACCGGCACCGCAACGGTCGCGTCATCGGTCGCCGCGCCGAACATCGCGTATGCCGTGCAGAACGGTGACGGCGGTGGGGGCGGCGACGGCGGGGGCGGGTCGGACGGCTCGTCCTCGGAGGATTCGGGCCGGGACGCGGATGCGCAGAAGCTGGCCGATGAGCATGGCGAGAAGGAAGGGCGCGAGGCGCCTCTCACCCTGGACAACGCGTACCGCTCGCTGGACGGAGCCCCGGAGGGCACACGGGCTCGGGCCATGCCCAAGGAGAACGAACTGAAGGCTGACCCGGGCGACCGGGTGGAGAACCCGGACATCGAGTACCTCGACCAGCAGGGCAACATCGTGGGCTACGGCGAGATCAAGACGATCATGAAGAACAGCTTCAAGAGCTTCAACGGCCAACTCAGAGAGGCCGTCAAGCAACTGCGCTGGCGCCAGGACTGGGCAGGGGGCACGGATGTCAACGAGGTCTTCATACAGGTCCCGGACCTGGTTGACGCGTCGGAGGTGAAGGGGTGGGTCCGCCAGTATCGAAATCTGCGGATCAAGAACAACGGCGGCCTCGACAAGGTCCGCGGATTCCGTCTGCGGGTCTACAACGAAAGCGGTGACAGTCTCGGCAACTTCGATCTGGGCAACGACGCCGACGAAGGCCATTACGACGAACGTACCCATACCTACTATTCGTCGAACGGGTACTCGTACTGAATCGTCTGCCGTTCTCTGACCGCAGGCTGTGAGCCAGGACAGCGGCGGATGCGTACCGTGAAGGCGCGTCCGCCCCTGCCCTTGTCCGAAAGGCACGTTTCTTGTCCTCGACGCTCTACCGAGTACGCGAGTCCTTTGCCGACGCACGGAGCGCGCTGGCGCGGGCGCGCGCGATCATGCGTGATCTTGCCGACTGGCAGAGCATCCCCTGGCCTCAGCTGGAGCCGGTCACCACAGCGGAGCAGTACGCACACGCCCTCCGCTCCTTCGACACCGCCCGCGTCGTCGGGGACCGGGAACCGGGCGTCGTACCGTTCCTGGACGAGCTGGGGCGCCGCGGTGTCGTCACGTTCGACGCGGAGCAGCAATATTCCCGGCTGTTCACGGCGGACCTGCGACTGGGCCCCGACCTGGCCGATCTCTGGCCCCTGCCGGAGAGCGTGACCCTCACTCTGAACCGGACCCCGCCCTTCGGCGGGCCCGAGAGCGAGCCCGAGGACGACTGCACCGAGGAGGAACTGGACGCGATGGTGGCCGTGCTCGGCCCGCTGATGATGACAGCCTCCTGGCACTGCGGCTGGCGCGGGCTGTCCGATTTCAAAGGCTGCGGTGTGAAACTCTCCCTGAACAGCGTCTGGCTGGACCAGGCCGCCGAGCCGTCTCCCGGTGAGTTCGGCGTCTGGATCGCCCTCGGCCCCCGCGTCGCCTGGAATTCCGAGGGCGAAGCCTGGCGCCGCGACTCGGGACTGCTGTTGGGCGAAGCCCAGCAAGGATGACCCGGAGCAGGGCCGGATGCGCACCGTGAGGACGCGTCCGCCCCTGCCCCTGTCACAGAGCCGCTCTCCTGGTTCCCGACGCTTCACCGCGAGCGCGAACCGTTTCCCGACGCATCGAGCGCGCCGTCTCGGGCGCGCGATCAGGGGAGACGGACTACGCCGGCACGGGCGGACAGCGGGGCATTGCGATGCGACATGCACGGGCTTTCTGGGCAGGGTGAGGGCCGGCGTCGACGCGGAGGGCCTTCGTGTCGGATCAGTCATCTCAGCGGTCGACGAGCCTGCGAAGGAGTTCCAGGCCCGTTGGCCAGTCACCGAGGTCGCTGTCGGAATTGATGTGGCCGTGGCTTCCCATGAGGTGGCTCTGCGCCTGCCACTCGTGCGCGAAGGCGGCGGACCTCGCGGGGTCGCAGTAGGGGTCGTCGTCACTGGCCACCATCAGGCTCGGGCACGGCAAAGGGCGAGCGGACAGGCCCAGGAACGTCGACGCGGCCTCACGTGGGAACGCCGGTCCCCGGGGATCGGGAGGCGCGACCAGGAACGCCGTCACCGTGTCGGGTCGCGCCTGCTCCAGCCAGTGCGCAGTTGCCCAGCAGCCAAGGCTGTGGGCCACCAACGCCACGTGGTCGTCACGCCGGGAAGCGGTGTTGTAGGCAGTCTGGATCGCGGCAACCCAGTCCGGCAGGTCCGGCCTGCTCCACGACGCCGGTGCGATCCGGACCGCTGAGGGATCCCATCGCTTCTCCCACAGGCTCTGCCAGTGCCGCTCATCCGAACCGTCGATCCCAGGGATGACGACGTACGCGACCATCGCCTACCGTCCTTCCAGTCGTGGTCCCCACCCATCGCGGGGGCACCCTGGGTGATTCTCGATGGATCAGCGGCAACCCTGTGGCTCAGCAAATGATCTCAAAGAAAGTGGGGGTGACAACGATGGAATCACTCGACGAGATCGACCGTGCCATCCTGGAACTGCTCCAGATCGACGGCCGGCTCACCGGAGCCGAGGTCGGACGCCGAGTCGGGCTGTCCCAGCCGGCAGCCAGCGCCCGCATCCAGCGCCTGGAGAAGAACAAGATCATCACCAGCTACCGCGCTGTCGTCGCCCCCAGGGCAGTCGGATTGAACATCCATGCCGTCGTCCGGCTACGCACCACCCACGCGCAGCTGACCCCAGCACTCGCCCTTGCCGCCCAGACCCCCGAAGTCGTCTCGACACTCCGTGTCACCGGCGAGGACTGCCTGCTGCTCGACGTGCACTGCTCTCACGCCGAACGCCTCGAACAGGTCGTGGACTCCCTCGCCCGTTACGGACCCGTCACCACCTCGCTCGTCCTGCGCAGCTACCCGCCCAAGCCGTTGCCGGTGACACCGTCGACAACGTCCTGACCCGCAACCTCTAAGAACTCCCGACGAAATGATCTGTTCCGGGAGATCCGCGACGACGTCCACGAGACCTTCCTCACCCCGGGCTGTTGACTCATCTGCAGGCGACGTCTGCGCTCACGCTGTTGACCGGTCTAGCGAGTAGGAGGAGGGGACTGCGGGGCGGGAGTGCATGCTGCTTCCTGGGCGGCCATCACCTCATCGCCGTGCTCGAAGGCCCATGCGCCGACGGCGTCGATGGGGGCCAGCAAGGTCCTTCCCAGAGCGGTGAGTCGGTACTCGACCCGCGATGGTGCGTCGGGGTGTGCCTGCCGGTCGACCAGTCCGTTGAACTGCAGTCGCCGCAGAGTCTCGGTAAGGACCTTGGAGCTGATGCCCCCGATCTGCTCCCGTAGTTCGACCGGGCGCCTGGGGCCGTCGCGCAGAGCCCAGAGCACCACGGCGTTCCAGGTGTTGGAGAGCAGGTCGAAGGCGAGGCGGGCGCGGCAGTCGGCGAGGAAGGCGTCGGTCGTCACGTACCAAATGGTGCCCGAACCGCCTTCTAGCGTCGATGTGAACGGTCGAAGCAGGCACGGAGAGGGAACGCGTGATGAGGATCGGCGTACTGGGAACGGGCAACATGGCCGACGCGCTCGCCACCCACTGGGTGAGGGCCGGGCACGAGGTGATCATCGGGGGACGCGACGCACACAAGGCGGAGCGGCTCGCTACGCGCATCGGAGGCAGCGCGAAGCCTGCCAGTCTGCGCGCGGCGGCCGAGTCCGGCCAGGAGGTGGTGTTGGCCGCGTTGCCCTTCGGGGCGGGAGCAGACGTGGCACGGGACCTGCACGCGGCCCTGGAGGGCAAAGTGCTGCTCGACTGCTCCAACCCGGTCGGGCCGGGCTTCCGGCTGCTGACAGAAGGAGGCCCCTCAGCCGCGCGGCAACTGGCCGCGGCGGCGCCGGGAGCCCACGTGGTCAAGGCTTTCAACCTCTGCCACGAGGACGTGTGGCGTATGCGGCCGCCCGTCTTCGACGGGCGGCCACTGGCCGTGCCCGTCTGCGGGGACGATGAGACGGCCCTGGTGCGGGTACGCGAGTTGGTGCAGGACGTGGGCTGCGAACCCGTGGCTGGCGGCGGTCTCGAGCGGGCGGGACTCCTGGAAGCGACCGCCGCGCTGTTCATTGCCCTGTGGGTCGGCGAGGGAGCGGATGCGCAAGCAATCGCACCTCCGCTGGCATACGCAGCGGGACCGGACCCCCAGGAAACGGAAGGCGGCACGGGGACTTCCCGTTAGGGGTTCCAAGCCTTGATCGGTGCGGTCGCCCTGGCAGCCTGCTCGATCTTCGCCCAGTGGGCTGCACGAGCTTCGTCGTCGATCTGCTGCTCGTGTTCGGCGCGCAGCCCGGTTCGGCCGTCGAGGCCCTCGCGCAGGATGTCGGCATGCCCGGCGTGGCGGACGGACTCACTGAGGACGTGGACCATGACGGCGAACAGGTTCGTGTTGGGATGAGGCTCCGCCCACCACGGCACGTGGCCGGGGGCGTCGAGGGGAAGCTCGTTGATCGTCGCGTCCGCGTGTTCCCACGTCCGCCGGTAGAACCCGACGATCTGATCGCGGGTCTCGTGCTCGGTCGCCCACATATCGCTCCCGTCGGAGTGGTCCTGCCACCGGGGCAGCGGTTCCGGGGAAGGGCGGTCGAAGACCTCGCCGAAGTACCTGGCCTCGACGTTGGCCACGTGCTTGACCAGGCCGAGGAGATTGGTCCCGGTCGCTGTCAAAGGTCGGCGGGCGTCGTATTCGGACAAGCCGTCGAGTTTCCAGAGCAACGCCCTGCGGTCCCGCCGCAGTCTCCCGTGGAGGTTGTCTTTCGCGAATTCATCGATCATGCGGCGTGACCCTCCGTGGGCTGCTCGTGGTCTCAAGATCCCGTACGTGGTCCGCAACGACCCTCACGACCGTCAGAGCCGGGGCATGGCCGTAACCGCCTCTTGGACGGAGTACTCGGCGGGGCGAGGCCCCCGTGGCGGCTTCGCGCTTCACAGTTCGGCCGTCCAGATCCCGGCTGGGTGCTCCCGCGGTGGCAGCCACAGTTGGGGCTGTGACTCACGATGCCCCTCCTCGGCCTGCTCTTCCCAGTGGAAGCGGCCATCCACATCGGGCCACGCAACTTGCAGCACAGGGAAAGGAGGCCGTCGGTAGAACCCGATGGCCCGTCCGAAGAACGTCCGGTACCAGCGGAGATCGACCCTTCTGAGCCGAACTTGATGACCCTCGACGACATCCGGATGGCTCTGGCCGTCCGCCAGTTCCCCGTCCACGGCGGACTTCGCCCCGAGCCTGTTGAGCATGCGATGCATGGTGTGAACATCAAGTCCGAACATGGCCAGTTCAGGTCCGCCGTGGGTGTGCGCGAGGCCGATCGTGTAGGCGAATCCAGGACCGATCTCATCTTCGGGAACCAACATGACGTGCCATCCGTGCTGCTTCACATTCTCGATCATCCTCAGATCCGCACGGTCCGCTTCGTCCCGGTCACCGTAGTCATGGCAAAGGACGCAGCGGCACCGGAACGGGTCATCAGTCATGCCCGGAGGCTACGAGGTGAGCGTTTGTGCCTGGCGGCCGGGGTGCGTGACCACCTCGTTCAGTCGAAGGACATCGTCGCGCTCCACATCCATGTCCGGGCAGCCCCCTACTGGTAGCAGCCGCCGACGCACAGCACTGTGACCGTGCCGCTGTGGCGGACCGCTGCGGAGGGGACCTGGTAAGTGGTGGTCGTGGGGGTCTTGCTGGTCTCCCAAGGCATCGGGGCGGCCACGGCCTGGGGGGCGAGGGCGGTACAGGCCGCGGTGCACATGAACACGGCGGCTACAGCGCGGTTGCGCAGACGCATCTGGACTCCTCGAACGATGGCGGGCCATTGAGGTTCGACGGCCGACACACTCCCCGGGCAGGCCGCCGCGTGTGGCTGAGTCTCGCTGCGCGTGCGGCCCGCAAACCAGGTTCGTCGAAGGAACCGGGCGATTCTTTGCAGGATCGGCACGAATGACGGACGACGCTCCGGACACGGGCCGGCAATGAGAATCGGCGGCTTTCAGGCGGCCCCGTGGAACGGGGCTGGGAAGCTCGGCCCAGCAGGCCGTCATGCCCCAGGACCGCGGG
The DNA here is from genome assembly GCF_044335095.1 of Streptomyces sp. NPDC020597. NCBI lineage: Bacteria > Bacillati > Actinomycetota > Actinomycetes > Kitasatosporales > Streptomycetaceae > Streptomyces > Streptomyces sp. NPDC020597. The sequence goes on along the minus strand of NZ_JBIRUL010000021.1, from coordinate 45,611 downwards.
CGGCGGTGACCTTCTGGCGGCTTGAGCTGCCTGAGCGTATATGACACGCCGTCTGCCGCCTGGCCCGCGGCAACCGAGAAGTGGTTGACATGATTCCGCACGATCCCCCTTTCGCGAGCGATCTTGCGAATGGCACGATCGAGACGGCGTACGCGCCTTCTCCCTATTTCCGATCGAAAGTGTGACCGTCAGCAGATGCGCACATCCCTGAACGTGGCGCGCCGTACCGCCGGTGCAGCCGTGCTCTCTCTGGCGACCGCCCTGACCGGACTCGCCTTCCCCGCGACCGCGCAGGCGGCCGTGACCTGCTCGGCCGGAGTGTGGAAGGCCCAGTACTACGCCAACACCACACTCACCGGCACCCCGAAGGCCACCGTCTGCGATGCCTCCATCGCCGAGAACTACGGCCTCGGCGACCCCGCAGGCGTCACCCTGCCGCGGGACAACTTCGGCGTCCGCTGGAGCACCACCCGCAACTTCGGCTCCGGCGGCCCCTTCGACCTCACCGTCGCCGTCCAGGACGGCGCCCGCGTCTACCTCGACGGCTCCCGCAAGATCGATCTGTGGCGCAACGTCAACGCCACCCAGAAGAAGACCCTCCGCGTCACCATCCCGCGCGGTGCACACACCCTGCGCGTGGACTTCGCCGCCTTCACCGGCACTGCCAACGTCGCCTTCGCATACAAGCCCGTCATCGGCGCCGCCTACGACAAGACCGCCCCCCTGGCCCCGGTCGGCCTGAAGGCCACCTACTCGGCATCCACTCTGAAGACGACCCTGGCCTGGTCCCGCAACTACGAGCTGGATCTGGCCGGTTACCGCCTCTACCGCCGCACAGGGAGCACCGGCGTCTGGAGCCCTCTCGACAGCACCCCGATCACCGGCAGCACCTTCACCGACACACCCCCGGCCACCGGCGCCACCCACGAGTACGCCCTGCGTGCCGTGGACCGTTCCGGCAACCTCTCCCCGCTGTCCTCCCTGACGCGCATCGTCAGCGCCGACAGAACAGCCCCAGCCGCCCCCACCGGACTCACGGCCACGCACGACGGGTTCGGCGCTCGGCTCTCCTGGTCTGCGGTGAGCGGGGCGAGCTCCTATGAGGTGCAGCGGTCCCTCACACTCGAGGGGCCGTTCTCCTCCGTCTCCACGCCCACTCAGAGCAACTCCTTGACCGACCCCAACGCCGCCGTGGGCACGACCTATTACTACCGCGTGCGAGCCGCAGACAGCGCAGGCAACAACTCCCCGTACTCTGCGCCCATCCAGCTCGACGCGACCGAGCTCAAGCCTCTGCCGCCGACACAGGTCTCCGCCAACGGCTGGGTCGACCGCAACACCGTCGGCTGGCGGTACTCCGGTGACGAGTCCCACCGGTTCCACGTCTACGCCGCCGAGTCGGCTGCCGGCCCGTGGACCCGGCTGACCGGAACGCCGGTCAGCGGACCCGCCTACGACGACTTCACGGCGCCTGTCGGTCAGGTGCGTTACTACCAGATCCGGACGGTCACGACGCACGGCACGGAGTCGAACCCGTCGATGACGGCCTCGGCCACCCGCAGCGGAGACGTCACACCGCCGCACATGCCGTACGGCCTCAGTTCGTGGAACGGTACCGACGGCGTGCACATCGTCTGGACCGCCAACACCGACGACACGGATCACTATCTCGTCATGCGCAAGCCGATGTTCGGCGCGTGGGAGCAGATCGCCGTGGTGCGGGACGTCAAGTACCTGGACGCCGAAGGCCCGGCCGACGTGCAGTTCGGCTACACCGTCCGCGCCGTCGACGCCGCCGGCAATGTCTCGCCCATGCCCCAGCCCGGTTATGGCACCGTCTACGGCAAGCGCCTGCCGGTCCACGAGAAGCCGGTCGCGCCCGCCTCGGTCACCGCGACGGCCGAGAGCGGCAACGTCACGGTGGCGTGGACCGCGAGCACGTCAACCGATGTGGCCGGCTACTACGTCTACCGCACGACCGCTTCGGACCCCGCGTCGGCCTACTCGGTCTCCTCGCTCATCACCGGCACGACGTTCACGAACGAGAACGTGCCCGCCGGCAGGACGTGGCACTACGTGGTGCGCGCCGTCAGCACGCACAGCATGTGGTCCGACTTCTCACCCATGGCCGAGGTCACCGTGCCCTGCCCGGTCATGACCGCACCGGCCACTCCCCGGATCACCGGGGGCGGCAGGGGCGCGGACTTCGTCCAGCTCAGCTGGGAGGTCGGCGCGTGCGACCAGGATGCCACCGTCTCGTACAACGTCTACCGGTCCACGTCCGGCTCCGACGTCTTCACCGCTGAGCACCGCATCGCCTCGGGCGTGACGGCAGTGGCGTACACGGACCCCGGTCTGACTCCGGCGTACTACTACTACGTCGTCACCGCCGTGGCCGCCGACGGCACCGAATCGGCCCCGCAGGCCGCGCCGTTCGAGATCTCGACGCAAGCGCCCTGACATCCGGCTCCATCCCTCGGGCCCCCGCCGTCCGGAAGCCGTCACGCCTCCGGAGCGGGGGCCTCCCTCCCGGGGGAACTGCGTCGTTGACGACGCGCAGGACGAGTACGACTGCATGTTCGCTCCTCTGCTCGAGCGGCTCCTTCCCGGTGTCTGCCGGACTGAGTCCGGTGACTTTCCCGTGCACGAGCTGGAAGATCATTTCGGTCTCGACCCCACCTGGAGCCACTTCAGTTCCCGTGCGCTCCGACGCGGTGGGTGGCGCAGGAGCACCGGAGGCCGGGGCGTGGCCGACCGGCGTGCGCCCGGCCGGCCGCCGCGCATGCCTTCTCGCTCCATAACGGGCATGGACCTTGGACGTCGGGATACGGTCCGGTGGGAGGTGCGGGGAATGAGTTTCCGGCTGGCGGCCTACGCCGTGTGCCTCGAGGGTGGGCGGTTACTGCTCGCCCGTCACGTGTCGCCGAAGGGCGAGAGCACCTGGACCCTTCCTGGTGGCAGGGTCGAGCATGCGGAGGATCCGTTCGGCGCGGTGATCCGGGGGGTCGCGGAGGAGACCGGCTGCGACGCGGTGGTCGAGCGCCTGTCGGGTGTGGACTCCCGGGTGACTCCCGCGGCCGAACGCGTCCCCGGCGGACCCGAGCATCAGAATGTCGCGTCTTCCATCAGGTTCGCATCACGGGAGGCCGGCTGCGGCCGGAGCCGGACGGAGAGGTCGCTGAATCGGCCTGGACCCCGATTCCCGATGTCGCTGGCCCGCGCCGGTCATCGCTGGTCGACATCGGCCTTGCCCTGGCTCAGACGCTTCCGGCGACCGGCCACGTCGCCGCCGTCCCGGTCGGCGGTCTGATCCAGCACTGAGGCTTCAAGAACACCCGAGTCGACTGCCCCGCGGGCGGCGCAGTCGGCCGGTGGATCGGCCTTGCGGGGCCGCGACGTCCCCTCTTCGCATGAGTTCACGGACGGCGACCGGTTCGTCGGCTGGGCCTTGCGACAGAGGCTGCCATGAGGGATCGAGGCCGGTGTCGGCGCCGGCCTCGACCCGCAGCGCGGCGGTGATCACTTCGGTCCCGGCCGCCGGTGCCGGGCCGCACTCATCGCTCCGCGGCCCCGCCCCGCCTCGTCCCTGCGTGTCGCAGTGGCCCAAGGGCTTCATTCCAGTTCGCTGACCACACCGTCCGCGTCCATGACCCAGCTTCCGCTCTCGACGCCGTACACCTTCTTGTCGTCGAGCCATTTCCAGGACATCTGCTGCAGCATCTGGTTGGGCCGGCGTTCCCAGACCGGTTGGTGGTCCCAGCCCTCGACCCGGATCATCAGTTTGTCGGCGCCCGGAATCGCCTGGTAGAGGTCCGGAACGGAGAAGTGCAGCACCGGTCCCAACTCCACCGCCGTATTGGCCGTGGTGTCCCGGTCTCCGTAGACGATGCACACCGGCACAGCGGTGCCGAGCGTGGAGCCGTACGGCACCGTGCTCGTGTTCCAGCCCCACCAGAAGGAGTTGCGCCACCGCATGACGCCTTCAGGTGCCCCTGCGGTGGTGCCGCCCCACTTCTGGCCGAGGCTGTCGCAGTCCATGATGGTCTGCCACACGTGGTTGGCGAGGTCCTTGTCGCTGACGGTGGCCTGCAGGCTCCCCTTGCTGGTCAGGTTCATCGGAAAGCCGAAGACCGCGGGCGGCTTGGACTCGGGCTGGGTCGGCAGCCCCGTCCCGGGAGGCGGGGCGAAGGGCGCCTCGGGGTGTGTCGACCAGCGGCCGGCCGGGGGAAAGATGGGCGCGAGCAGGAACATGCCCGCCACGTCCCCGGGATGCTGCAGCGCGTACGGGCCCATGACGAACGAGGCCGCGGACCAGCCGATGAAGGCGACCTTCTCGTTGTTGCACCGGCCCCTGATGAACTTGACGACGGTGGCCAGTTCGTCCCATTCGCTCTGGGAGTTGCCCAGTTGGTGCGGGTAGGGCGCCGTCGGGGAGCAGGTCCCGGTGCCGGGATTGGTTTCCAGCAACCCCCGCTGTGCGGGGTTTGCGTTGCAGGGGTCCTCCATCTTCGGGCGGGGCGAGAGCCCGGATCCCTGGAGGTCCATGATGTAGACGTCGTAGCCCTTGCCCGCCAGGAACTGCGCCCAGCTGTAGCTGGTGTCCGGGTTGGGGGAGCTGCCTTTGGGAGGGAGCACGAGGTCGAAGCCGGGAAGGGCCGGAACGCTCCTGCCATGGAGCATGAGGACCGGCTTGGGCGTGCCGGCGGGCCCGGTGGCCTTCTTGTATTCCCGGACGAAGAGTTCGATCTCCTCGCCTGAGTTCGCCGGGATGGTCGACTTGTGCTTCACCTTGTGGTCGACTGGCGTCAGTTGTGGCATGGTCGCCTCCGATGACCGTTCGCCCTGAGGAACGGTTGTTCCCAGGAGGGCTCAGCATCTCCGCCGGCCCCGAGACGTACGGGGAGCCGGGACGGCGGGGCGCACGGATGCCGACTGATCGGGTGGGCGCCGCTCCTCCGATCGGCGGGGCGCACCCGGGGAGCGAATCGGCCACCGCGCTGCCGGCCCGGTCCGACACCCCGTCCTGCCACCGGGCAGTGCGCGCTGCCGGCGACGTGTGTGAAGCGTGAACCCATTCCGAATACAAGCGCCGCTCTGATCGACTTTTCGTCCACTCTTCCCGCGTGGCGCACACGGTGGAGTCGGACCGGTCCTCCGCTTGCCAGGTCTTTGAGCTGGGCCGTTTCGTTCAGATCACTGAGGCCGGCTGCGTCACAGTCCCGCATCACGCGGTGGGGCCTTCACCGCAAGTCGCTGTTGCACTGCCGGCAGGTGCCGCAGCCAGGGTGGCTCACGGCCCTACCGCCGGAACACACCGGGCGCGGACCGATGAGTTCCTTCATGATCAGCAGTCATAGATCATGGTTGATGCGCCACAGCCACCACCGTGGCCGAAGCGTCCACCGATGTGACCGCCGAGAACCGGATACGAGACCCCGAGGACCAAAGATGCGCACCTTGATCAGCACTGCCTTCATCTCGCTCGACGGCGTCGTGGAGGCCCCGGGCGGCGAGCCCGGCTACCGAAACTCCGGCTGGACCTTCAAGGACATCGAATTTGTCCCCGAGGCGTTCGAGATCAAGGGCCGCGAGCAGAAGGAAGCAACGGCGATGCTGATGGGCCGGACCAGCTACGAGGCGTTCAGCCCGGTGTGGCCGGAGATGGCGGACTTCGCCGACTACAAGTCGATGCCGAAGTACGTCCTGTCCACCACCCTCACCGAGGACGACCTGGTGACGAACTGGGGCGAGACGACGATCCTGCGCTCACTCGACGAGGTCGCCGCCCTGAAGGAGACCGAGGGCGGCCCGATCATCGTCCACGGCAGCGCCGCCGTGAACCACGGTCTCTCGGACGCCGGCCTGATCGACCGCTACCACCTGCTCGTCTTCCCGCTCCTGCTCGGCGCGGGCAAGCGCCTGTTCAGCGCCACGGACAAGGACGCCCAGAAGCTGAAGCTGGTCGAGCACGAGGCGTACGCCAACGGCCTGCAGAAGAACGTGTTCGACGTCGTCCGCTGACACGACTCCCGCCCCCGCCCGGTTGTGGCCTCATGGCATCACTCCCCGGATGCCGCGCTCGCGCAGGTGTTCGCGGATCGCGGGGGAGGAGTACACCTCGTCGGCAGCGAGATGGATCTTCGTGGTCAGTCCGCCGCGGAAGGTGCCAGGTGCACCCACCGGGTGCCGGTCTGAGCCCAAGACCGGAGGCCCTGTTGCGAGGCCAGCAGGTGAAGCGCCCACCACAGCGTCTGCCTACGAACACGCTCGCGTCGACCGTGCCGAGGTCACCGTGCCGTTTCCCGTGTCATCTGCGCCAGAAGAGGTGGTGCGTCACGCCACTCTGGCTGGGCACGACCTCCATGTGGAACCGGTCCAGCAGGTCTTCCGGCGAGTCCCACAGATGCAGGCCCGATCCGAGCCTCACCGGTGAGACGACCACGTGCAGGGTGTCGACGAGGTCGGCGTCCAGGAACTCCCGGATGGTGGTCACGCCGCCGCCGAGCCGGACGTCCTTGCCGTGCGCGGCCTCCCGTGCCTGCGTGAGAACGGTGGCCGGGTCGCCGTCCACGAAATGAAACGTGGTGTCGGAGAGCGTGAACGAGGGACGCTTGTGGTGGGTCAGGACGAACACCGGAGTGTGGAAGGGCGGCTCGTCACCCCACCAGCCGCGCCATTCGTGGTCGCGCCACTCGCCGCGCTGGGGTCCGAACTTGTTGCGGCCCATGATCTCGGCACCGATGTTGTGGCTGAAGTCGCGGGTGAAGTAGTCGTCGAGGCCCCGGCTTCCCCCGGGCTCGGTGCGGTTTGGCCAGCTCGCCGTGGCCCCGGCCCAGGCGAAGAGCTTTCCCGGATCGATGTCGTGGCCGAAGGGCCGTTCCAGGCTCTGGTCCTCGCCGGCGGCGATACCGTCGCTCGAGACGGTGAAGTTCTGCACTCGCAGCAGCTGTTCCACGTGCTCCCTCATCATGTTCTGTCGCCTCCCCGTACGGGCGATGCGTCCTACATCAGAATGTCGAACGGGACGTGGCTGGATCGACAGCGGCGCTCGAGTTCTTGCGAAGCGTTCCTCGCGCGACCGTTCGCCTGCGCCGTTCGGCGGCATCCCGCCGCGCACTGGAGCGGCACGGGGGCGAGACCCGGGAGCCCTCGGTCGCCTGCCTCAAACGATCTCCAGTACTGGAGCGCCGGCCCGCCGCACCACGAACAGGGCGGCCCACGGCCCGGCCGGACAATGATGCGGCGGCCTGTTCCGTGAACACTCATCGCTCGGTCATCGACGCCGTGCGTCCGTGGCGGGCGGCAGCAGCGCGCCGCGGAACCACTCCCCGAAAGGTGGAAGCGCGAGAAGGTCGGCGAGTGGTTGACCTTGCGTCCCGTCGGCGTACGGCCGGTCTGGAGACCTGGTACCTCGCCAACGCCAAGTACGACCCCGCCCGGCTGCTCCTGCTGGACGAGGCCACCTGCCTTCTCGACCCGGCCACCGAGGCCGTGGTCGAACACGCTTTCGCCGCCCGGCCGGCCACCCTGATCGTCTGCGCCCACCGGAGCAGCTCCGCCCTGCGTGCCGACCGCGTCCTCGTGCTGGACGGCCCCCGCCACCACCTGGGCACGAATGATCGCCTGATGGCCGACGGCGCCCTCCACCGCGACCTGATAGGCCACTGGGACCACACGACGACCGACACTGCGGACGCTGCCCCAGCGGCCGCGCGCCCCATCCGGCCGACGCGCACTGAGACAGCCCTGGACCGGTAGACGCCGTCACAGCCCTTGATCAGTAGCTGTCGTACGTGGGTTTGCCGTTCGGCCGGTAGACGCCGACGACGGTGCCGCCCTTGGTCGTCGTCACGCTGACCGGCTCCAGCGCACTGGGGATCGCTCCGTCGGCGAACAGCCGCTTGCCGGTGCCGATGATCACCGGATGGATGGTCAGCCGGTACTCGTCGACGAGGTCGTGCCGCATGAGGGTCTGGGCGAGGTCGCCGCTGCCGACGACGTTGAGATTGCCGCCGTCCGACGCCTTGAGCTGACGTACGGCCTCGACGGTGTCGCCCTGAAGCAGCGTGGAGTTCTGCCACTCGACGGACGTCAGGGTCCGGGACGCCACGTACTTGTGCATGCTGTTCATCCGGTGGGTGAACGGGTTGGCGGGATCGGCGGTCGGCCAGTACGACGCGAAGATGTCGTACGTCTTGCGGCCGAGCAGCATCGCGTCGGAGTCCTCGTACCAACCGGCGATGGCCGCGCCGACCTCCTCGTCGGCCACCGGCTTCTGCCAGCCGCCGTGCTCGAAGCCGCTCTCGGCGTCCTCGTCCGGACCTCCCGGCGCCTGCATGACGCCGTCCAGGGTCAGGAACGTGCAGACAATGATCTTGCGCATGGTGCGCTCCCTTCGTCGACGTGTTGACGGCAGGTACGCCGGAAACTCATCGGTGGCCTACAGCCACCCGGCCTCCCGGGCGATCTCCGCCCCCCGATCCCGCACCTTCGGCTGTCCGTCTGTCCCACGTGAGCTCGATGCCCACGCGTCGACCCATCTCCGGGAGGCCGCCGCGGCGACGTTCCTTTCCCTGAACAGTCACGGAAAAGCGATGAATCCTGGCGCGGATCGCGGTCACATCACCGTGACCGACCGATGGGAGTCGAGATGGGTGGAGTCGAGATGGGCAGACTGAACGAGGTGGCAGACGGTGTCTGGGTGCGCCAGAGCGAATGGGTCTGGAGCAATTCCATCGTGGTGCGCGGGGAGCAGGGGCTGCTTGTGGTCGATCCCGGCATCGAGGGCTCCGAGCTGGACCAGCTCGCCGACGAGGTGGACCGGCTCGGCGTGCCGGTGGTCGCCGGATTCTGCACCCATCCCCACTGGGACCACCTGCTCTGGCACCCCCGGTTCGGCGACGTGCCGCGCTTCGCCACGCCCGCCGCCGTTCACCTGGCCGGTGAAGCGCGCGAGCGAGCGCAGACGATGGCGGCACAGAACGCGTCGGGCATCCCCCTCGAGCTGATCGGGCTCCTCACCCCATTGCCCGCAGACGGGGGACCGGTGCCGGGCGAGATCATCGAGCATCAGGCGCACGCTGTCGGCCACGCCGCGCTGCTCCTCGCGGACCGCGGTGTCCTGCTCGCCGGCGACATGCTCTCCGACGTCCTGATCCCGCTCCTCGACCCTCGTCAGGACGATCAGGCGTGCGCCTACACGAGGGCACTGGACCTGCTGGACGGGGCCGCCAGGCAGGTCGACGTCGTCGTTCCCGGCCACGGCACCATCGCCGAGGGGCCCGAGGTGGCGGCCAGGCTAGCCGCAGATCGTGCCTACATCGACGCACTGCGTCGAGGAGAGGAACCCCACGACGCGCGTCTCGGGCCGCATGCGGACTGGCTCTTCGGCCCTCACCGGTCGAACGTGGAACAGGTCCGAGGACGGGAGGACCAGTGAGCGAGGGGAGTGCCTGACGGGTCCGGCCGGGCCGCGCCGACAGCGGCTGTGCCACCTGGGGAAGGGGCCGACGAGCTCCCGCATCAGGGCCTTTCCCGGCAGGACATCCGATCGGCACGCCACCGCCCGCTGTGAGGGCCTTGATCGTCCACCTCGGCGAACCTGTGCGGTCAGAGCACGGCGGTCTTCGCCGGGGCGATGAGGGTGGGGGTACTGTGGCTCGATCACTGATCGAGGCGGGTGGGTGGGTGATGACGGTGCAGTGGCGGGAGTACGCGGAGCAGATGGCGCTGCTGGCGCGCGATCTGTTGGCCCAGGAATCGGTACAGGCGACGCTGGACGAGATCGCGACGTCGGCGGTCAGGCTGGTCGAGGGCTGCGACGCGGCGGGGATCCTCGCGGTGCGCAAGGGCCGTGCGGTGACCCTGGCCGCCTGCGGAGACATGGTCCACGAGTCCGACCGCCTGCAAGCCGAGTACGGCGAGGGACCCTGTTTCGACCTCGCGCGCCGCAAGGACGGCGAGCGCCTCTACCGGATCGCCGACATGAACGAGCCGCAGCCGGCCTGGCAGCGCTACGCCGCGGCGGCCCGCAGCCTGGGCGTGGGCAGCATGACCGGGGTCCTGCTCTACACCGACAACGACGACTTCGGCGCGCTGAACCTGTACGGACGCCGCCCCGGCGCCTTCAGCAAGGACATAGAGACCGCGGGCTGGCTGCTCGCCTCGCACGCCGCCGTCGCCCTGGACAGTGCCCGTACCATCGACCAGCTCGAGCACGCCATGGAAACCCGGCACGCCATCGGCGAAGCCATCGGCATCCTCAGAGAGCGCCACAAGCTCAGCGAGGAAGACGCTTTCGACGTGCTGCGCCGCATCTCCCAGCACCACAACGTCAAACTGCGCGACGTCGCCCAGCGCGTCCGCACCGATCGCACCGGCCCGGCCTGACCAGCAGCCCGCCTGCGGACATGACGGCCTGAGGACACGACGGTCTGAGGACACGACGGCCTGAGCAATCGACGGCCTGAGCTATCGACGGCTGACGACGACAGCCCTCTGCCTCTCATTGACGCCGACAGCCGAGCATGCCGGTTTGCGGCCGGCCGGCGGTCTGGGGGCGGGGCCGGGGCGGGGCGCGAAGCAATGGCCGCTCGTCGGCTTCCGGGCGGTTCGCGCAGCGCAGCTGCGGCTACCGGTGCCCGTGCACGTATGCCGGGTTGATGCTGTTGCGCGGCGGTAAATCATCACATGTCTTGAGGTGGGCCCGTCATCGCCTGGCGACCAGGTGATGTGTGCGAAAGGGGCGAACCGGTTCTCTCGGGTCGCGTCGGTCGGAGCCCCTGCACTTGTGGCGCATCCACAAGGGGGAGGCGGTGGTATCGCCGTCCTGCGGGTGTCGGTGGCCGTGCTCGCACGGAAAAAACGCGACAGGCATTGACGACTGCGATGGGATGTCTATCATCCAGAGAGTCGAATTGACGACCCAAGCTCGAAATATCGAACGTGCGGTAAGAGCTCGGAGCGCCCAGCGCTCCGGCTCTCGCGCGGCAACGCAAGCGACGGCTCCCCCACCGCACCCGTACGGTCCGTACCGGTAAGGCCCTTGCTTCCCGCCGGCGAGCACGACCGGTGTCTCCTGACGTGCGGGCAAGGCCGTTGACCAGTCTTGGAGTTCGGCATGCCTTCGGTCCCTCCACGGCGACGCTCGTTCGTGCGGTACACCGACGTTCCCCCACCGACCGGCACACTCCACGTACGTCGTTCGGCGGCCAAGGCAGCCGCGTCAGTGGCGACTCTTCTGGTCGCACTGCTCGCCGCCCTGATCTCGCCGGGCCCGGCGTCGTCGGCGGCTGCCTCGCGTCCCTGTGACCTCTACGCCGCCGGCGGGACATCCTGCGTCGCGGCGCACAGCACCGTGCGCGCCCTGTACGCCTCGTACAACGGCAGGCTCTACCAGGTCAGGCGCTCCTCGGACAACGCGACCAGGGACATCGGGGTCGTGGCTGCCGGCGGTGTGGCGAACGCCGCGATCCAGGACTCCTTCTGCGCGGGCACGAGTTGCGTCATCACCTGGGTGTACGACCAGTCGGGTCACGGCAACCACCTCGGCTACCAGGGGCCGGGCGGCGTCGGAGGGTCCGACACCGCGGCGAAGGCCACGAGTGAATCGCTCACGGTCGGAGGCAGGAAGGCCTACTCCCTCTACATCAACGCAAAGAACAGCTACTGGCGTGACGGCCACCTGACGGGCGTGCCCACCGGCAGCGCCCCCGAAGGGATGTACATGGTCACCAGCGGCACGCACGTCAACAGCGGCTGCTGCTTCGACTACGGCAACAGCGAGACCACCCGGAAGGCCGACGGGCCGGGTGCGATGGACGCGATCAACTTCAGCACGTCATGCTGGTTCGGCGGCTGCTCCGGATCCGGGCCCTGGGTCCAGGCAGACCTGGAATACGGCCTCTTCCCCGGCGGCAGCACCTCCTGGAACCCCAAGCAGCGCGCCTTCACCGACAAGTTCGTCACCGCGACCCTGAAGAACAACGGGACCTCACGGTTCGCGATCAAGGGCGGCAGCGCCGGATCGGGCAGCCTGACCACGCTCTACGACGGCTCCCTGCCACGCGGGTACAGCCCGATGAAGAAGCAGGGAGCGATCATCCTCGGCAGCGGCGGGGACTGCTGCAACGGCAACACCAACCTCAGCGTCGGCACGTTCTACGAGGGGGCCATCGTCGCCGGTTACCCCTCCGACGCCACGGAGAACGCCGTGCAGGCCGACATCGCCGCGGCCGGATACCGCTGAGCAGGGGACGACGAACACCTCCAGCCTCACACCACGTTGGACGGACGAAGGAGTGGTAGATGCCCAAACCGAAGTTATGGCCCGCCCTGGTCGCGGCCCTTCTCGCCCTGGCCATGGCCACCGGCGGCGCGGCACTGCGCGGGGTCGGGGGTGCGGGTGAGCAGCACACGTCCCTGACGGCCGCCCACTCCGCCACGGCGACCGCCGGGTGCGGCAGGGCCCCGGGGCTGACGAACGGCACCCACACCCTGCAGGTCAACGGCAAGAGCCGCAGCTACATCCTGAAGGTGCCGGACAACTACGACAGGAACCACGCCTACCGGCTGGTCTTCGGCTTCCACTGGCTGGGCGGCTCCGCCACCGACGTGGCCACGGGCCGTACGGTCGAGAACGGCACGTGGGCCTACTACGGACTGCAGCGGCTGGCGAACAACAGCGCCGTCTTCGTCGCACCCCAGGGCCTCAACAACGGCTGGGCCAACTCCGGCGGCGAGGACGTGGCCTTCACCGACGCCGTGATCAACCAGGTCGAGGGCGCGCTGTGCGTCGACACCACCCGGCTGTTCTCCGTCGGCTTCAGTTACGGGGCCGCCATGAGCTACGCGCTCGCGTGCACCCGGGCGACTGTGTTCCGCGCGGTCGCGGTCCAGTCCGGGGGACAGCTCAGCGGCTGCAGCGGCGGCTCCCAGCCCATCGCCTACCTAGGCATCCACGGCATCCGCGACAACGTCCTGGGCGTCTCCGGCGGACGCGGCCTGCGCGACCGGTTCGTCCGCAACAACGGCTGCGCCGCCCAGAACCCGCCCGAGCCCGCGCAGGGCAGCCGGACCCACCGGGTCACCGCCTACTCCGGATGCTCCGCCGGACACCCCGTGAAGTGGGCCGCGTTCGACGAGGGCCACATCGCCGCACCACAGGACGGCGCCGGCGGTGACAGCGGCTCCAGGACCTGGGTGCCGGCCGAGGTCTGGAAGTTCTTCACACAGTTCTGAGGCACGTCATCCCCTCGTTCCGGGTGAGACAGACCCCCCATCCAAGGAGCTCGTTCATGTCCCTCCAGTCACGGTTACGCCACCTTCAGCGCGCGCTGCTGGCGACCGGTGCGGCCGCTGCGCTCGGCGTCGGCGCGCTCACCGGCACCGCACCGGCAGCGGCCGCCGCGGCGACGCCGGCAGCGGCGGCACTGACCGAAGTCACCGGCTTCGGCTACAACCCGTCCAATCTGAAGATGTACGAGTACGTGCCGCCGAACGCCGGTGCCCACCCGGCGATCCTGGTCGCCAACCACTACTGCGGAGGCTCCGGACCGGCCATGTACTCGGGCAGTGAGTTCGCCTCGCTGGCCAACCGGTACGGGTTCATCGTCGTGTACCCGTCGGTCACCCGCAGCAGCAAGTGCTTCGACGTGTCGTCACCGCGCGCCCTGACCCACAACGGCAGCAGTGACCCGGCGGGAATCGTGTCGATGGTGCGGTGGGAGCAGCAGCACCGGGGCGCGGACCCGAACCGCGTCTACGCCACCGGCTTCTCCTCCGGAGCGATGATGACGAACGTGCTGCTCGGGGACTACCCCGACGTGTTCAAGGCGGGCGCGGCGTTCTCCGGCGTGCCGTTCGGCTGCTTCGCCACCACGAACGGCTCGGAGTGGAACAGCGACTGCTCCGGCGGGAGGATCACCAAGACGCCCCAGCAGTGGGGCAATCTCGTGCGCGCCGCCTATCCCGGTTACACCGGGTCCCGCCCGCGCATGCAGGTGTGGCACGGCACGCAGGACACCACATTGAGCTACGTCGAGTTCGGTGAAGAGATCAAGCAGTGGACCAATGTTCTCGGTGTGAACCAGACGCCCGTCCTCACCGATCACCCCAAGCCGGCCTGGACCCGCACCCGTTATGGCGGCACCGCGACCACCGCCCCCGTCGAGGCGATCAGCGTTCAGGGAGTCGGCCACAACCTGCCGCAGAGTGGCATGCAACCGCTGGCCCTGCAGTTCATGGGTCTGACCTGACCTGACCTGACCTGCACCGCGACGAGCCCGGCTCGACGAGCTCAAGTTCCTGCCCGCCCCCTTCGTCACGCGGGGCCGCCGGTCGACACGACCGCAGGCGATCACCGGTGCAGGGGCGGGCGTTCCTGACCAACGGGTCCGTGGCGGGCGGAAGTTCTCTCCCGACCCGCCACGGACCAAGCGCACAGCAGCAACGCAGTTTGACGTCGCCTGGCCGCTGCGGCAGCCCGCCAGAGCTGCCGCAGCGCGAGGGGTGACGTGCTGTCGCCGTACCGAGGACGGTGCTCAGGCGTGTATGGACGAACATCCTCAGTCGGGGACCGGGGGTCACAACCCTGCGGCCGTGGAGGCGTCCGCGGGCGTCTATGACACGCCGGCGGTCTGAACGTGGAACACGCGGGCGTAGGCTCTCAGGGATGCGGATAGGCGAGTTGTCCAAGCGCACGGGCGTGAGTCCGCGCTCACTGCGGTACTACGAAGAGCAGGGCCTGCTGGCCAGTTCACGCTCCGACGCGGGGCAGCGTCACTATTCCGATGCTGCGGTCCAGCGCGTGTCACTCATCCGACAGCTGTTCGACGCGGGTATGTCCAGCAGGGTGATCGCGACTGTGCTGCCGTGTGTGGACGTCCCAGGTGACCTGGGCGTCGCCGAGGAGACGTTCACGGCGATGATGCGCGAGCGCGACCGGATCGACGCCGACATCGCGCACCTGATCGAGACCCGGGATGCACTCGACGTGCTGATCGGGGCCAACAGCCGACACCGGGCGGAGCTGTCCACGGCCCTGGAGCCGGTGGCGCGGTCGGCCTGATGTTGTGATCTGCATCTCAGCCGCTTGCCCCTCACATCAATGTCAGAGGTGAGGATGGCGACTACGCCCGGAATCACCGGGTCGGTCATACGAGAGGCGGCAGAGGATGGGGCAGGCGTGGGGTTTCGGCAGGTATGGCGGGCCCGAGGTGCAGGAGTTCTACGATCGTCCCGACCCCGTCCCCGGTCGCGGCGAGGTGCTGATCCAGGTCGACGTCGCCGGCGTGAATCCCCTTGACCACATGCTGCGTTCGGGTCTGGTCCCCGGGCTCGACGGTGGGCGTCCGTTTCCCCGCGTGCTGGGCATGGAGGCAGCCGGAACCGTTCTCGCCTGGGGCGAGGACGTCAACGGGCTCGAGGTGGGTGACGCGGTCTTCGGTTTCGCACTCACCGGCGGCGGCACCTACGCCGAGACGACGGTGCTGTCCGCGCCGAACACCGCGCGCATCCCGGAAGGCCTGTCCGCGACCGTGGCGGCAACGCTGCCGGTAGCCGGGACGACCGCAGTGGACGTGCTCGACCAGCTCGGGCTCCCGGCCGGTGCCACGGTCCTGGTCAACGGAGTCGGGGGCGGGGTCGGCCTCGCCGTCGCCCGGCTGGCCATCGGACGCGAGCTGCGTGTGATCGGCACCGGGAGTACCGCCAAACGCGAGCGCGCCGAGGCCATCGGTGTGCGGTTCATCGACTACACCGCCGCGGACGTCGCCGCCGCGGCACGCGAACTGGTTCCGGACGGCTTCGACGGGATCGTCGACCTGGCCGGCGGCACCTCGCTGCGGACGGTCGCTCCACTGGCCCAGGATCCCCGCAACGTCATCGCTGTGGGTGATATGTCTGTGCCCGATCTCGGTGGGCGTTTCGTCGAGCGACGCGTCGACCGCGAGAACCTGGAGCGGTCGGCCCGGCTGGCCCTCGACGGACTCCTCGAACCCGTGATCACCGCGGTCCACCCGCTCTCCGACGCCCCGGCCGCCCTCGCCACCGTCGAGAACGGTCACACCTCGGGCAAGGTCGTCATCAAGGTGGCATGAGAAGTGCCCGGCCGTCTGACGCTGCCGACCGTCCATCGCGAACTGACGAGAACCCGTGGTGAACGTGTCGTCAAGTACCGGGTTGAGCACGTTCAGGCGTGCGCCGACACGTGCGTGTGGGAACTTCCGGGGCCGCCCGCCCGGTCAGGAGGAGAGCCCGCCTGCCCCGACCTGGGGCCTTCGGCCTCGCTTGCGGCGATGGCCTCCGGTCACCCTCGACGGCCATGCCGGCTCTGTGCCGCGTCACCATGGGCGGCCTTCGCCGCCGCCCACCACCTGTCGTGGACGGGAGTGAGCCGGCTGGTCATTCGAGAGGGTGGGCGGTCAGTAGCTCCAGCTGTAGAGGCCGCCCCCCGCGTTCACCGCGGACACCGCAAGCCGGGCGACACCCTGCAGGACGGCCAGCAGGTCATCGTCGGTCATGTCGTCGCCGTCCTCGGACCGCAGCCGCGTGGTCCAGCGACCTGCGAGCTCTTCGAGTTCGGCGGGGCTCGCGCCGGCCAGTGCCCGGGTCAGCCGTCTCGGCAGGGCGAACACCTCAACGCCGTCGTTCAAGGGGGCGGTGACGTAGTCCGGCCACGTCCACCCGAGGAGCCGCTCGAGCGGCGGGGTCTCGGCCGAAGGCTCCTCGAAGTACATGTCCCATTCGGCGATGGCAGTGTCCGGCTCAATGAAATGGCAGATCACAGACGGGAAGGCCTTGCCGGGTCCCCGCAGCCGTGTCGCAGCGGCGGCCTCGTCGTCGGGAGCGAGGAAGAAGGCTATGTCATGGGCCATCCGAGCATGATCGCAGCCCGACGACCTGACACCGACGACGCCGGGGGGTGGTTATCTCGACCGGCTGCAGATCCTGCCGAACGTGGACGTCGTTCTCTCGCGTTGTTTCATCCCGGGATCCGCTGTTTGCTCTGAGGTGTCGGGTCGCGCCAGGAGACGATGTTCTCGCTGGTGAGGCGGCGGGCCGTCAGGTCCGCCAGCGCGATGCGAATCAAGTAGCCGCCGTCGATCCACGCCTGGCGGATGCGGGGATGTTCGGCGGCGACCTGGTCCGGGGGGTGACTGCCGGTTCACGAGCGCGGTCCCTTTTGCGTGGCGTCGGCCTCCGGAAGCGTGTCGCCTTCCGCGCGGAGTTCCTCCGAGACCTCGTACGCCCGACCCGGGTCGTAGACCGTCACCGTCGTGGCCGGTGAATACAGCGCCATGGCCCGGGGCGTGTATCGGTGGCTGCGGACGCCGTGGCGGACAGCCAGCTCGTCGACCGCGTCGACGGGCACGTGCCACAGGGCAGCCAGGTGCGATCGCGTCCACCATTCACCCGGGCATGCGAAGTTCCGGTCGACCTTCGCCAGGTACTCCACCGCTGCACCAGCCGAACCGAGTTGGCTGGTCAACCAGGTGAGCAATGCCTCTGTGTCCACCTGGGAGATCGGGGCCTGAAATCCCGGCTCGCACTGCACCGTTTCGCCACGCGTGTGCAACTCCACCTGGAGCGACTCTCGTCGGCCCAGCTTGAGCCCTTCGACTACGACAATGCGTCGCAGATCAGCCGCAGGGACGATCGACGAACGCAGGCAGCGCGCGATCACGAGGTGCTTCGCGTTTCCCTGAGGACGGAACTCGATCCACCGCACCATCGTGGCCGACACCGTGACCATCAAGGCCAGGGCGAGCCCGATCACGGCCAGGGCTGTCAACCCGAGACCGACCCAGACGATGGCCCATAGCAACCTGTACTCCGTGAGCACGGCGATCACCAGTACCGGCAGCAGCAGGGGGGTCGCCACCCACAGCGGAACGAGGACGCTCCCGCCGAGCGTGACACCGAACTGCCGGACACGACTCGGCACGAACACCAGCCGACCACCGTCTGCCGTCGCCGAAACAACTCCCGCCAGCGAGTTCGTGCTTCGAGTGGCCATGGGACAAATATAGGTATCAGTCGGTACATACGTAAGTGGTTCGAACAGCAGGCCGGTTCCACGTCCGAGAGGCCCCCTTTCGACCGCTCGCCGCGTGCGCCGATCGTCTTCGCCCATTGGAAGATCTCCGGCAGCTTCAGACACTGGACCACGGAACTTCTCACCCGGTGGGCGCATACTGCATTTGTCGAATACCGACACTCGCCGGACCTTGTGTACAGGGGGTCGGTGACCGCACATGAAACGCGGGCGCCGCGCCGAACGGCGGTTGGCAAGGGACTCACCACCGGGCGATGAGCGGCGTGTCCGGTTCGTGCTGCCTCCAGTCTTCGGTGAGGCGGACGAGGCGGGCGGGAGCGGCGATGCCGCGCACCGTTGCGATCTTGCCTCCTGCGATGTCGAACGTCACGGCGCCGGTGACCTGGTCGCCGATCACGAAGAGAATGGCGGGGGCACCGTTGACCAGCGCGTAGTGGACGGCGGGCGTGCCGCCGGCGAGTCGCCGTTTCGCGGGGGTGGGCTTGAAGCCGGCCCGTGCGACGGCGGCGACGCGCTGCGCGGTGTCGAACCGCAGCAGCTTCTCGGTCAGGCCGGCGCCGTCGGAGATCGCGGTGGCGTCGTCGGTGAGCAGCGCGACCAGCCGTTCAGTGCGGCCCGAGGAGGCGGCGGCGAGGAACTCCTCGACGATCCTGCGGGCGGATGCCGGATCGACTTGCTCCTCGCCGCGGCGCGCACCGGTGACGCGGCGTCGGGCCCGGTGGAGGTGCTGCTGGCTTGCGGACTCGGTGAGGTCGAGGATCTCGGCGATCTCGGCGTGAGTGTGGGAGAACGCTTCGCGCAGGACGTAGACGGCCCGCTCGACGGGTGACAGGCGTTCCATGAGCGTCAGTACGGCGAGGGAGACCGATTCGCGCTGCTCGAAGGTGTCGGCCGGGCCGAGCATCGGGTCGCCGTCGAGGAGCGGTTCGGGCAGCCAGGCGCCCGCGGTGCGTTCGTGGCGGGCCTGCGCCGAGCGGAGGCGGTCCAGACAGAGGTTGGTGACGACCTTCGTCAGCCATGCTTCCGGCACCTTGATCCGCTGCCGGTCGACGGCCTGCCAGTGCAGGAAGGCGTCCTGCACGGCGTCCTCGGCATCGACGGCGGAGCCCAGCAGCCGGTACGCCAGTGAGGCCAGCCGGTTCCGGCTGGCCTCGAACCGGCTGGTGTCGAAGCGATCGGTCGCGGTGTCGTCCACGCGGATCACCCTAGGCGGCTACGCGAGGCGCCTTGTCGGCGGACGCTTGCGGCGCGGCGGGCAGGCGGTGCTTGCGCTTGGGCAGCCCGAAGGTCGGGTGTGAGGTGGCCCACAGCGACATCCTGAGGATGGCCGCCTTGATCCGCGCGGCCCTCCTGCCGCCCACGTACTTCGGCTTTGCCTGCCCTTCGTCGTCGACCATCTGCAGGATCGCGTCCCGCCGCCCGAGGCTGATGTGGTTGCCCAGGTACTCCAGCTTGGTGTTCGGGACCGTGCGGCCGGTCAGGCGTCCCACGATCGCCGCCGTGGCCTGCATACCGGTGTAACCGGCCGAAGCGCAGGACATCGGCAGCGGACGGCCGTTGTCGCCGATGGCGTAGGCGCTGTCGCCGACGGCGTAGACGTTCGGGTGCGAGAGGGACCGCATGGTGCGATCGACGACGATCCGACCGTTCTCGGTGACCTCCAGCCCGCCCGCGGCGGCGATGCGGCTGACCGCGAACCCGGCGGCCCACACGGTTGCGTCGGACGCCAGGGCGGTGCCGTCGGCACAGAGCACCCGCGCCCCTTCGACGGCTTCGACCTCGGTGTGCTCCAGGACGGTGATGCCCAGCCGGTCGCAAGCCCGACGCAGGTGGCTGCGGGCTCCTGCTGAGAGGGGGGCGCCCAGCTCGCCGCGGGCAACCAACGACACAGACAGGCCGGGCCGCCTTTCGGCGATCTCAGTGGCGGTCTCGATGCCGGTCAACCCGTCGCCGACGACCAGCACACGCCCGCTTTCGCCCTGCCTGCCCAGGCTGTCCAGGCGCTCACGCAGGCGCAACGCCGAGGGCCGGCCGGCGACGTCGAAACCGTGCTCGGCCGCGCCCGGGATACCGTGGTCGGCACTGTGGCTGCCGAGCGCGTGGACAAGCGTGTCGTAGCCCAGCTCGCCGTCGCCGTCGCCGTCGGTCACGGCGACGACCTGGCGCTCGGGGTCGACGGCGGTGACACGGGCCAGGCGCAGCCGAACCCCCGTGCCCGCGAAGACGTCGGCGAGCTGGGGGGCGTCGATCTCCCGTCCGGCCGCGAGCTGGTGCAGCCGCAGCCGCTGGACGAAGTCCGGATCGGCGTTGACCACGGTGATCTCGGTGTCCGCCGGAGACAACCGGCGGGCCAGGGTCCCGGCCACGTAGGACCCGGCGTAGCCGGCGCCGAGGACGACGATGCGGTGCTTCATGTCTCGCTCCTGTCGGTTGGCTTGTTCCCGGTGACTTGAGCGGGACAGCCTCCCGATTGCTGACAGGATTCGCATGTGACATGGATCACAGGTTGAAAGGGGTGGTCCTCTGTGGTCCTCTGCTCATTGCGAACCAGTCCGAGGAGGGATCGTGATCCGGATCGAGCCGGTATGGACTTTGAAGAGCTGGGTTCGCGTTGCCGTCTTCCTCGCGTGGAGTGCCGTGGTCGGGCATACCGGTGGTGACGGCTGGTGGTTCTTTTTCAGCCTTCTGGTCTTGATCGCCCAGCTCGCGTATCTGCCCCGCACTGCGCCGTTGCGTCGGATCAGGCCCGGCAGCACGGGCTGACGGTCGCCAAGGGACAGCGCTTGTCACGGCGGCGTCCGGCCGGCGCTACGACCAACGTGCTTCCGTACAGGGGCCCACTGTGGTGCCCGCCCGAGGCTCAGCGGACGCGGCTCGCCAGTTTGGTGGCGGTGTTCAGGAGGTACTCCAGCGGTCCGCGGTGGAAGAAGCGGGACCAGATCGCCGCGAACAGGGTGGCTCCGACGACGAAGCAGAGCAGCAGCCCGAAGGAGGCGGACTGCGGTGGGGTCACCGCTTTGCCGGGCAGGGCGACGATCACCAGGATGTGGCTCACGTAGAGGGTCAGGGACATGGTTCCGACGGCGATGACCGGTGCTGCCAGTCGGCGCAGCGCCGGCAGCCGGTCCACGGCCACCGTCAGGCACAGGATCACGGTGACCGCGACACCCAGGCAGCCGACGAGGTCGAACGTGGAACCACTGTGCGGCTCGGCCGCCAGCAGCCCCCAGGCGTCGGGGCCCCACAGCCCACTGCCGACCGGCAGGTCGAAGGATCCCTCCGCCATGCCGGGATCCTGCATGGCAGAGGCGTCCTTGAGGACGTCGAAGTCCTTCAAGCCAGGCATCCCGGCCGTGATCGCCGTGACGCCGCCGGTCAACCGGAGCGCCAGCCACGAGACGCCGTATCCCAACGCGATCAGCGCGGGCCCGACCACGGCCAGCCGCCGCCGCACCGCGCCCGAGGACAGATCGAGCCGGCCCAGCGCCATGCCGGTGACCACGAACGTCATCCAGGTGATCGCCGGGTAGAAGCCGGTGAGCAGGAAGTCGAGCACGCCCACGCCGGAGAGGCGCGCGATCGGGTCGTAGGAGTCGATGGAGTGCACCATCGACTCGCTGAGCAGCGCCCGCAGGCAGTACGCCACCTGCGGCGCCACGACCGCGAGCGCGACCGCGATGAGCGCGAGCGTCCTGGCCCGCAGCCGCAGCAAGGGCAGGGCCAGCAGGAAGTACACCGCGTAGTAGTTGATGATGACGCCGCCGCCGAAGTCGGTCATCGCCAGCGCGGTTCCCACCACGAGCAGGATCAGGGCCCGGATCACGATCCTGGCCCTCGCCTGCCGGCCGGCCAGTCCGGTCTTCGGCTCCGGGCGTCCGGCGATCAGCATCAGCGAGAATCCGGCGAGGGTGGCGAACAGTGCCGAGGCCCGGCCGCTCGCCAGCCAGACGAACCAGGTGCCGGCGTCGTCGCCGGAGGTGGGGAAGGGGTTGAAGGGGCCGACGTGCACGGCGAACATTCCGAACACGGCCACGGCACGGGCGAGGTCCACCCCGACCAGCCGTGCGGTCGACGAAGGGCGTTTCGTCGCCGTGCCGGAGTCGGTCGCGGTCAAGGGCTGGGCAGGCGCCGTGTCGGCGCTTTCGATCTCGGTCACCGGGACAACCTTGCCGAGGCGGGGGCGATCGACCATCCGCCGGGCTTCAGGAGGTCACCCGCCGGTCGGTCGGCCGGGCCCCTCCGATCGGCGGGGGTGCGGTCTCGGCCGTACGAGCACGCCTGTGGTGGCCGAACCGGTCGCCGGGAGGCCACGGGTCGACAGGCTCAACGCGTCGACCACCGTGCCGGGCGGCTGCACGGCGGTCGACCATCGCGGCACTGCACGTCACTTCCCATCGATATGGATCACGCAGGCGGGCGGCGGGGTGACGTCCGAACTCGCGGCGATACGCCATCCTCGGGAAGTCGCCCACCCGACGCGCCTCATCGGATGCGCCGGGCCACTCCGGTCGCCCTGCCCATCAGCCACTCGAGCGGCCCCCGCGGGAAGAAACGTGACCACAGAGTGGCGAGGACGGTGACGGACGCGATGAAGCCGAGCAGGACGTAAAGCGGCGGCACAGTCAGTGCCTCGGTGTCCAGGAGCCAGATGGCGGCGATGTGGTAGACGTACGCCGTCAGCGACATCGAGCCGACCGCGATGACAGGCTTGGTCAGGCGGCGCAGCCAGGGCAAGGCGTCCATGGCGGCCAGGCACGCGGTGATCACCAGGATCGCCACACCAGTGGCGGCCACGATGGACAGGGTCGCCTCGCTGTGCGGGGCTGAGGCCAGCATCCCGGCGGGAGTGTCGCCGAAGATGCCGATGCTGTCGGGCGAGACGGACGACACCGACGACATGCCCGCCCCCTGCTCGGCCTCCCGGACGGCTTCGGCGGCACCGGGTACGAGACGCACCGCCAGCCAGGAACCGCCGTAGCCCGTGACGGCGAGGGCGACACCGGTGAGGGCGAGGCGCAGCCGGACGGCCGTGACAGCCAGGTCGCAGCGGGCCACAGCCATACCGGCGATCACGAACGGGACCCAGGTCAGGGCCGGGTAACCGCCGGTGAAGAACAGCGAGACGGGGCCGTCGGCCTGACCGTAGGAGAGGAACACGCGGCCGCCGAACACCGGCTTCAGCGCGTACAGCAGCTGCGGACCCACCAGGGCCCATCCTGCGGCGATCAGCGCCAGTGGCTTGGCGCCCAGCCGGTACAGGGGCAGCACGAGCAGGAAGAACAGTCCGTAGAAGGCGAGGATCGGCACGACCGGGGTGCCGGTCATGGTCAGCGCGGTGCCGAGGGCAATCAGGATCACGGCCCTGATGACGACCTTGGTGACGGCCTGGCGACCGGCCAGGCCGGTCTTCGGTGTGCGGCGACCGGTGATGAGAGCGACCGCGAAGCCGGCCAGGACGGCGAACAGGGCGGAGGAGCGGCCCTGCGCCAGCTCCATCAGGAAGCCGATGACACCGCCCTGGCCCGGGGCGGGGCCCACGTGGACCGCGTACATGCCGAACACGGCCAAGCCGCGGGCCAGGTCCAGCCCTGTCAACCGGCCCACGCCGGGCGCGCCGTCCGGGCACTCGCTCCGCTCGCGTTCGGGGGATGGCGTGCCGGCCGTCAGCGGCGGGGAGTCTGGGTGATGGGTCATGACGCTCAGGCTGGAGACCGGGCCGATCATGGACCATCCGGCAGAAGGCTGCCGTGTCCCTGCCGAGTGGTGGGTGCCACCCCGCCGTGTGGCTGGAGCTGCCGCCCCGCCGCACTGCAAGGGCTCTACATGGCTTTAGGGTCGAGTCGACATGGCCGGACGGCATGGATGAAGGTGAGGCGGAGCGTGTGATCCGGGTAGTGGTGGTCGACGACGAGGCGCTGGTCCGCTCGGGCTTCGAACTCATTCTGGGCGCGTCCGAGGACATCGAGGTCGTCGCGACCGCGAGCGGCGGCGACGCCGTCGAGACGGTCCGGCGGGAGCGGCCGGACGTGGTGCTGCTGGACATCCGGATGCCGGACGTCGACGGGCTCACCGTGCTGCGGGAGCTGAGGGCGAGGCCGGACGCCCCGGTGGTGGCGATGCTGACCACGTTCGACGCCGACGAGTACATCCTGACCGCACTGAACTCCGGCGCGGCCGGTTTCCTGCTGAAGGACACCGAGCCGGAGCAACTCGCACACCTGGTGCGGACCCTCGTCGCGGGCGGAGTGGTGTTGTCGCCCAAGGCGTCGCGGACGCTGCTGCACAGCCACCCCGGCACCGGGGCGGCGGTCGACGAGGAGGCCGCGCGCGTCCGGCTGCTCACGGCGCGGGAGCGTGACGTCCTCGTCCTGGTGGCGGAGGGGTTGTCGAACGCCGACGTCGGAGCCCGCCTCCACCTCGGCGCCGGCACGGTCAAGGACCACGTCAGCGCCATCCTGACGAAGCTGCGGGTGACCAGCCGGGTGCAGGCCGCGCTGCTGGCGCAGCGGGCCGGTCTGCTCGACGAACAGCCACGGTCGGGCACCGGATGAGCCGTGCACGTGCCGTATGGCAGCGGGTTCCCGCGCCGGTCGTCGACATCGTTCTGGTTGCGCTGGCGGCCGTGGACGTGCGGGTGGTCAGCATGTGGGAGCACACGCGCCCCGAGATGGCGCTGGCCGCGGCCGGCTGTGTCGCGTTGGCGTTCCGGCGCAGGTTCCCGCTCTGCGTGTTCCTGCTCACCCTCCCCATCGCGCTGATGCAGGAGGTCGCCTTCGCCGTGCTCGTGGCGCTGTTCACCCTGGCGGAACGCTCCCGCGACCGTCGTCTCCTCGTGGTGTGCGTCGTCCTGGCCGCCGTCGCGAGCAGTACGCCGTGGCCTCTGGCCGAGGCGGACCGGACCATGACGCTGGTCTTCTTCGTGTACGGCCTGGCCACCAGCGTCGCCCCGGTCCTGTTCGGCCAGCTTCTCCAGGCGCAGCGGGACCTGGCGCGGCGGCTGGTCGAGGTCGAGGAGGCCAGGGAGCACGAGCGGACCCTGCACGCTCAGGCCGTGCTCGCCCGTGAACGCGCGCAGCTGGCAAGGGAGATGCACGACGTCGTCTCCCACCAGGTCAGCCTGATCGCCGTACGGGCCGGGGCGTTGCAGGTCGCCGCCAAGGACACGGACGCCAAGGAGGCCGCCCGCACGATTCGTTCGCTGAGCGTGACCACGCTCGACGAGCTGCGCACCATGGTCACCCTGCTGCGCGCCTCCGGCGGCAACGCCACCGAGCTGACCCCTCAGCCCACCCTGGCCGACCTGCGCAGACTGGTGGCATCCAGCGGCACCCACACGGAGCTGACGGGTGAGCTTCCGCCCGGCGTGGGCACGCCCGCCCAACGCGCCCTCTACCGCACCGTCCAGGAGGCGCTGACCAACGTCCGCAAGCACGCCCCCGGCGCCAACGCCCGCGTCGAACTGTGGCAGGACGGTGACGGCATCGGAGTGACCGTCACCAACACCCCTCCCACGCGCCCCTCCCTCTCCCTGCCCGGTTCGCAGCAGGGCTTGGTCGGTCTGCGGGAACGGGCCGAGATCCTGCACGGCACTCTGGACGCGGGCCCGACCGAGCAGGGCGGCTACCGGGTGCGGATGAGGATTCCCCTCAGCGGGGACTGACACACTGTTGGATCGGTCTGCGACCGCCGACCGGTGCGGCCGCACATACGCGCCCGGTGCCTTGACCGTCGCCCGCGCGGACAGGGACGTCTCATCGTCGTCGGTGCGGTGTCGGGTCCACCCCCGCCGAGCGGCTGTACGGCACCGCCCGTCCGGTCGCACCGGGCCGACCGATCAGGAGGAGACTGCGCCGGTCGGCAGGGCGGTACCCGCCGATCGGCGGGGGAGAGCCCGAAGACTGCCGGATGGTCCGCTCCCGGACACCTGCGCGAGGTTCTCCGTATGACACAGACACAGCCGCCGCAGGAGACTCCGGCTCCGCAGGAGGCGTCAACTCCGCAGGAGAACTCGCCTCCACCGCCCCGAACGTTCCCCGAGTCAGCCTCGCCGGCCTCGCCCGGTCCCTCGATGGGACGCCTCGTCGGAGTGGACCTGGCACGCGCGCTGGCGGTGTTCGGCATGTACGTCGTGCACATCGGCCCCCCGCTGTCCGCCACACACGGCGTCGCCAGCTGGATCCGATACATGTCGGACGGTCACTCGTCGGTCCTGTTCGCCACCCTCGCCGGGTTCTCGCTGATGCTGATCGCAGGCCGCCGGGAGCCCAAGACCGGTCTGGCCGGCCGGCAGGCGAGGGCCCGCATCGCGATCCGCTCGGTGATCCTGCTGGCGCTGGGCACCGTGCTGGCGATCGAGTACGGCGGAGTCATCATCCTCGGCTTCTACGGGGTCTACTTCCTCCTCGCCCTGCCCCTGGTGCGACTGCGCGCCATGACGCTCGCGCTCATCGCGGCCGCGTTCGCCCTCGTGACACCGCAGCTGGCGTTCGTCCTCACCTCGCTGCTGACGCCCTCGGTCCAGCAGAGCATCAACGCCTACGACCCGCTCCGCCACCTCAGCGAGGTCGGCGTGCTCGATCTGCTGCTCACCGGTTTCTACCCGGCGCTCACCTGGATGTCGTTCGTCATCGCGGGCATGGCGCTGGGCCGCCTCGACCTCTCCTCCGGAACCGTCCACAAGCGCCTGGCCGCGCTCGGCGCCTCCCTCACCGCCGTCGCCTACGGCATGTCCCTGCTGCTCGCGGGCAACGGCGCGTTGCGCAGCCTCGCGGAGGACGGGCCGTCGTCCGGCGGCGCCGGGCCGATGCCGCCCGGCAGCGGGTCGATGCCCATCGACGGCGGGTCGTTCCCCGACATGCCGGCTTCGTCGCTCCTGGCGGCCGGGCCGCACAGCGGCACCACGTTCGACATCATCGGCAGCGTCGGAATCGCGATCCTCGTGATCGTGGGCGCCACGGTGGCGATGGACCGCCTGCCGCGGCTGCGCCGCCTGGCCAAGCCGGTCATCGCCGTGGGCACCATGTCCCTGACCGCCTACGTCGGCCACTTCCTCGCACAGAGCGCACTGTCCACGCCCGCCGGAACCGGTACCCAGCAGTCCTGGCTGCCCCTGATCATGTACGTCCTCGGAGCCATCCTGTTCGCCGCGATCTGGTCCCGGTTCTTCCGGCGCGGCCCCTTGGAGTACCTGCTCAACGCCGCCACCAAGCCCGCGAAGCACATCCGATGAGACCCGGCCGGGGTGGGACGCCTCCACACTCCACCCCGGCCCGGACCGCTCAGTGATCCTGCCCGGCGGCAGAGAACGAACCGCGCTGACGGTGCCTCATCTAGGGTGTTCGGTGATCTGTGCGCCGAGCGGGGGCCTGCCTTACGCCACGGGCATGAGTGAACACGTCGGCTACGGGAGATGCACTCTGCCTCGTGCACACCAGCGAGCTGGATGAATCGACCCCGGTTGTCGTCGCGGTCGGCGACGTCCTTACCGTGAAGATCATTGATGTAGATCAGGCCCGGCGCCGCATCGCTTTGTCGCAGACGCAGGCCGGCACACCCCGCGAAGAGGAAGATCGCCATTCCTGACGAGACGGTTGCCCATACCTCCAAGGACGACGCCCTCGGGGCCGCCTGGTGGACAGAGGACTCCGAGCGCTGGCGGCTTCTGCACTTCGAAGCAGCCCACGACGCTGACGGCCTGCCTCTTCACCGGTGGTGGAGGGACCGCAGGGACGTCCTGGACGCGCTCGTCCTCACCCCGGGACCGGTCGACCACGACTTCTCCCACTTCCTGCTGGAGCAGGAGACACGGTTCCACCGCCACTGCTGGGGCTTCAGCCACACGATCGAGATCGCCGCGCTCCTGCTCGCCGAGCACCGCCGACCCGATGACATCTGGCACCTGTGGCAGGCCGTCACCACCAGCTTCGACACCTGGTGCGGCCTGCCCCACCAGCTGCTGCTCGCGGCGGGAGGAACGACCCGCACGATCGCCTATGTCGCCGGCTCCGGCCACGAACAAAGGGACAATCTGCTGGAGCACCTCCAGGGACTCGCACAGGCGACGGACGACGACGTCACCGCACTCATCGCCGAACGCCGCCGGCACTACACCGACACCCTCCGCGCGGTCGACGACACGCAGGAGCACGATGATGTCACCCTGTCATGCCCTATGGGCGGACGTAAGGCCTGGTCATGACCTCCATGTTGTGACCGTCCGGGTCGTCGAAGTAGGCGCCGCGACCACCGAACAGATCATTGATCCGGCCGGGGTCGGTGTGGCCGGGGTCCGCGTAGTAGGTGACCCCGACCACCTCCAGACGGGCGATCACAGCGTCGAACTGGTCGTCAGGCACGAGGAAGGCGTAGTGCTGCGACTGGATCGCCGCATCCCTCTTCTCGCAGTAGTCGAGCGTCACGCCGTTGCCGAGGTCAACGGGCAGGAACGGCCCGAACGGTGCGCCGACTTCCAGGCCCAGGATCGCGGCGATGAACTCGGCGGACAGGTAGCGGTCGCTGGCGTGGACAGCCGTGTGGTTCAGCTGGACGCCGGCATGTGGGTACGGCTGGTCGTAGGACATCAGTGGTGCGTCTCCGGTCTTGGGATCCGTTGGAAAGGCGCCGTACGCGGGCGCCGGCAGCAAAGACGCGGAGAAGGGGGCGGGCCTCTGGCCCGCCTCGGGCTCACGCCGAGGCCGGGAAACTCACTCGTGCATGGCTCAAGGCCGACCCGGCAGTCACACGACCGACCTTAGTGATCAGCGCAGGCGAGGGCAAGACTGGTCCTGGCCGTGCTCCGGCCGCAGATCGCGCCGTTGTCATCGGTGATCACGACTCGATACGCGCTCTGGAAGCGCGCACGCCGAGTCCGCGTAGCGGATGGCGGTCTTCTCGTCGGCACCGACGACGAGGGCGAGGGGGTCTGCACCGGCGGTGGGGGCCTCCTCCAGCCGGCGGCCCGCGCGGAGCCGTCCGAGCGCGGCGGTGAGGTTGCGGTGGCTCGGGTGGTCCAGAGCCTGACGGCCGGCCCGAGCTCGTCGGCGGTCTTCCGGGTGATCAGCAGGTGCGGGTCGGCCGTATTCGGCCGGCGGTTGCGGCGGTAGCCGAGCCAGTCGAGCACGGCATGGTGCGTGAGGTCGTGGAGGGGGCGGACTTGGCCGCTACGGAGGCGCGCCGATTGCCCAGGTCGACGTCGTCCAGGGTCTGTTGCGAAAGTGCTGGTCAGTGCACGAGCAGGTCGATCACGCCCGTCAGACCCTCCTCGCTTCTGCCCGCGGCCAGGCGGCGGCGCATCAGCTGGAAGTACGGGCTGAGCAGTTCCGGGCTGACACCCTGCTGCTCGGCGGTGCTCAGGAAGGCCGGCGTGCCGGCCACTTGCATCGCGAGGTTGGAGACGACGCCCTTGGTGTAGTCGCCGCTGCGCAGCTGGTCGGCAGTCTGGTGAACTGCCGGGGCCATCGCGACGAGCCAGTCGGCGAGCAGTGGGGCGAGCGCCGTGGGGTCGATGCTCTCCTTGCGGATCAGGGCGAAGGCGTGCGCGGCACCGGCGAACATTCCGTACATGGCGCTGAGCAGGGCCGTGTCGTACAGGGCCGCGAAGCCTGCGTCCTCGCCGACGTAGGTGGTGCCGACCGGGACGCCCAGGGTCTCGTGGTGCCGCTCGAACAGCTCCCGCGAGCCGCTGTAGAAGACGTAGCCGCCGGCTTCCGGGACGCCGATCATCGGAGGGACGGCCATGATCCCGCCGTCCAGGTAGCGGGCGCCGCGCTCGCGGGCCCACTCGGCGCGGGCGCGGGCCTGGGCAGGGGTGCTGGTGGTCAGGTTGACCACGTCCCTGTCGGATAGATCGGTGCCGGCCAGCACCTCCTCGACCGAGGTGTCGTCCAACAGGCAGACGACGACCAGGGTGTTCGCCGCAACCGCCTCAGCGGCGCTCTCCGCGACCCGTGCCTCCTCGGCGGCCAGTGCCGCGGCGCGTGCCGGGGTGCGGTTCCAGACGGTGAGCGGATGGCCGGCGGCAAGCCAGGTACGGGCCAGCGCGGTGCCCATCGCGCCAAGGCCCAACAGCGTGACGGAAGTCTTCTCAACAGTGTTCTGTGCCATGCCGATTAGGGTGGTCGCAGGCCCGGAGGCGATCAAGTACGCACTTGGCGGTGGGTGGTTACCCCGGGGTGAGCGAGCACGTCAGAGGGGTGGGGCATGACGACGCTGAACCGGCCGGGTGCACCAGACGGACACGTCTGCGGGATCGACACCGTGATGGAGGTGATCGGCGGCAAGTGGAAGGTGCTTATCCTCTGGTCGCTCCACGAGCACCCCTACCGCCGCTTCGGCGAGCTGCGTCGCCTGCTTCCCGGCATCACCGAGAAGGTGCTGGCCTCCCACTTGCGTGAGCTGGAAGCGGACGGCGTCGTGCACCGCGTCTCCTACGACGAGGTGCCGCCCCGCGTCGAGTACTCGCTGACCGAGGACGGCAAGCGCCTCAACGACGCACTCCAGCCGCTGGCCGCCTGGGGTCGCGAGCGGTCGACCGCTCGAGGGCTGGGGGAGGGCGCAGGCTAGGGTTTGTGATGAACGTGCTGGTCACAGCCACTCGTCCACCCAGCTCCAGCGGAGCCTGGTCCGGCGGGTGGCGCGTGCGTGCCAGGACGAGATGGTCACGGCGAAGCTCAACGGCCTGGTCGAGATCGTCGTACGTGGAGTGTGCCGCTGTTCGGATCGCGAGTACGTGTGGATGGTCCGTGCTGTGAGTCCGCCCCCTCGGCCGGTACGTGACCGGTGCGCGTGGGGGCGGGGGTGGTGTGTGTGGGGGCTACTCGGCGACGTATGTGTAGCCGGTCCAGGTGTAGACGTGGAGTTGTTGGTCGTTGTCGGTGATGGTGGTGTGTGTGGGTTCGAAGTGCTCGTAGCGGTTGCCTTTGAGTATTTTGACTTTGGTGGTGGTGTCGGCGACGAAGCGGATGCGGTCTTCGTCGGTGAGTTGGAAGGCGGGTCCGCCTTTGAGTATGGCGTTGGGTTGGTGCATGTGGGTCTCCTGTGAGCGCGGCGCGGGGTGTGTGGGCGTCGGTTCGACTGGGTTTGTTGTGGGGGGTGTTGTGGTGTGATCAGGATAGGAGGGGGTACTAAACCGGGTCTTAAGCGACTGTCTAAACTGGGTTGATCACTAGGCTGGCGACAGTGAAGTGTCTGGTGTCGGGCGATTTGCGGGACATGTTCCGGCGGGCGGTGCCAGTGGCTCCGATGCGGTCCCCTTCGTTACCCCCCGACGACGGGACTGCACGTGGGGGACGCGGCCAGGATCGGCGCGAGGAGAAGGAAGACCGACGCTCCGGCGGTCGCCAGCCAGACGGCGTACAGCGC
The DNA here is from genome assembly GCF_044335095.1 of Streptomyces sp. NPDC020597. Lineage (NCBI taxonomy): Bacteria > Bacillati > Actinomycetota > Actinomycetes > Kitasatosporales > Streptomycetaceae > Streptomyces > Streptomyces sp. NPDC020597. Next base: position 14,197 of record NZ_JBIRUL010000021.1, on the reverse strand, counting down.
GACGCGGTGTATCCGGTGCCGTGTCACGGCCCACGCGCCGGCAGCGGCCAGCGATCCGATGGCGAGCGAGGCCGCGAGACAGACCGGGACCATGAGCGCTGGTTCCAGGTACGCCGGTACCGTGGGCGGAATCGTTTCGCAGAGGTCGGCGCCGCTGACGACCAGCACCAGCAGCAGGCCGAGGCTCGTGATGACGGACACCGTCCAGGCGAGGCCGGACAGTAACCGGCGGGGAACGCTGCCGCGCCGCGCGGTGAACGCGCCGGCAAGAGCCCCGCTCATGAGCCAGATCGACGGGGTCATCCACACCGCCAGGGGCCAGCCCAGCGGGTGCCGGGTCCAGTTGCTGTCGGACCAGTAGTACGTGTCGAACGCCATGCCGATGGAGAGTTCCAGGACAAGTCCGGCCAGGCCGTACGCAGCTGAGCGGACGTGAGGGGCGTCCCGGAAGAGCTGTGGCCAGAGGATCTCGCCGACGCGGCCGCCCGCTGCACCGACTGTCGACCGGCCGCTTCCGATCACTGCGTTCACCGTGCCTCCTCCATCAGTGCGGTCATCAGGCTGGACAGACGCCAACCGCCACCGTTCCGGTTCCGCGTGGGGCTTGCGCTCGCACACGGTCATCAGCCCGGCACGCCCACGGCCCCCGACCGGCCGGGGTACCGTCCTGCCACCCGTTCAATTGACAATAGAGAACCTGAGCGCTCACCTTTCTCCCTCTCGGACCATCACCGACGCCATGGCGGGAAATGGCCGATACCCCGTCAACCGTCCACAAGGGACCGACGACTGCTCGGCGCACGCTCGGACACGGCTGTCTCTGAGAGTCGGGAGGCCGGGGTCTACTCCTGGTACTGGGGCTGGCCCCACCCCCGATCGACCGGACAGCTGGATGGCCGGGAGAACGCCGTGTCGGCGACCGTGGAGCCTTCCCGAGCAAGTCGCCTACAGAGAAGGCAAGATCGTGCGCATTGTCACGGCCGCCGCCGTCGCACTGGTTCTCGCTGGCGGATCCGCGCCGGCCGCCACCGCCCAACAGCAGACCACCGGTGGAATCTGGCGCATGGACGGCTACGGCACAGTCCTGTCCATCCGCAACGGAACTCTCCAGGAATACCAGACCACCGCCGTCAGCTGCCTCAAGGGCGACTCCGCGCAGCGGACCGGCCCCGGCACCTACACCATGCCCGACGGCACTGTCCTCACCGTGCGCACCCGAGGAGGTCTTGGCCGCGGGTACATGCGGGTGGACGGCTCCGTCGGCGACCGGAACCTGCGCCGGATTGCGGAGTTGCCCGAAGCCTGCACGCGTCCGGCCGCCAAGGGTCCGCTCGCTGCCTTTGACGTCTTCTGGCGGTCCTTCGAGGAGAACTACCCCTTCTTTTCCGCCAAGGGCATCGACTGGCACGCCGTGCGCGACCAGTACCGCCCCCGGGTGCACGCCGGGACGACGAGAGACGAGCTCTACGCCCTGTTCAGCGAGATGGTCAAGCCGCTCTACGACGCCCACGTTGCCGTGCAGGACGGCGATCGCGTCTTCGCACAGGTTCGCCCCGGCACGGTGGTGCCCACCGAGGAGTTGGACACCACGGTCAAGAGGTTCATCGTGGCACGCGACCTCAAGAACGCCCGGAACCTCCAGGACTTCGCCAACGGGCGGATCACCTACGCCGACCTCCCAGGCGGGCAGGGCTACTTGCGGATCTCCGGCTTCGGCGGATACGCGGGCGACGGCTCCCCCTACGCCGCTCAGCTGGCCGAGCTCGACCGGGCACTGGACAGGGTCCTCAGCCAGGAGCGCACCCAGCGCCTGAAGGGCCTGATCATCGACCTGCGGATCAACGGCGGCGGCTCCGACGACCTGGGAATCCGCATCGCCGAGCGCCTCACCGACACCCCCTACCTCGCCTACTCCAAGCGGGCCCGCAACGACCCGGCCGACCCCACCCGGCACACACGCCCCCAGCCCGCCTATGTCACGCCCGCGGCCGAGTCCCGTTACAGCGGGCCGGTCGCCGTGCTGACCGGCGGCTCGACCGTCAGCGCGGGGGAGACCTTCACCCAGGCCCTCATGGACCGGCCCGGTAGCACGATCCGGATAGGGCAGCCCACACAGGGCGTCTTCTCGGACGTCATGCAGCGCACACTCCCCAACGGAATGTCGGCCTGGCTGCCGAACGAGGAGTTCCTGACCCGGTCGGGCGGGACCTTCGACGGCTCTGGTGTTCCGCCGCACCTCGAAGAGCCGGTCTTCACGAAGGAGGAGTTCGACAAGAAGAGGGACTCGGCATTCGACAGGGCTCTGAACGTCCTGCGGCACTACGGCAGTCACGGGCTGACGCAGGAGCAGCGGGGCTGAGTGACAGCCCGCTGGAGAACACGGAACGCGAGTACCGTGCTCGGCATTGCCGGCAACTCGCGACGGTTGCATACGCGTGCCACCGGCAAGACCCCTGTTCGGTCAGGTGGCGAAGGAGACGTCGAGTCGGCAAGGTGGCTGTGGCGTGCGGTGGGTCGGTCCGTGAATCGCTACGTCCTCGGCCGCCTTGCTTACTCGGCGCGCTGCCCGACACGGAGGACGCTCAGGTAACGGCGCGATGCCCGGTCGCCCATCCGCGTGCGGATGCGCTCGGCGATGGCGTCGAGGAGGGGCTCACGAACGTCACGGTCGAGTCTCCGGTACAGCGACAACGAGCGAAGGTGATCGGCGAAGCCCTCTCCGTTGAACCACTGAACAGCCGGGTGCCGGCGCACGATCGTCGGGCCGAACAATCCTCCGGGATCCTCGACCAGTCCCCATCCCTCGCCGGTGGTGCGTACGTCGTCCTCCAGGGGCGGATGACCCCAGTCGGGGTTTCCGGGGCAGAACCGCTCGTGGAGATCGGCGGTCTCGGCGTACACCTCCGGCTCTCCCGGTCGGCGGACAACGACGTTGCCGAGCAGTGCCATCCAGCCTGCGGGAGAGAGCACCTCGTGCGCTCGCTGCCAGCCGATCGACGGGTCGACCCAGTGCCACGACGACGCAGCCACGACAACGTCGAAGCGTCGACCGCGGTCATCCCACTCCTCAAACATCGACGTCTCGACTTCGACGTTGCGGAAGGAGGCAATCCGCCGGCGAGCGAGTGCAGCCAGTCCTGTGCCTGGCTCGAGGGCGGTCACCGAGCATCCGAGCACGGCCAGTGAGCGCGTGGCCTGACCGGTACCGCAGCCCACCTCGAGCACCGACGACCGTTCGTCCATGCCGGTGATGGCGCCGAGGTCCGCGAACAACTCGTCGGGGTATCCCGGTCGAACCCGGTCGTAGAGTTCCGGCACCTCGTCGAACACTCGGCCCAGGTCGTTGCGGTTCGGGCGAGCCGTCGGATCATCAGTCACGAACGCACAAGCTATGAGGCTCGTCGACGGAGACGCCACTGGTTTACCGGTAGCCCCTCGACGGCATCCGGGCCGGTTCGACGGCATCCGGGCCCGTTCCTTCTGTCTGCTGCGCAGGCATCGTCCGGTCGGCGATCCTTCTGACCCTCGGTGTGGCCTGACCGATGAATTTTCCGCGCCGTGCTGGTCTGTACGGCGAAGTAGGAGTGACGGGAGGCTGACGGCATGGGGAAACTGACCTTTGCCATGAACATGAGTTTGGACGGCTACATCGCCGCGCCCGGCGACGACCTCGGCTGGAGCGTGATGAACGACGAACTGTTCCAGTGGTGGTCCGACCGGGTAGGGGCGACGGGCCTGGCGCTGTACGGGCGAAAGCTGTGGGAGACGATGAGCTCCCACTGGCCGACCGCCGACCAGCAGCCGGGTGCCACACCGGCGGCGATCGAGTACGCCGGCCGCTGGCGGGACATGCCGAAGGTGGTGTTCTCCTCGATGATCCTTACGGTCGACTGGAACACCCGCCTGGTCACGGACGACGCGGTCACCGAGATCACCCGGCTCAAGGCCCAGGACGGCGGCTCCATGGACGTCGGCGGCGCCACACTCGCCGCAGCGGCCATGCGGGCCGGGCTGATCGACGAGTACGCGGTCGTCACCCATCCGGTCCTGGTGGGGGGTGGCACGCCGTTTTTCACGGCCTTGGACAACTGGGTGAACCTGAGTCTGTCGGAGACCCGGACATTCCCTGACGGCGTGGTGCTGACCAGGTACGAGACCAGGCGCTGAGCGCCCGACGTCGGATCGACGGGGCCGGTCAGTTGAGGATCCGCGGGCGTCGACCGGCCACCGCTGCAGCGATGTGCCCGTGTGAGGCGAGGCTCAATGGTGCGCAGGTCGGCTGTCTTCAGGAAAGCCCGTGACGGGTTTCACCGAGGTGCGCGACGACCTCGTCCATGCTCACGGTCAAGGAATGCTCGATGTTGGTCCAGTCGTCCTTGGCGTGGTCGAGGAGGTACTCGCGCCGTTCGGGTGCGCGCTCGGCGCGCCAGTTCGAGATCAGCGCACGAAGTGTGAGCCGTGCCAGTGCGGCGATCGGGAGCAGCGGGAGTTCCGAGGCCCGGATCGGGCGTTCTCGTTGGTAGCCTGCGGCGAAGGCGCAGGCGTCCCGCCAGGGATGATCCGGCCTCCTGCCGAGCAGATTCGCCATGGGAACGGCGGGGTCGAAGATCACCGCGCTGCGCACGGTGTCACCGAAGTCGATGACACCGGTGATGAAGAGATCATCCTTGTCTGGGTCCACCACGATGTTGTAAGGGCTGAAGTCGCCGTGGATCACTTGCGTTTCGAGATCACCCAGTCTCGGGACGACGTTCTCGCCGAAGAGCCGGAAGACCGACTGGGCCAGCTGGCGGTGTTCGGGGCTCGGCGTGTGCTCGACCAGTTCGGTCATCTGGTGGAAGTGCCGGATGTCCCACGCCAGACCACGTCGGTCTGCCGGATGTGTGAACGGCTTGAGCGCCACGTCGATCAGCCCCAGCATCTCGCCCGCCCCGGCGAGCCGCTCCGCATCCGGGTTCGCATCGGCCAGGACCCGGCCTTCGACGAAGTCGAACACACGCAGGATGCGCGTCCTGCCGTCGTTCAGCCTGATCGTGACATGGTCGTCTGAGCCGGCGGTCAACTTCACCCGCTGGACGGGCAAGTGTGCAGCGGCGGTTTCGAGGTAGCGCATCGCGGCGGTCTGGAGGGCGACAACCGCCTCCACCTCGTCCGGTGGTGAGACCTTCACGAGGTAGTTGCTGGAGTCGGTGCTGAGTCTGAACGTGTCGTCCTTCTCGGTCGCCAGTCGTGCCAGGCGCCCGGTGAGGCGGTAGTGCTCCTCAAGAAGCAGGCTCACCAGCGTCACGTCGATGGGCTCGTGGGACGACGTCAGGCCGCTCTCCTCGAGCAGCCGCTGAGCTTGGGTCCTGGCTGGTGAGGTGTTCACGGTGAGTCCCTTCGGTCAGCCTGTCACAGGCGGTTTTTCGCGACCTCGGCGAAGGTCTCCAGGAATCGGGTCACATCGGCGGAGTCGAAGGCCAGCGGCGGGCGGATCTTCAGGGTGTTCGCCGACCTGCCGGTGCCGTTGATGAGGATCCGGCGATCGCGCATGTCGTTGATGACGTCTTCGGTGAGCAGGCGGTCCGGCTCGAGGGTTTCGCGGTCCTTCACGATCTCCACGCCGACGTACAGGCCGGCGCCGCGGACTTCGGCGACGTAGGGGGAGTCTTCGGTGATCTCCCGCAGTCCTGCGCGCAGGGCGTTGCCGTTCTCCAGGACGCGCTGCCGCACATTCTCCTTCTCGAGGACGTCCAGCACCGCCGCGCCGGCGGCCACGGGGATCGAGCTGCCGCCGAAGGTGTTGAAGTAGCGGACGTTGCGTCCGAACTCCTCGCTGACCTCGGGGCGGAAGACCACACCCGAGATCGGCATTCCGTTACCCATCGGCTTGCCCAGGGTGACGATGTCCGGCAGGACGCCGTGGCGGGTGAAGCCCCACATCGACTCCCCGAGCCGGGCGAATCCGGACTGCACCTCGTCCGCGATGTAGACACCGCCGGCCGCGTGCACCTCCTCCACCACGCCCTGCATGTAGTCGACCGGGTCCGTGAAGATGCCGTCGCTGGTGTAGGCGCAGTCGGTGATCAGCGCCGCCAGGCGGTAGCCGTGGCGCTCCAGGTCGGCGATTGCACCGCGTACCTGCTGTCTCATGTGCTCGGCGAGAGTGGTGCCCGGCGCGGCGAGGCGCGGGTCGGGCGCGTCGATGAGCCGGACGTTCGGTCCCAGCGGCGATCCCGCGCCCAGGTGTGGTGAGAAGCTCGCCACCTCCCGGGTGATGCCATGGTAGGCCCAGCGGGTGACGATGATGCCTTCGCCGCCCGTGTGGTACCTCGCCACCCGCACCGCCAGGTCGTTGGCCTCCGACCCGCTGCACGCGATGCTCAGCTTCGACAGCTCCTCCGGGAAGGTCGCGAGCAGCCGCTCCGCGTATTCGACCAGGGCTTCCTGGACGTAGCGCGTGTTGGTGTTGACCGCCGTCATCTGGCGGGCGACCGCCTCGGCCACGTGGGGGTGTGCGTGTCCGACGCACGGGACGTTGTTGTAGGCGTCGAGGTAGTCGTTTCCGTCACGGTCGATCAGGTGGGCCCCGTGACCGGAGACGAACTCGACCGGTTCCTTGTAGATCAGCGTGTAGCCGGGACCCAGCACCTTGTTCCGGCGCCGGATGGTCTCTCGGAGGCGCTCGGGGAGCTCGCCCAGTACGCCGGGGTCGAACCGGTTGGGGTAGTGGGCTATCGCCCGGCTCAGCGTCGAAGTCATCGGCGGCACACCTTCAGTCTCGTTCCGGGTCACTCGCTGCGTTGGCCGAAACCATACCATTATTCATTCCAGTTCCAAACTGAAACTAAAAAATGATGCGTCTCGCAGATCGCCACGTCGACATGTCCAGGCCTCAGGCCTCAGGCGCCAGGCACCAGGCCCCGGCGGTCGGCTCAGAAGGCCGGTGCGGACTTCTCGGGGAGCCGGTTCTGTTGCCGTGCTCCGAGCACGGCGTCGCGCAGCCGGTCCTGGGCGATCGTCAGACACGCGTAGACCGCGCCTTGTGCCGTCGACAGGCCGATCTGATGCGGACCCGTCCTGATCTCCGGCACCGCCGGAAGGCTCTGGTCGAGCCGCGCCCGCACCTGGGGAAGGGCGATGTCGACGAGCGGGCGCAGCCGGCCCACGAAGTAGACCGACTCCGGGTCGAGGGTCACGGCGACGACACTGACAGCGGTGACGATCGCGGTGGTGAACGCCTGCAGCACCTCGGCGTGCGGCGCCCGGGCCTGCGGTTGCAGCCAGAGATCCTCGATGCGCTCCAGGTCGAGCCCCCGCTTGCTAGCGAACCGCAGGAGACCGCGGGTGCTCAACAGGTCGTCGAGGTTCTCGTCGTCGACGCCGGAGGAGAGCACGCCTATGTCGCCGAAGGTGGGTGTACTTCCCCGTGCGAGCTGGTGGTCCGTGCAGCCGGCGAAGTTCAGCAGGGTGCTGACACTGAACAGCGCGGCGTTCTTGACGGTCGGGTCCTCGGTGATGATCTTGAGCAGGGACGCGTTGGCATCGCTGTCGAGGAGCACGGGGGCCCCGATCAGGTTCTCGACGGCTTGCCGGAGTCCTGGGCTCGCGAAGGATTTCCTCGACTCCGCAGGGCCGAAGATCTCCGTGCCGCCTCGGACCCGGCCGGGCACGGCGGCGACGATCTGACGCAGAGGGCCCTGCGCGGACCGGGCGGTCTGCGCGATGAGGTCGGCCAACCATCGCGCGGCGTCCCCGACCTCCTGGTGATCGGCGGTGGGGACCGTAACCTGCTGGATCTCACGACCCCTCAGGTCGGTCACCAGCACACCCGTGGTCTGGGCACCGAAACTGACGCCGGCGACGTGCCCGGTCGTGCCGGGCACGTCCAGATAGGTGGAGCGGCGGCCGCGGCCGGTGGCCTCGTCGACCTCGCCGTCGACGACGAAACCGTCGGCACGCAGCTCCTCCACCGCTCTGGACACCGTGGCCTTGCTCAGGCCCGTCATCTCGATGAGCCGGTTCCGCGTCAAGGGCGCATGGGAGAGGATGACGTCGAGGACGGATGCCTTGTTGTAGTCGCGTGTGGTCGGGTTGGTCACCTGATGACCATAGCGAGCCCGGTGCGCCGATCGGGCAGGGACGGGTGCGGGCGGTAGGGCCAGGGCTCACGGCGGCCGGACGGCAGCTGGAGGCGTCGTGGCTGTGTGGGCCCGTCGGCTGCGGGCCGGTCTGTGCGCGCAGCGGGGGCGAGTGGGCTGGACGTATGACCAGTGTTGCGAGGGGAGTGCCATACGTCCACCGTCCGACTGCACGGCGTCTGCGTCGCGCACGCTTACTTGATGAGGTCCTTGAGCTTGTAGTAGCCGCCCGCGAAGGGCAGGAACCAGGGCGGCCCGAAGTGTCCCGGGATCCGTCGGAAGGGCAATTCGCGCCAGGGGTTGGCGTCGAGGTTGCCGTTCATGTACTCGGCCATCTGCCGGCCCATGTGGGTGGCCATCTGCACGCCGTGGCCGGAGTAGCCGAGCGAGTAGAACAGCCCGTCGTGCTCGCCGGCGTGCACCATGCGGTCCATGCTCATGTCGACCAGGCCGCCCCAGCAGTAGTCGACCCGCGTATTCGTGAGCTGCGGGAAGATCTCGGTCATCGCCTTGTGCAGGATGCGCCCGCTCTTCGCGTCCGAGTGCTGGTCGGACATGGCGAACCGAGCACGGCCGCCGAACAGCAGCCGGTGGTCCGGCGTGATCCGGAAGTAGTTCAGCAGGTTCAGGGTGTTCGACACCATCCGCCGGTTCGGCAACAGCATGTCGCACATGTCCTTGCCCAGCGGTTCGGTCACGATGATGAAGCTGCCGACGGGCGCGATCCTGACCTGATGCCAGCGCAACGGCCTGCGGGTGTGACCGCTGGTCGCGACGAGCACTTGTCCGGCCCGGACGGTCCCGCGCGCAGTGACCAGTTCGTGGCGTGTGCCGTCGAGTCGGCTGATCTTCTCGACCGGCGCCTTCTCGTGGACGACGACGCCGATCCGCGCGGCGGCCTCGGCGAGCCCCTTGGTGAACTTGCCGACGTGCAGCCCGGCGCTCTTGGCGTCGACCATGGCGCCGTGGAAGCGGTCGGAGCCGATCTCGGAGCGGATCTCGCTCCGGGGGATCAGCCGGGTCTCGAGCCCGAGCCGGCCGGACATGATCTCGTGGGTCTTGCGCAGGCCTTCGACGTGGGCCGGTTTGGACGCCAGGACCAGCTTGCCCGTGCGGGCGAAGTCGCAGTCGATCCCCTCTTCGGCGACGAGCCTCTCCAGGGTGTCGACGGCATCCTGGTACGTCATCAGGTACGCCCTGGCGGTGTCGAACCCGTAGCGGGCCACCGCCTGCCGGAACCCGATCGACAGGCCCGTGGTGGCCATGCCGCCGTTGCGGCCGGATGCGCCGAATCCGATCGTGTCCTTCTCGAAGACGTGCACGTTGGCGCCCTTGCGGGCCAGGTGCAGTGCCGTGGAGAGGCCGGTCAGGCCGGCACCGATGACCGCCACGTCGACTTCCCCTCTGACGTCGGTCCGGGACCGGTCCGGACCCTGGGGAGCGGTGTCGAGCCAGTAGGGGGTGAACTTCATGTCGCTGCTCTCTCCTGCCAGTGTCGTCCGCGAGGAACGCGTGGCGCGTGGGTCAGGCCCATTCGAGTCCGCAGTGTGGGGCCGAGGGAAGTTCGGGCCTGCTGACAGTTGTCGACAATACCTTTGTCGTCGACAATCGACAAGATGGCTGTGGTGCGCACCGGCCGACGGCCATAGCGGTCACCAGTCCGCGTCGCTCCATTGGTCCAGCAACGCGTCGGCCGTGTCCGCGGCGGGTTCGGTCGCCGAGCTGTTGAGTGACTGCTCGGTCCAGATCACCTTGCCGCGAGGTACGTAACGGGTGCCCCATCGCTGCGTGAACTGGGCGACCAGGAACAACCCCCGCCCCCCTTCGTCGGTGTCGGCCGCCCGGCGCAGGTGCGGTGAGGTGCTGCTTCCGTCGGCGACCTCGCAGATCAGGCTGGGGCCGTCCCGCAGAATCCGCAGCCGCCTCGGCTCGGCGCCGTAGCGGATGGCGTTGGTCACCAGCTCGCTGATCACGAGTTCGGTGGAGAAGGTGAGCTCCTCCAGTCCCCACTCCTGCAACCGACGGGCGACCTGGGTTCGGATCCCGGCGACGGCGGCCGGATCACCGGGGATGTCCCAATCGGCGACCTGGGAAGGATCGAGCAGGCGGGACCGAGCGACGAGCAGCGCGATGTCGTCGCTCGGGCGGGAAGGCAGCAGGGCGTCGAGGACGGCCTGACAGGCCTCCTCCGGGGTGCGGCCGGGGCCTTGCAAGGCGTCGTGCAGCATCTCGAGGCCGGTGTCGATGTCCCGGTTCCGGTCCTCGATGAGACCGTCGGTGTACATGACCAGCTGGGATCCCTCCGGCAGCGTGAACTCGGCGCTCTCGAAGGGCATGCCGCCGCCCAGCCCCAGCGGCGGGGAGACCGGCACCTGCAACTGCTCCACTGTGCCGTCCGGGTGCACCAGTGCCGGTTCCGGGTGCCCGGACCTGGCCAGCGAGCACAGCCCTGCCACCGGGTCGTAGACGGCGTACAGGCAGGTCGCCCCCGTGATTCCTTCGGTGTCCGCCCCCTCGCTGTCGACCCGGGTGACCAACTCGTCCAGGTGCCGGATCAGCTCGTCCGGAGACAGATCGAGGGAAGAGAAGGTGCGCACCGCGGTACGCAGCCGGCCCATGGTGGCTGCGGCGTGCAGGCCGTGGCCGACCACGTCACCGACCACCAGCGCGACCCGGGCTCCGGGCAGTGGGATGACATCGAACCAGTCACCGCCCACACCGGCCCGGGCGGGGAGATAGCGGTGGGCGACGTCTACGGCGGACTGCTCGGGCACGGACCGAGGCAACAGGCTGCGCTGCAGGGTCACGGCCAGGGCATGCTCGCGGGTGTACCGGCGGGCGTTGTCGATGGTCACCGCGGCCCGCGCGGCGAGCTCCTCGGCGAAGGCCCGGTCCTCTTCCTCGAAGGCGTCCTGCTCCGCCCGCCAGAAGTTGACCACGCCCAGCACCACACCGCGGGCCTGAAGCGGCACGGTGATCAAGGAGTGGAGGCCGGAATCCAGAATGCGCCGGGCGCGTTCGGGGTCCTGGGCCCGCCAGTCGTGGGAGGCGGTCAGGTCGGCATCGAGGACGGGTTGACCGCGCTGGACGCTCAGGCCCACGGGGTTGCCGGGCGCGAAGTGGATCAGCTCGCCGACCGGGAACAGGGGCCAGGCCCCCCGGACGCCGTGCACCGCCGCGCGGCGCATCTCGAGGTTCGGACCGGTTGGCTCATCACCCTCCAGGACCGGAGTCTGCAGGTCGACGGTGACGACGTCGGCGAAGCGGGGGACCACCACCTCGGCCAGTTCCTGGGCGGTGCGCACCACATCCAGCGTGGTGCCGATCCGTACTCCTGCCTCGTACAGCAGGCCCAGCCGCTCCCTGGCCACGTCTGCCCGGCCCGCCAGTGCCCGCAGCTCCGTGGTGTCGCGCAGGGTGGCCACACTGCCTCGCCCGCCGCCATGGTGGTCGACGGGCCGAATATTGACCGCCAACAGACGGTCGCCGCTCAGGTGGACCGCGTCGGTGGCTGTCCGGCCCGAAACCAGCAGCTCGGCGGTCTCGGCCTCCAGTCCGAGATCGGTGACGTGGCGCTGCTCGCCGTCCGCGGGCAGATCCAGCAGTCGCCGTGCCTCGTCGTTCGCCAGCAGCAGCCGCCCGTCACCTCCGATGATCAGGACCCCTTCCCGCACCGCGTGCAGCACCGCGTCATGGTGCTCGTACATACGCGTCATCTCGGACGGATCCAGGCCGCGGGTCTGCCGGCGCAACCGCCAGGAGACCAATGCCGTTCCACCCGCGGCGACCGCCAGTGCGCCACCGGCGAATCCGAGCAGCTCCGGAAACTGCTCCCGCACCACGTCGTTCACGCTGGCCACCGTGATCCCGACTGACACGAACCCCACGATGGTCTTCCCACCGGTGTCGTAGACGGGGACCGTCGAGTCCACGGAGAGGCCGAGACTGCCCTCGAAGGTCTCGGTGAAGGGTCTGTCCACGGTTTGGCCCTCGCGGAGGGCGAAGATCTGCTTCCCGATCAGTGTCGGGTCGGGGTGGGTCCAGCGGAAGCCCTGGGGATCGAAAGCGACGACGTAGTCGACCCCGGCCTTCTTACGGGCTTCCTCCGCCCGTGGCTGCAACAGCGCACTCGGGTTCTTGGATTTCATGGCGGCCGGCGTTCCCGGGGCGTGGGCGAAGCCCTCGGCGACTCCGAACGTCAGGTGCCGGGCCTCCTGCATGGTCGAATTCCGGGCCTGCACCACGAGTGCCGCTCCCGCGGCTGCGGCGAAAAGCACCATGATGACCAGCTGCAGCAGGAACACCTGGCCTGCGACGCTGCGTACCTTGGGAGGCCTGAGGCGTGGCCCTGAGCGTCGCCCGCTGGATCCCAGATGCCGTTGAGGGGCATCCGCCGAACGGCGCTGCCTGCTGCCTGCGAGGGGCCGGAAAGCAGGGGAGCGACCAAAATACCTGGTCATATCTCTTTATCTCACACAGTGACATCCGGACATGAGGTCTTCGGAACCCCGTAAGGCAGTCGATCTCGACCGCCCGCTCGTGTCGGTCAGGCCCCATGGCTCGGAGTGGCGAACGCGCGTCGAGTTCAGGCGCGCACCCACTCCTGCCAGCGCTTCGCCACCGAGTTCCGGTTCTGGAGCCACCACTCGATGTTTAGGTCGAAGCCGGACAGCAGGTGCCCGGGGGTACTCGGCAGGTTCGTGGCGGTGGCCTCGGAGAGATGTCCGTAGGCCGCCGGCACAACAGGGCCGCTGGGGTAGATTCGGGCGAAGCCGGCCTGCACTTCCGGGCGCAGGGCGAAATCGATGAGCCGGTAGGCCGCGTCGGGATTGGCGGCCCCTTTGGGAATGCCGTAGCCGCTGCACTGCCTACGGGCGCCGTTCCACGCGCAGGCGAGCGGGACGCCGCGCTGGATCGGATCGCCGAGCCGGCCGTTCCAGGCGCTGGAGGCAACGACCTCGTTGCGCTCCAGCAGTTCACCCGGTGCAGCGCCGCTGTCCCAAAACGTCCGCACAGAGTCCTTGATCTCGTTCAGGGCCTTGAAGGCGCGATCCACGTCGAGGGGGTACAGCTTGTCGAGTGGTACGCCGTCGGCGATGAGAGCGAACTCCAGCTCCGGATAGTCCATCGAGCTCTGCAGCGCGCGGCCGCCCGGGAATGCCCTGGTGTCCCAGAATTCCGCCCAGGTTTCGGGCCCCTTTCCCGCGAAGGCGTCAGTGCGGTACGCCAGGACGCTGGCCCAGTAGTTCTTGCCGACACCGTGGGAGGCGAGCAGGGATTTGGCGATTCCCGAATTCTCGGCGTTCTTCAGCCGGTCGTAGTCCAGTTCCTCGGAAGCGCCCTGCTGCTGGAAGTACATCAAGAGGAGCATGTCGATGTCCATGGCGTCGAACATCGGGCGGCCCGCCTTCATCTGGGTGAGCATCTGCGGGTGCAGGATGTTCACCACATTGATCTGGATGCCGGTCTCTTCGGTGAACGGGTCGTAGATGGCCTTCCGGTTCGCCTGGCCGTAAGTGCCGCCGCTGTCGCGGACGACGAGCAGCTTGGGGTTCTTGGTCCTGGAGGTGTTTTGGTCGGTGCGGGTCTCGCACGCGGTGAGCGGGGTCGCGGCGACGCCTGCCGCGATTCCGCCGACCCCACGCAGGAACGCTCTGCGGTCGACTCGGCCGTCCGTCACCGTCTGCCTCCCGTGAAGTCGGGTTGCGGCGCCCACCGGCGGGGCTGTTCACGGGGGTGCCGCCTACGCGCCTTGCATGGCGGAAGCGGGACGTGTGTCAGCTGGGGCGAGGGTGAGCCCGGTCACGCCATGGTAGAGCCATCCGCGACCGGACGGCGTGACCTCGTGCGCCGCACCAACCTCACTGGCTGGGCAAGGGCACGGGCGCGCGAGGGTCGAGTCATGTGGCCGTTCGCTCCACCCGCTCCACGGATGTCGACCAGGCGGTCCGCAAGCTGGGAGCCGCCGGCGAGCTGGTGGCGCTTAGACGGTGTCCTATGTGGTGAGGCGTCGTTGAACTCGGCATGGGGCGGGGAACCTGGAGTTGGATTGTTCCGGACGGGCTGTGGGAGATCGC
>NZ_JBIRUL010000020.1:0-156585 GCF_044335095.1 Streptomyces sp. NPDC020597 | reverse complement strand
GGGTCCCAGATCGCCTCGGGGGCCCAGGCGTTGCGGCCGTCGGGGATCGCGCCGGCGACGTTGAGCAGCCACGGATCCGACCAGGAGACGAGGTCCGTCGACTCCCACACCACCAGGTTGCGGCTGCCGTTGTTGATGGAGCCGTCCACGGTCGAACCGCAGCCCCAGCACAGGTCGGTCGCGATGATCCAGTACTTGCTGCCGTCGGGGGAGCGCACGAGTGCGGGGTCGCGCACGCCCTTGGTGCCGATCGTGGAGCGCAGCACCATGGCGCCGCCGTTGAGGTCGTTCCAGTGCAGGCCGTCCGTGCTGTGCGAGAGGTACATCTGCTGGTTGGTGGCCCCCTCACCGGTGAAGTGCACCATCAGGTAGCCGGGGTCGGCGGCGGCCGCCTGCTGGGGTGTGAGCACGGCTTGGGATGTGAGGAGCAGGCACGCGGCGAGCAATATCGCCGACAGCCTTGCGCGAAGCGCGGACATCCACGTCTCCTGTCGTTCTGGAAAGCCACCGCCGGGCGAACGGACTCCCGGAACGGGGGCAGGGGGAAGTTCCGTCACCCGAGATCAAACTGTCCGATATATCGAACTATGTTCGTAAGATCGAGCAGACGTTAGAGGCGGGAAACGGAACGCGTCAATACCTCCGACAGCAGCAGACCGCGACCCGCCGGAACCCGCCGCGTCCAGCACCCGGTCGACGCCGTTTCGGGCCACGACCGTCGTCCGCCCTCCGACCGCACGGAGACCCCAGACATGCGATGTCTGACAGGGGATGTCTCGCAGTATTCTTCTCATATACGGTCATTCACCCTCTCATTGAAGCCGGTTCATCCCTTCACACCCGTTGACACGGACGGGTCGCATGGTCGAACTTCATGCGTATCACCCGACGCCTCGGCCCGGAGGGAAGGCCCACTTGCAGGCCCCTGCAAGCACTCGACGGCCTGCTTCCGAATCCCTCGGGCTGCTGTTCCGACCGCCTCACCCCGCACATCCGAGCCGCCTGAAAACGGGAGTAGAGCCATGCCGTCAGGAAAAATGTCACGCCGAACGCTGCTGGGCGCCGTCGGCGCCGCCGTGGCCTCGACAGCCCTGCCCGTGATCCCCGCGTTGTCGCCTTTGCTGGCCGAGGCTGCCGCCGCGGACCCGCAGACCAACCTGGAAAAGCTCGTGAACATGCGGTTCGGCATGTTCAACCACTTCAACCTGGGCACGTTCACCAACGAGGAGTGGGCCGCCCCCAACCAGAACCCCGCCCTGTTCGCGCCCACAGCCGTGGACTGTGCCCAGTGGGCCGATGCCGCGGCGGCGGCGAAGATGAGCTACGGCATCCTGACGACCAAGCATCATGACGGCTTCGCCCTGTGGCCGAGCGCATACGGCACCCAGAACGTCGCGAACAGCTCCTACAAGGGGGACGTGGTGAAGGCGTATTGCGACGCCTTCCGGGCCAAGGGGCTGAAGATCGGGCTCTATTACTCGATATGGGACCGCACCTTCGGCGTCGAGGCCTGGGAGAGCCGGCACAGGGTGCCGGGTCTCGACGTCACCGACGCCATCCAGCCCGGCGACATGACCTTCATCCTCGGTCAGATCACGGAGCTGCTCACCAACTACGGCACCATCGACATGTTCGTCACCGACGGCTACGGGTGGCAGATGGGCCAGCAGGCCGTCTCCTACCAGCGGATCCGCGAGCACGTGAAGTCACTCCAGCCGGACATCGTCATGCTCGACCACGGTGGACTGTCAGTGCCGTTCCTCGGTGACGCGATCTACTTCGAGGAGCCTCTGGGCATCGCGGCGCCGGCCGGGAACACCTACGCCGCCACGCAGGGCCAGACGATCAGCAACGGATGGTTCTGGCATCCGTCCACGCCGACCCAGGGCCTGATGAGCAAGGACGCGATCCTGTCGCACCTGGCAGACCTGGAACCGAAGTACACCTCGTTCATCCTCAACTGCCCGCCCAACCGCAACGGCAAGCTGGACACCAACATCGTCAACCGGCTCGCCGAAGTGGGGGCGGCCTGGAGCCCGAACACCTCCCGCCCGCCCCTGCCGACGCAGATGCTGCGCGCCGAGCACCCCGTGACGCCCGTCAGCGCCTACGCGACCGGATTCCACAGCGGCGAAGGACCACTCAACGCCATCGACGGGCTGAGCGACAGGGGCTACGAGACCTGTTGGTCGACGTGGGGACTGACCCCTGCCCTGCCCCACTCCCTCACGATCGACCTGGGCGGGGTGTGGAGCGATGTATCGACCCTGGAATACCTGCCCAAGCAGTGGAACCGCAACAACACCACCGACGGCGACATCACCTCCTACACCATCTCCACCAGCACCGACGGCACGAACTTCACCCAGGTCGCCACCGGCACATGGGCCGGCGACCACGCCACCAAGGTGACCGAATGGCCCGCCCGGAACGTGGGTTTCGTACGGATCCAGGCCAACGCGGCCACCGGCGGCTACGCCAACGTGGGCGGCGTCAGGATCGGCGGACGGACGGCCAAGCCAGCCCTGCTGTCGAATGTCCTCCCGGCCGGGAACACGGTCTACCGCATCGTCAACCGCAAGAGCGGCAAGGTCGTCGACGTGTACAACTTCGGCACCGCCAACGGCACCAACATCCAGCAGTGGCCGTGGCTGAACAACACCGCCCAGAAGTGGACCTTCGCCTCCACGGGCGACGGCTACTACGAGATCAAGAACGTGAACAGCGGCAAGCTGATGGAGGTGGCCGAACTCTCGCGGTCGAACGGCGGGAACGTCTCCATCTACGCGGACAGCAACGTTCCCCAGCAGCACTGGGCGATCACGCCGACCGGCGACGGCTACTACTACCTGACCAACCGGTTCAGCGGACTGTCCCTCAACGTCGACGCGGGCTCGACCGCCGACGGGGCCAACATCAACCAGTTCACGTACAACCGCGCGCCTGAGGAGCAGTGGCAGATCGTCCCCGTCTGACGATCCCGACGAACCGCCCGGCGGCCCAGTGCACCCTGTGCCCAGTGCCCCGTGACTGACGACCGGTACTCGACAGGGTCACTGAGGCGTGTTTCGAACGTCCCGTCCGCCGGGCGGCTTGCCCCTCGGGAAGACGCCGCCGACTGTCGAAACACGCCTCAGCCCCGGGCGACGCTCCCGGCATGCCGCGCCTCGATCGCGCCGACCACCCGCTCCCGGGCCAGCCTCCGGGCCTGCCTGAGTCTCACGTCGGCCAGCAGCAGGGGCACGCACCAGAGCCAGCCCCACACGCTGCAGGAAACGGTCCCGCTCAGCACCGGCGCCTTGTTGGTGGTGAAGACCAGCACGAGCGTGGCGGCGTACGCGGTCACCCGGTGGCGGACCAACAGGCGCAGCGGGGCCGAGATCGTCGGGCCATTGTGCGAGTCCGGCCTCGTAGGCCCGCTCCGCCTCCGCGTCGTGGTCGTCCTCGTCCTCCGCCGCGTGTGCGAGAGCGAGCCACCGGTAGAGCACCGGGTCGGGTCCGAGTTCCGCCACAGCGGATTCGGCCAGCTTCCGGACCTTCGTGAACGCGTTCACCGCGAAGAGCTCGTCGCAGCGGGCGGCGTATTCCTCGTGTGTCATGCTTCCCGCCCCCGTTGATCAGTGAGGTCACTCCCGCCACCCGAACCCGCCGGTCAAGGCGGGTCTGCGCGAGTCCCGGCGCGGGGCGGGACGGCGCCGGGCCACCCCGCGCAGGCCGGCCGACCGCGCCGCCGGGCGGATGCCCGGGCTGCGAAAGCCCTGACCGAACTGGCGTGTGGTGTGGGATGATCGGGACCATGATCGAAGCTCAAGCACGGAAGGGCGGCTGCCGCCCCGGCCGATGACATGGCCGGACGAGGCCGTGGCCGACGGCACCGCCGCGACACCCGCCCATCCTTCTCGTATCGCGCTCTTCGCGGCGGTACGCGCCGACCGCACCGGCCGCGTCGCCACCCGGCTGCTCCGGCTCGCCCACGCCGACTCCCCCGTCGTACGCCGGGAGGCCCTGGGTCTCCTCCACAGCATGGCCCGCGAACTGCCCTGGCCAGAAGCGGTAGACGCCGCCGCGGCCCGGCTCGCCGACCCCGACGAAGAGGTGCGGCGCCGAGCCGCGTGCCTCGTCGGCCACCGCGGCCGACCCGATCTGGTTCTCGCGGTCCTCGGCGAACTCGCCGATCCCGTCGTGCGCACCGGCCTGGCCAGGGCGCTCGGCCCGGGCGCCGCCCGCCTGACCGGCGACGGCCTCGCGTCGGTCCGCTTCCTCGCCCACCTGGAGACGCTGCGGGCAGCGCCACCCCGGCGATGGCGATCCCTGGACGACGCACTCCTCGAGGACGTCCGGGAAGCCGCCCGGCACCTCGAGGACGTCGGGAGCCTCTGGGGCGAGACCCTGTACGGACTCGGGCGCGAGCACGACACGTACGCCCTCGTGGTCCGCCTCCTCGCCGACCCCGGCACCCGGGACATCGGCGCCGACCTGGCCCGCGAGGCGTGCCACGACTGGCGGGCCGCCCCGGTCGAGCTGCTGCCGTTGCTCGTCCGACACCACAGCCGAAGGGCCACCCCGGCTCTCGACAGGGCCCTCACGACGGCTTCGATCTCCGAGGCGGCGACGCGGATTCACGGCGCCCTCCCGGCCGTAGCCGGTGTCACTTCGCCCAGGAGGACCCGCCGGGCCCCGTCCAACGCGACGGCGCACGACAGCACGTCCGCCGCCGAGCTCCTCGCCGACAGGCCCGTGGGCGTCACCCGACTCGCACACGCCTCCGAGGTCTTCGACGCCCTGCTGGACGCAGGCCCCTTGACCTTCCGGCAGGCGGCCCAGCTCTACAACCTGACGTTCTGTCGTCCCGGCCGCTCACAGGCGGAGTGCGCCCCGCTGTGGCTCCGACACGCCGGCCCTTCCGCACTGTCCCGGCTGCTCGCCCTCATGACACCGCACCTGGCCGACTACGCGTTCGGCGAGTACTACCTCGCGGGTCTCGCCCGGATGGGCGGCCACGCACGCCTCGCGCTGCCCGCCGTGACGGCCCTGATCGACAGGCGTACCCGCATCCCCGTCAACGACTCCACCCGTGACGCCGAGATGAGACTGGACGAGAACCTTCTGGCCGCCGCTCTGCGCACCCGCCGGGCGATCCTCGCCCACCCCGACCCGTCTCCTCCTGGCCCGCCGTCTCCCCCGGCAGATTGACCGCGCCGGCGCCCGGCGGAACTCCGGCAGCGACAGCCCGGAGACGGCCGCTCGCCCGCCCCGCAGCCGGAGCGATGCGGAGCGGGCGAGCGCCCGTCGACGTCAGTGCCGGGTCAGGTGGGGTGGGGTCTGGTCTGGTCTGGTCTGGTCAGGGGACGGCGCTCGCGACCACCGCGGCGTACCCGCCCGCCAGTTCCAGTTCCCGCGGGGGTCCGGCGAAGACCTTGCGGGACGCGCGGAGCACGATCGCGGTGTCGCAGAGGTGGTGCTGATCATCGGGACCTCAGATCGTTGAAGGAGTTCCGGCGCAGCACGAGCAGGGCGCTCAGCAGGCCGGACGCCGCTCCCCACACGCACTGGGCTCCGCCGTCCAGCAGGTTCTCGAGCACATTGAGCAGTGGCCGCCACCCACAGCAGCGGCAGCACCCGTGCCAGGAGCAGGAACGGAAGGGAGTCCGCTGCCCCGGCCGCGCGGCGAGCCGGGCGGCTCGGCGTCTGCGCGGCGAGCCGGGCGGCTGCCGCGCAGACGCCGGAGACGGCGAGCAGCCAGGGCCGGCGCAGTCCGGGCACGGCTCGGAGTCACGGCGGCGGGTGCGGTAGACGGGGCACGGTAGTCCTACTCCACTGGGGTTGAGGTCGGGGACGGCGGGCGGTCGGCTGCCGTGTTCGACGGCCGTCAGGTACTGGCCGATCCACGTCGCGCGTCGTTGTGCGGGCAGACGCGCCAGGCGGTCGCAGCGGGCTCTGGCTCGAACCGGTTCGACGTCGTCCCGACGCACGGTCGCGCAACCGGATACAGAACGTCTCGGCCCGCGGCAGGACAATCCGCACGATCCGTCCCCCTCGCCGGCTCTCGTCGCGTCAGGGGTATTGCTGCGTGATTTCCCCGGTGTTAGCTTCCTGCGAACCGATTCGATGGAGTGATCCTTCCGACGACCCGAGTCCACCCCCCACGACCTGCCGCCATGCCCGGCACCGGCCCGCCCTCGGCAGGCCCCCGCCCTCCGGGAGCCGCGACATCGAACCGATTCGATGTCGCGTGCCACCCGGGTCCGGTTCAGCGGCCCGGCATGCGCCGGCCGCCACGGGCCGGCCCCGGGCCGGCCCCGGGCCGACCGGGACCGCAACCCACAGGATTGAGGACCCAGTCCATGTCATCCGCGTCATCCGCGTCATCCGCCGACAGTCCGGGCCGCCGCCGGGCGTCCGCCGCCGCGGCCCTGGCCCTCGGCGCGGGCCTGCTGGCCGCACCGGCCGTGTCCGCACAGGCTGCCGAGACGCCCCACCCCACGGCCCGCTACACGTTCGACGAGGACGACCTCGCCTCCGGAAAGATCGCCGACAGTTCCGGCAACGGTCTGACGGCCAGCCTGGTCAACGGAGCCACCGCACGGGTCGTCGAAGGAGCCGCCGGCGGCCGGGCGCTCGCCCTGCCCGGCGGGGCGCCCGTCTCCGACGGCGCCTACGTGCGCCTGCCGCGCGAAGTGCTCGGCGACGCGACCGACCTGACGGTGTCCGCCCGCGTGAAGTGGGGCAACGACACATCGTCCTGGCAGCGGATCTTCGACCTGGGCACCGGCACGACGACATACCTCTTCACCACCCCGTCGAACAACGGCGGGGTGCTGCGCACCGCCGTGACCACCGGCGGAGGCGGTGCGGAGTCCCAGGTCTCCGGGTACGCGGCGCTCCCCGCCGACGCCTGGCGCACGGTCACGGTCACCCTCGACACCACGGCCGGAAAGGTCACCACGTACCTCGACGGCGTCGCGGTCTCCTCCTCCCCGACGTCCGTCAAGGCCAAGGACCTGCTGGACGGTTCGGCCACGGCCGCCGGCTACATCGGAAAGTCCTTCTACCCGGATCCGCTCCTCAAGGGCGCGATCGACGACTTCACGGTGTGGCACTCGGCGCTCAGCGCCGAGCAGGTGGCGGGTGTGGTGGGCGAAGTCCCCACGCTGCAGGCGCTGTCGAAGACGTCCTTCGACGTCCGGACCACCACGGGGACGGCCCCGGCCCTCCCTCCCGCGGTCCGCTCCACCTATTCCGACGGCTACGACCGCGACACGCCGATCGTCTGGGACGCCGTGCCGCCGGGCGCGTATGCCCGGCCCGGCACGTTCACGACGGCAGGCACGGCGGCCGGGCGCCGGGTCACAGCCACCGTCACCGTGGTCCGCGAAGGTGAACTCACCGTCGACCTCGCCTCGGACACCGGAGCCTTCCACGGCGGCGCCTCCGGCACCCTCTACGGCGTGTACGGACCGGACGTCCCCACCAACAACCTCATCGAAGGCATGGGCCTGCGCACCGTCTCCACCAAGGCGCAGGACGGCCCCCAGCATCCCGGTGCCGACGCCCTGGAGGTGGTCGGGCCGCTGGCCGACTCCACCGACGGCGACGTGTACATCTACATGACCGACATCCATCGCGGGTTCCCGTACGAGTGGCCGGGCGAGACGCCCGCGGAGAAGGTCGAGCTGTACGAGGAGAAGATCGCCAAGCAGGTCGACCAGGTGCTGCGCCTGCCGAAGCGGTACCAGGACAACGTCGTCTTCGTGCCGTTCAACGAGCCCGAGGGCAACATGTTCGGCACCGGCGAGTGGAGCTACGACAAGGTCAGCTGGTTGGACTCCCCCGCCGCCTTTTTCGCCGCGTGGGACTCCGCCTACAGGCTCATCAAGGGCAGGATGCCCGACGCCCGCATCGCCGGCCCCAACACCAGCATCCTGTACGACCAGGTGAAGGGCTTCCTCACGCACACCCTCGCCGCCGGCACCCTCCCGGACGTGATCACCTGGCACGAGCTGAGCCATCCGGAGGCCGTACGCGCCAGCGTCACCACCTACCGGGCCTGGGAGAAGGACCTGTTCGAGGGAACCGGCCGGGAAGGCACCCGGCTGCCCGTCAACATCAACGAGTACGCCTTCAACTACCACACGTCCGTCCCCGGTCAGATGATCCAGTGGGTGTCCGCGATCGAGGAGTCCAAGGTGGACGCCGACATCGCGTACTGGAACATCGACGGCAACCTCTCCGACTCGGCCGTCCAGTCCAACCGCGGCAACGGCCAGTGGTGGCTGCTGCATTCCTACGCCTCGATGAGCGGCCACACCGTCACGGTCGCGCCGCCCTTCCCCGGCCGGAACTACACCATGCAGGGCGTCGCCACCCTCGACGAGAAGAAGAAGCAGGCCCGGCTGCTCTTCGGCGGCTCCGCCGGCAAGGGCCACATCACCTTCGCAGGCATCCCGACGAAGGTCTTCGGCAAGAGCGTCCACGCCTGGATCCGCGAAATCGAGTGGAGCGGCCAGATCGGCGACAGCCCCGGTCCGAAACTGCTCGCGGAGACGAACCTGAAGGTCGGCGCCGACGGCGCCGTGTCCGCCGACTTCGGCGACGGCACACTGCCGCCGCTCAAGGAGTCCTCGGCGTACGAGATCGTCCTCAGCCCGGCCGGAAAGGCGAGGGCCGTGCAGTCCGCGCCCGTGCGCTGGCAGGGCTCGTACGAGGCCGAGGACGCCGCCCACACCGGCTCCGGCTACTCGAAGAACGGCCCCGAGGGCTCGACGAGCAACGTGTCGAAGTTCTACACGTCCGGCGGCTACGACGTGGGCGGCCTGCGCACCGGCTCGGACGTCGCACTCGACTTCTCCGTGGACGTGCCCGAAGACGGCGCCTACGACCTGAGCGTCTTCGCCAACTCCCTCAACACCTACGACAGGATCCAGGAGCAGGGCCCCACCAACGTGTTCCTGCGGGTGGACGGCACGGCGGACAGCGAGCAGGAGCTGTACCTGCCGCTCGGCTACAAGTGGGTGGTGTGGGACCACAGCGACACCAAGGTCAGGTTGACCAAGGGCAAGCACGTCGTGACCCTCGCCGCGAAGAGCCTCGACGGCAGGCGCGCCACCAAGGGCGACGCCATCGTGGACCGGCTGACCCTGTCCCTGCCGGACGCCTCCGCCGGCACGCAGGTGTACGAGGGCGAACTGGCCTGGCTCGGCGGCGGTTCGCGCCCCGTCTACGACCTGCCCGAGCGGGCGGTCACCGGCTCGGGCGCCGCCCGGATCCCGAAGAAGGGAACCGCCACGTTCTGGGTCTACTCCCCCGCCGACCGTGAGGCGACCCTCGAGATCGGCGCCCTCGGCGGCACGGACGCCCGTGTCTCCGTCAACGGGCACGACGTGCTGCGCCTGGACGAGCGCGCACGCAGGGTCGCCGTCTCCCTCTCCGGTGGCGTCAACAAGGTGACGGTGACGGGCGGTTCGGGCGTCACCCTGGTCGACCGCCTCACGGTCACCCCGACCGAGGGCGTCCTCAGGACGCGCACGTACGAGGCCCAGGACGCCCGGCTGTCCGGCTCGGCCACCCTCAGCCCGCTCTCCCTGGCCACCGGCGGCAGCGCGATCAGCGGCGTCGGCGGCGACCCCGGCAACGGCAACACCGCCACGTTCACCGTCACCGCGGACAAGCCCGGCCTGCACGCACTGCGCATCCGCTACTCCAACCCCGAGCAGTCACCGGCCACGCACTACAACCCGGACCCGCTCACCCGCCACGCCGACCTCACCGTCAACGGCGGCGAGACCCGGCGGGTCTTCTTCCCGCACACCTTCCACCAGAACGACTTCTGGGAGCTGACCGTCCCCGTCCGGCTCGACAAGGGCCGGAACACACTCACCTTCCGCTCAGAGGAACTGCCGAACTTCGACGGCGTCACCTACGCCTCGGACACCTTCCCCGGTGTGCTGCTCCGCTCCCGGTACGCGCCGCTGATCGACCGGATCGTGGTGGCGCCGTACGCGAAGGAGGTGCGATGAGGTGAGCCGCGTCGGCGCCGGGGTGGCGCGCGCGATCGCCGGCCGGCGGGGCGGCATCTCCCGCTGACACCGCCGCCAGACGCCCGGGACCGTCGGACCGACGGTCCCGGGCGCTTCGCCGTCCGCGCCCGGGCCAGCGGAACCGGAGCCACGGCCGCGTTGTCGGTCGGCTGAAGTATCCTTCCCGCCACTGCCCACCGACCCGGAGGATCACGAGAGTTGTCAGGCCTGTCCGCTTTCCCCCTGCCCTTCCACGCTTCCGGCTCCATGGCGCTCGCGAAACCCCGCACACTCCGGGAAGTCCAGATGATGCAGTGCAGCTCGCTCATCCGGGCCAAGCCGCAATGGTTCCTCAAGATGAACGACGCCGACATCGTCGCCAGATGGACCCGGGAAGCGGTCGACCAGGGCCTCACCGAAGCGCAGGTGCACTACGTGCTCGCCGAACTCCGGCACTACGCCGCACTGCGCGACGGCCGAACCGGCGTGGAGGTGTCCGCCGTGGACGGCGTGTGGCAGTCGGACGCTCTCGTCGACGACGGGCTCAGGTCCCGCCTGCGCGAGGCCGTGCGGGTTCTGGAGCAGGTCCCCGAAGCCGAACAGGACTGGCATCCCGGGTCCGACGGTCAGGTACTGGATCTGGTGCATCCCTCGATGTTCTGTCTGGTGAGAGACGTGAGCGGGGCGCCGGAGTGGGCTTGGCAGAACCCGACGAACAGCTACTCGAAGTACGAGTTCTCGGAGAGGTTCCAGTGGCTGCCGACGGACGTGGACGTCAGTGACGACGGCGACGTCACCTTCCGTTCCTACGTCAACAACGTCCGTCCCGAGTCCCACGGCGAACTGGCCGCCGTCCTGCCGGACGTGTTCGCACGCCTGCGCCCCCTGTTCGAGAACGTGCTCACCGATCTGCGTCATCCACGGCCCCTGCGGATCGAGGTCGATCCCTACGGGTGGTACGACTCGGAGCCGGAATACCCGGACAAGTCGGCCTACCCCGACGCCGGTTCGTACGCGGACGCCCGGCAGGCATGGGAAGAGGCCCACGAGGAATGGTGGGAGAACCGCCGCCCGGTCGTCCCGGACGCACCGACGTTCACCCCGCCCGAGTCGCCCGACGCATCCGAACGGGTCGACCTGCGCGGCCGGCGTCTCCAGGTCATCGTCAAGCTCGCCACCATTCACCTCACCCCGGACAAGCCCGAGTACCCGGGCGGCTCCTGGCACGTCGAGGGGATGATGAACGAGCGGATCGTCTCGACCGGCATCTACTACTGGGACAGTGAGAACATCACCGACAGCCGGCTGAGTTTCCGGGCGGCTCTCGACGATCCGCACTACGAGCAGAACGACGACAACGGCCTGCGTGAGGTGTTCGGCCTGGAGAACGAGGACGCGCTGAACCAGTTGCTGGGATCGGCTTCGACCCCGGCGGGCCGGTGCCTGGCGTTCCCGAACACCCTGCAACACCGTGTCGGCTCGTTCCGCCTCACGGACGCCACCCGGCCGGGGCACCGCAAGATTCTCGCGTTCTTCCTCGTCGACCCGTCACAGACCATCGTCTCGACGTCCGACGTGCCGCCGCAGCAACCGTGGTCGGACACCTCGACCATGACGCTCGCACAGGCCGAGGAGTTCCGCGAACAGCTCATGCAGGAACGCAAGTTCTTCGTCGACGAACACAACGAGCAGCTCTACGAACGGGAATTCTCGCTCTGCGAGCACTGACCGGGATCATGTGCGGGACATGCGACCGCAGGTCACGGCTGACGCACCGCCGTCGTCCCCGGAGAGCCGGAGAGCCGGAGAAGCATTGAGCGCCGGGCGCACGGCCGCGATACTGACGCCCTGCCCACAGGGGATCAAGGGAGAGCAGATGAGCCAGGTCGTCACCGGGGCCATGGTGCGCGTCGAGAACGTCCACAAGTCGTACGGCCAGGGAGCCGCCGCCGTCCACGCCCTGCGCGGGGTGTCCTTCGACATCCCGCGCGGTGAGATCGTCGCGCTGAAGGGGCGATCGGGCTCCGGGAAGACCACGCTGCTGAACATCGTCGGAGGGCTCGACACACCGGACCGGGGGCGGGTCACCGTGGACGGCCTCGACCTGTCGGAGCTCGGCGAGGACGGCCTGCTGGCGCTGCGCCGGGACCGGATCGGCTTCGTCTTCCAGTCCTTCGGCCTGATCCCGATCCTGACGGCCGCGGAGAACGTGGGCGTGCCGATGCGGATGCGCCGGGCCGACGTGCGGGAGCGCGAGGAGCGGGTCGAGCTGCTGCTCTCCCTGGTGGGCCTCGCCGATCACGCGGCCCAGCGGCCCGGCGAGCTCTCCGGCGGCCAGCAGCAGCGGGTCGCCATCGCCCGGGCGCTGGCCAACAACCCCTCGCTGCTGGTCGCGGACGAGCCCACCGGTCAGCTGGACGCGGAGACCGGCCATGCGGTGATGCAACTGCTGAGGGCGGTGGTGCGCAGCGAGAACGTCACCGCCCTGGTGGCCACCCATGACGCGACCCTGCTCGACCTGGCCGACCGCGTGCTGGAACTGCGCGACGGCGAGATACGGGACGAGACGAGGGAGCGGGCCGAGCCGTCGCCCGTCATCTGACCGGTTCACCGTCGCCGGCCGGCCGTCACGGCCCGCCGGTGCGGTGTCGGACCGCCTGCCTGCCCGCCGTCGGACCACGGCCGGTGATCAGCTGTGTCCGCTGTCGTCCGGCCATACGGTGATGTGGTCCTCCTCCAGCTCCAGCGCCACCCGGTCGCGCAAGCCGAGGGTCTTCGTGTACTCGGCGGGCAACTGGAGGCGGCCGGCCCGGTCGAGCATCGCGTACTCGCGGGCGACCAGCGTCTCGTGGCCGGTGGTCTCGTCGACCTCGCTGCGGCGCAGGACCTCCGTGGAGGTGCGGCCGTCGCGGATGGCGACCGTGCGGCGGACCTCGGTGGCCACGGCGCGGTCGTGGGTGACGATGACGATCGTGGTGCCCAGCTCCTCGTTCGCCGTGCGGAACGCGGCGAAGATCTGCTCGGCGGTGTGGGAGTCGAGCTCGCCGGTCGGTTCGTCGGCGAGCAGCACCGCCGGGTCGCACGCGAGGGCCACCGCGATCGCGACCCGCTGCTGCTGACCGCCGGACATCTCCTGCGGGCGACGGTCGCGGCAGTCGGCGACCTGGAGCAACTCCAGCAGTTCCAGGGCGCGTTCGGCGCGAGCCCGGGAGCGGGTCCGGCCGCCCGCCAATTGGAGGGGCAGGGCCACGTTCTGGGCCGCGGTGAGATACGGCAGCAGGTTGCGGGAGGTCTGCTGCCAGATGAAGCCGACTGCCTTGCGCCGGTAGTGCAGACGGTCCTTCGCGGTCATGGCCAGCAGGTCGTGGCCGGCCACCCGGGCCACACCGGCCGTGGGGGTGTCCAGGCCCGCCAGGATGTTCATCAGGGTGGACTTGCCGCTGCCCGAGGCGCCCACCAGGGCCATGAGTTCGCCCTCGCGGACGAGCAGGTCGAGGCCCTGGAGTGCCTGCACCTCCACGCCGTCCGCCGAGAAGATGCGCACCAGACGGTCGCAGGTGATCAGGGCGTCGTGGCCGTACGCGGGCCGGGCGCGGGTGGCGGTCGCGTTGTCGGTCAGTTCGGCGAGGGTGGGATTCGTCGTCATCTGGCTCCTTGAACATGGCGGACGCGGCCGGCCGGGTGTGCGCGCCGGGCCGCCGCGTGCGGGCGGCGGCCGCCAGGGGCGCGGTGGGCTGTCCTTCTCACCTGGCGTCGCCTGCTCTCAGCTCCCGCACCGCGCCTCTGCGCCCCGCCCACCACGCCTGTACGGCGGCGATTCCCACGGTCATCGCCACCACGGCCAGCGTCGGCACGGTCAGCGACCAGGGGTCGGGGTAGAGCAGGGTCTGCTCCAGGGGAGCGGCCGAGGGCGGCAGGGCCACCGCGGTCAGGTCCATGCCGGGGGCGAGCAGGCGGATCGCGCACCAGCCCGTCAGGACGCCGCCGGCCGCGGCGAGCAGGGCCTGGGGCAGGGACTCCAGGACGAGCAGGCGGCGGCCCTGTGCGCGGGTGAGGCCCATCGTGCGCAGGCGGGCGAGCAGGGCGACGCGCTCGGGAGCGGCGCGCAGGAGTGACAGGAGCAGCGCGAGCACGGCGTAGCCGGCGCCGGCCGCCACCGCCGCGGTGTAGAGGTGCTCCACTCCGGACTGGAGCGGGGAGTCGACGTAGCGGGCCCTTTCGTCGGCTCGGAGGCGGACCGACGCCGCGTCCCCGGCCGCCTCGCGCAGCGCACGGCCGTCCGCTTCCGGGCCCGTCACCAGCAGCGTCGTCGGCCTGGCCGCCGTGGCGTCGAGCCCGGCGCGGTCCACCACCAGGAAGTCGGCGCCCAGCACGGCGGGGGTGATGTCGCGGACGAGGGCGACGCGGACGGTGACGCTGCTGCCGTCCTCCAATGTGACGGGGAACGGTGACGAGCCGTGGGCGTCGGCGACCCGCGGGGAGGCCACGGCGGGCAGCGCGGCGCCGCCCCCCGGCTCTCCCGGGCGCCTCTTCAGGTCTCCTGCGGAGAAGGCGCCGAGCCCGGTGCGCCTCGTCAGTTCCGCGTAGCCGGTGGGGTCCACGCCGACCAGGGGCACGGACCGGCGTCCGCCGTTCGGCTTCGCGCCGTAGGCGATGCTCACCGCCGCAGTGTCCCGCACGCCGGAGACCTTGCGCACCCGGTCGGCCAGTCCCGCGGGCAGGGGGTCGACGGTCGATTCCAGGCGGGCGTCGGCCCCGACGGCGAGGAGCGCGGAGTGGTCCCGGGTCTCGCCGATGCCGGCCAGGACGGAGCCGCCGAACGAGGCCGTGGTGAGGGCGGTGAGCAGGGCGAGCAGCGGCAGTACCGCGGATGCGGAACCGCGGCCGGCCCGGGCGAGGGCCAGGTGGCCCACCACTCCGCGCGTGCGGCCGGCCGGGCCGGCCAGGCCGCGCAGCGGGAGGGGGTGGAGGCGGACCAGGAGCAGCGCGGCGATCATCCCGACCAGCACGGGCGCCGCCGAGATCAGCTGATCGCCCGACCCGCCGGACGTGCCCTGCCGGCGCAGGGTGACCACCGCGCCGGCGGCCACCGCCACCAGCGTCAGCTCCGCGACCGTACGCCGCCGGGACGGTCGCGCGGACGTCACGTCCTGGCGTAGCGCGGGGACGCGGACGAGCCGGTGAGCGGCCGCCCCGCGCAGGGGAAGAGCGGCGCAGGCGAACACCGTGCAGGCGAGGGCGGCCAGTACGGCGGGCAGGGTCCGGGCGCCGGGGAGGGTCCACAGCGCCACGGCC
Organism: Streptomyces sp. NPDC020597; assembly: GCF_044335095.1. Classification (NCBI taxonomy): domain Bacteria; kingdom Bacillati; phylum Actinomycetota; class Actinomycetes; order Kitasatosporales; family Streptomycetaceae; genus Streptomyces; species Streptomyces sp. NPDC020597. The sequence goes on along the minus strand of NZ_JBIRUL010000020.1, from coordinate 141,274 downwards.
AGGCCGAGTGCCCCGGCCGGGACGGCGACCACCGCCGTCTCCACGAGCAGGCGGGCGGCGAGACCGTGCAGCGAGGCGCCTCGGGCGCGCAGCAGGGCCAGTTCGGTGCGGCGGCGGTCGGCGGCGAGGCCGGCCGCGAGCGCCAGGACGACGACGGCGACCGTGCCGCTGCCGAACGCCGCGACCGCGATGAGCGGGGACACGCCGGTGTGCAGGCGGGAGTAGGAGTCGAGCACGTCGTCGAGGCCGGTGTCGGCGTTCGTGAGGGGGTCGGTGGCCGTGCGTATCTGCTGCAGGCCGGGGCCCGACACCAGGGCGGCGAGTGCGGACTCGAGAGCGTCCAGGTCACGGTGGCGCAGGGTGTGCGGGTCGGGAGCCAGCCGCCAGTAGCGGTACGGCCGGCCCTCGGTGCCCAGCAGCGCGGGGGCGGCCTCGGGCGGCATGAGCAGGGCGCCGAGCCAGTACCGGGGCGACTCCGGGTCGACGGGCGCCACCGGCATCAGCACGGGCGTGCGCAGCAGGGTGTCCGTGGCCCAGTAGGCGCCCGCCGGGTCGCGGGGTGCGACGATGCCGGTGACCCGGACGGCGAGCGCGTCCCGGCCCGCTCCGGGGACGTGCAGGACCGACCCGACGGTGAGGTGCAGGCTCTTGGCGGTGTCCGCGCTGACCGCCGCCTCGACCTCGGGCGTCGCCGTGGTGACCGTGCCGTTCGCGCGGGGCAGCCGGCCCTCGCGCAGCCGGGCGTGGTCGGCCAGTCCCGCCTGCGCGACGAGGGCGACCCGGGCGGGCAGTCCGCTCGGCCGGGGCAGCCAGGGCTCGGGCACCGCCTGGTTGACGGTGGTGACCACGCCGTAGGACGACTGGGCGGGGTCGGGGACGAAGGGGCGCCTGACGGTGCCGAGGATGCTGTCGTAGTCGCGCTTCACGGTGGCGGGGCGCAGTGCCTGCTCGCGCTGCTCCTGGGGCAGGTTCGGCAGCGGGGCCGGGGCGGTCAGGCCGACGACGCTCCGGAAGTGGGGTACCTGTTCGACGGAGTGGCGCAGGCCGGCGTCCTCGTACCGTTCCAGGGCGCGGGGGAACGCGGCGGCCAGGCAGGCGGTCACCGCCACCAGCAGCGCGAGTGCGAGCGCGGCGCCGGGGGCGGACCGCAGCCGGGTGCGCACCCACGGGGCGACGGCACGCTGCGTGCGCCTGAACGGGATCACCATGTCACTCCCCCTCCCGCAGCGCCTGCACGGTGTCGGCCTGTCGCGTCGTCAGCAGGGCCACGACGAAGAGCGGGACGGCGGCCACGGCCGTCACCAGGGCGGCCACCCGCAGCGGCGGCAGTACCACGAGCAGATCCGGTACGGGGTGGGCGGCTTCGCCGGTCAGGACGATGAGCGGCAGCACCGCGCGGGTCAGGGCGAGGCCGAGGCCGGTGCCCACGGCCAGAGCCAGCGCGATCAGGACGCCCTGCTCGGCGGCGACGGCACGAGCCAGCCTGCGGCGCGGGGCGCCCAGGGCGCGCAGGATCGCGAACTCGGCGTTGCGTTCCCGCAGCGCTCCGGCCGCGCTCACGGCGAACCCGAGTGCGGCGAGCACCGCCGCGGCGGCGGCCGCCGCGGTGAACGCGGCTTCCGGGCCCGCCCCGAACGGGTCGTCGCGCAGTTCGGCGGCGATCTCGTCGCGTACGACGATCTGCGCGGGATCGAGGTCGGGCCGGGCGCGCAGAGCGGTCGCGACGTCCGCGGCGTCCGAGGCCGGGTCGGGTCGCAGCCACCACTCGGTGGGTGCGTGGGCGACCCCGTAGCGCGCCTGGAGCACCCGGTTCACGGCGGGCAGGTCGACGAGCAGGGCGCCTCCGTCGCTGTCCCCCTCCTCGCCCTGGGCCGTCGGCAGTTGCCGTACCGCCCGCACGATCCGCACGGGCACGTTCTGGCCCTCCAGGGCGATGTCCATCGTCTGGCCGGGGCGGGCGCCCGCGGAGGCGAGGAAGCGGTCGGTGGCGAGGGCGGCCACCGCTGTGGTCCGGGGCTGTGTCACCTGCATGCGCAGGGTCAGTGACGGGCTGAGCCAGGGCTGGTCGGACGGGACGTAGCCCGTGCCGTACACAGCGGTCGGATGCGTGGCGGGGTGGACGCGCGGACGGGCCGGGGCGGTTGCGGCGTCGGCCGAGCCCTGCCCGTCGGCGCTGGAGGCCGCCGTCCAGGACGACGCCGGCAGGGTCAGCCGCTGTGCCGTGCCGGCGGCGGCCGTCGCGGTCAGCGCGTCGAGGGTCAGGGTGTGCTGTTCCGCGCGGGCGGACGGCACGGGCAGCACGAATTGCACGCCGGTGAGGGTCAACGGTCCGTGCGCGCTCGGCAGTTCCACCGTCAGCGGGTGCGGGCGCGCGTCGGCGGGGAGGGTGCCGGACGGCAGTGAGTAGGGCACGCCGTGGTCGTCCTGCAGCGTCTGGGTCACGGTCGCCGCGCTCTGCGTGTCCGGCGCCGAACTGCGCAGGGTCGCCGTCAGCGTCAGCCGGGTCGCCCCGGCGGGGACCCGAGCGCCCGCCGGCTCACCCGACGGCCGCAGTCCTTCCAGCAGTCCCTTCATCGGGGCGGGCGCCAGGTCGGGGCGCATCAGGACGGTGTCCGACGCGTGCGCGGTGTCCAGCGCCAGCACCGTCGCCGTGCGGTCGCCGGACAGTGGCAGCGTCGTCCGCACGGCGGGAGCGGCCTCACGTACGTGAGGCACGGCGGCGTACTGCTGGGTGAGGCCGAGTTCGCCGCCGCCGGCGCCCAGGATGCGTATCGGCGCACCCGCAGCGAAGTCGGCCTGGTCGTCCTGCGAGCGCCCCCAGGAGGAGCCCTGTCCGATCGCGAGCACGCCGAGCGCGACGGCCAGGACGAGCAGCAGTACGGGGCCCGCGCCCTGCCCCGGGCGTCGGCTGAGCTGCCAGCCGGCCAGCGCCGTGGCCAGCCCGCGCCCGCCCGTCGCCCGGCGTTCGGCGAGGCGGGCGGCGGGCGGCAGCAGACGCAGGGTCAGGACGGCGCCGGCCAGCAGCGCGAGGGCGGGCGCGGCGACCAGCAGCGGGTCGATGCCCAGGGCGCCGGTCGTGTCCGCGCTCACCGCGCCCGACGTACGGCGTTGCAGTTGCCAGTACGCGACCCCGGCCACCGCCAGCAGTCCCAGGTCCGCCCCGGCCCGCAGCCACGCGGGCAGCGCGCGGGCGCGCAGGGTGCGGAACCCGGTCGACGCGACCACCGGCAGGGTCACCGCCAGCGCGCACCCGAAGGCCACGCCCGCCGCCGTCAGCCACACCGCGAGCCCTCCGCCGGCCGGTGTCTCGAGCTCAAGTCCGATCCGGGAGAGCGCCCCTTGCCCGGCGAGCAGCCGGGTCAGCGGGCCTGCCAGCAGCGGGGCGACGAGCAGTGCGGGTCCGGCCAGCAGCAGCGCCTCCAGGGCGGCGAGGCGGGCGAGGGCGGCACGGGAGGCTCCGCGGGCGCGCAGCAGCCGGGTCTCGCCGGTGCGTTCGGCGGCGAGCAGCCGGGCCACGAGCATCAGGGCGCAGGCCGCGAGCAGGGCGAGCTGGAGGGCGACGATCAGGAGGGTGGAGCGGGAGACGAGCAGGGAGCGCTCGACCCGGTCGAGGACGTCGGGGAGCGCGGTGCTCGCGGTCGTCCCGCCCGCGCCGTCGTCCCCGGTGCGCAGTTCGAGCAGGGCTGCGGGCGCGGTGCGTGCGGCGGTGCGCAGGGCGTCGATGCGGTCGGCGGTGAGGCGGGTGAAGTCGGCGGAGGCGAGCCACGCGGACGGTCCCTCGCTCACCCGGCCGCCGGTGACGACGGAGGGCGCCGTCAGCAAGGGGCCGTAGGTGGTGAAGTCGGAGGTCCGTCGTACGCCCCGACCGCCGAGTTCGTCCGTCAGCCAGTAGGGGGAGGCCTGGTCGGCGGGCCGGTACACGCCGGTGACGACGATCCGCACGGGCGGCCCGTCGAGCCGGTCGGTGACGGTGACACGGGCGCCGGGCGCCAGTTCCAGCCGGCGCGCGGCGGTCTCGGGGAGCGCCACCTCGACGTCCGGCGTGCCCGCGCGCGGGGGCCGGCCCTCGCTGAACCGCACCTGTGAGGGGTCGAGCGCCGCGAAGTGCGTGAGGTCGGGCTTGTCGGCGCGCCGGGCGGCTGCCGTCCGGGGGGTCGCGGGCAGGGCGTACGGTCCGGAGCGCACCAGCGTCCGTACGGTCACCGGCAGACCGTCGAAGGTCCGGCGCGCCCCGTCGCGTACGGCGGTGTCGGCGGCCCGGCGCTCGTCGGCCTTCACGTCGGCGGTGACGACGAGTGCGGCGTCGGCGGCGTTGCGCGGCTCGGCCAGCGAGTGGCGCAGGGCCGCGTCGCCGATCGCGGCCGAGTACGCGGCCAGGGCCGCCAGCACGGAGGTGGTGAGCAGGACGGTGACGAGCGCGGCGGTGATCAGCGCCCCGTGCGCCCGCGCTCTCGCCAGGACAAGCGCGGCCCGCCCCGAACGCACCCCGAAACGCCCCCCGTAAGTCGCCACCCGGCTCCCCCAAGCCTCCGCTGACATCATCGACCACACCTTTCGGTGATGTTGTCAGACCGGGAGCGGTGAGGTAAGCGCTGGTGAAGCGGGCTTGATCGGATTGTGACCGGAAATCGGCATGCCCTGACCGGAATCCGGGCCACCTCGACTGCGCAGTTGTCGGGGGTTCGACGCCGCTTACGCGCCCACCGGGCGCAGGGTCTGTGCGGGCCGCCCGGCGGCTCCGCGCGTCAGCCAGTCGCGGTACGCCGGCGCCTGACACGCCGCTTCCCAGTAGGCCTCCTCCAACTCCGGCGACTGGGCGTCGAGTTCGTCTGCCGTGCGGGCCGCGAGCAGCAGCCGTACTCCTATGGGGTCGCCGTGCAGGGGCCGGATGACCAGGTCGGAGCGAGGCGGGAGCGCGGTGGGCTGACTCACCGTGACGACCTCGCCGATGGCGGCCAGGAGGTAGGCGGTGAGGTAGTCGCCGTGCAGCAGGTCGGGCTTGATCCCGGCTGCGCGCAGGACCCGGCACAACCCGTCCCACTCGCCGTCGACCGTGGCGTCCACCATCCAGCGGTCGTGGGCGAGGTCCGTGAGACGTACCTCGCGGTGGGCTGCCGCGGGATGGTCTGCGGCCATGGTGACGAACTGTGGTTCGCGTTCCACCAGGACGCGTAGACACAGCCCGTTCGGGACGCGCAGCGGGCTGCCCTCGACCTCGTGCACGAACGCCAGGTCGAGTGTGCCCTCGGCCACGTGACGGAGCAGGGCGTTCGCGGAGACGTCCATCTGCAGGCTGGGCTCGATCGCGGGCATGCGGGCACGCAGCCGGCTGAGCCACCCCGGGATCGCCCGGCTGGCCGTGGCGCCGATGCGCAGCCGGTGACCGCCCGCGGTGTGGGCGGCCGCGGCCCGGGTCTCGGCCACGATCGCGGAGAACTCGGCGACCAGCGGCCGGGCTCGGCCGACCACGATCTGCCCCAGCGGCGTCGGACGGCTGCCCGTGGAGCCGCGGGCGAAGAGCCGGCCGCCCAGCAGTCGCTCGATGCGGCGCAGCTGGGTGCTCAACGAGGGCTGGGCCATGCCCAGTTCGCGGGCCGCCTTGTGCAGGCTGCCGGCGTCGGCGATGGCGCACAGTACGCGTAGGTGCCTCACCTCGAGCTCCATGCCGCGGAGCGTAAGGGCTGGGCCTGACGGGGCGCCAGACATTCAAACAGCAACATAACAGCAGGAGTCGCCCCGATAGCCGTGCGCTATCCCCAGTTGCCATCATCCCGCGGCCGCCGGGCTGCCCCACACTCGGCCCTACCGATCGTTCACCACCCCACACGAACGAGCAGGAGCCCCCACATGACGTCCACCCGTACGTCCTCCACGTCCGCGAAGGCCTCCAGGAGACTGCTGGCGCTCGGCCTGGGCGTGACGTTCGCAGCCCTCGGCAGCGCGGTCCCGGCGAGCGCCCACACCACCGGCTCGGCCGCCCCCGCCGCCGGGTACACCGGTTCGGCCCAGGAGGCGGCGAACAACAAGGCGTTCTTCGATGCGGTCCTCGCCTCGGTCGCCGCGAAGCAGGCCGCCGACCCGGGCCTGCGGTCGGTGACGGTCTACTACAACGCCACGCAGGCGCCGAACTTCCGCTCCCAGATATCGAGCGCGGCCTCGATATGGAACAGCTCCGTGAGCAACGTCAAGCTGCAGTCCACCTCCGGCAGCGGCGACTTCTCCTACTACGAGGGCAACGACTCGCGGGGCTCGTACGCCTCCACCAACGGCCACGGCAGGGGCTACATCTTCCTCGACTACGCCCAGAACCGGCAGTACGACTCGGTCCGCGTCGCCGCGCACGAGACCGGTCACGTGCTGGGACTGCCGGACCACTACTCGGGCCCGTGCAGCGAGCTGATGTCGGGCGGCGGTCCCGGCACGTCCTGCACGAACCGGTACCCCAACTCGACCGAGCGTGCGCGCGTCAACCAGCTGTGGGCCAACGGTCTCGCCAAGGCTCTCGACAAGCTGAACAAGGTGGGCTGACGGCCCGAGGACCCGTCACCCGTGCTGCAGGCGGGCCGTGCCGCGGAGGGCACGGCCCGCTTCGCCGTGCCGCGTCACCGGCTCGTCCGAGGCGTTGACGCGGCGCCCGCGTGTCACGGGGTCACAGGGCGCCCTTCTTCGCGCCGGAGAACGCGGCGAACGCGCCGATGCCGAGGAACAGGAAGGTCATCGCGTCGGCCGTCTCGCTCCAGCCCTCGGTCAGCACGTCGAAGTGCTCGGTGAACAGCGAGGTCGCGGAGACGCCGAGTTCGTCGCCGCCGATCACCGCGATGCCGATGAGCTGACCGAGGTAGACCGCACCCAGCGACAGCAGGGCACTGACGACGGGCAGCACCGGGTTGGCCCCGCCGATCCTGCCCGCCGCGAAGCCGATGAGGAAGCCGACGCCGACGGCCGCGTAGCCGATCTCGTACTCCGTCGCGCCGACGATCGCGCCGTACACGCCGGCCGAGACCAGAGCCACGACGACGGCGACGACCAGGCCCAGGGCGACGTTCCTGCGGGCGGGCGCCGGGGGCGGCAGGGCGGGACCTGACTGCTGGGCGAAGGGGTTTCCGTCGGTGGGCTGCGGAGCACCCGGTGCGCCGACGGCGGGCTGCTGGGCGAACGGGTTGCCCTCGGACGGCGGCGGAGCTGACTGGGTCATGACAGATTCCCCCCAGGGACTGATGCGGCAAGTGGCGTGATGTGTGCGCACGAATGTGCGACAGGACGCCGAAGACTAGCAGCCGCGGCGGCCCGCTTCGCGCGGATTACGGAGGCTTCCGAGAGGCGTCAGGACGGCTGACCGGCTCGCCGCCGAGCGGCGGGGGTCACCGGCCGCCGAGCGGCGGGGGTCACCGGCTGCGGGCAGTGGGGTGGAAGGGTTCGTACAGCGGGAGTTCGGCGCCGCTGGGGAGTCGGATCGCGGCCAGCCGCCCCCAGCGCTGTTCGCTGACCGGCCGGGTGATCTCGACGCCCTGCGCGCGGAACCGGCCCAGCTGGGAGTCGAGGTCGTCGCACATCAGGAAGACCTCGTGCCGGGGCGGGCCGTCGGTCGGGTGGACCGCGACCTCGGCAGGGGGCAGTGCGAAGACGAGCCAGCCGCCGCCCGCGTCGACGCCGGGAAAGCCGAGGACGTCACGGATGAAGTCACGGTCCGCCTCGGCGTCCTGGCTGTAGAGGATGACATGCACCCCACTGATCACGGCTGGCTCCTGCCCTTGGACGTGCCGGCGGTCGGGTCCTGCGACATCCTCGCCCGCTCGGAGGAGCGATACCGCGCACGACACAGGACGACACGACGCTCGTCCCGCGTCCGGTCGCGGCGCACGCGGCTGCGGAAGCCCGGAAGGCGACGCCGGTCGTGTGCCGCCCTGGAACCGACTCAGCCTCATCGACGTGCAGGTAGGGGAGTGCCTCGAACGCCGTCCCGGGCCGGACATGACTGCACGGGCCGACAGATGGATGCGGGTACGGACCAGATGGATGCAATCCACGATGACGTGGTGGAGTTCGCACTGCTGCTGACGCGCCTGAAGGAGCGCACGGACCACAGCTACGCGGCGCTGGCCCGACGGCTGGGCATGAGTGCCTCCACTCTGCACCGCTACTGCGCCGGAGAGGCCGTCCCCCCGGACTTCACCGGGATCGAGCGGTTGGCCGCGCTCTGCGGCGCCTCCCCCGAGGAACGCGTGGAGTTGCACCGCCGATGGATCCTGGCAGTCGCCGCGCGGCAACGGTCCCGCCTTTCCGACGCCAGGCGGGCGCCGCAGCGCCATGACACCGTGAGCCCGGCGTCCGCGTCCGTCGGCCATGGCGACCGGACGGACGAGGCGCCCGGGCAAGCCGTGCCGGGCGCGGAGACGGTGTCGGGCGCACCATCCGTGCCGGGCGTGCAGGGCGGCCCGTTCCGGGAGCCTGTCTCGCCGGCCGACCGACCGGCCCCCGCCCGGCGTCCTCGACGAGGACTCGTGCGATCGCTGTCACTGGCGGCCTCGCTCGCCTTCGCGCTCGCCTGCCTCACCGCATCCGCTGCGGGGCCCCTGGTCGGCGACGGTGGGCCGACTCCCTCCGCCCCCACCGCATCCAGTCCCTCGGAGCCGGCCGCGCACGGCGGTGTCAGCCCGCGGAAGAACCGCGCGGAACAGGTCCCGCCACCGGCCCCGCTCACCTGGACGGCCAAGTCCCAGCTCTGGCAGCTCGACTGCGACCACGACTACGTCATCGCCAAGCCGCCGGCGCAGGTCCCGCCGCCGCCGACGCCGGCCGACGCCGCGGGGTGGGCCACGTCCCAGAACGCGATCCACGGACGCACCACCAATCTGCAGATCTCGGTGCAGGGGCGCGGCGCCGCCGCCGTGGTCCTCGAGGCACTGCACGTGCGCGTGATCGACCGCGTCACCCCCGCGGACCGCTCGGGCGCCGCCTACTCCATGTACGAAGGCTGCGGCGCCATCCTCGTCCCCCGCCACTTCGCCGTGAACCTCGACGCCCGCCGCCCCCTGGCCCGTTCGGTGCCCGGCAACGACCCGGACAGACCCGCCCCCGCGATCGGCTTCCCCTACCGGGTGTCCCTGCGGGATCCGGAAGTCCTGCTGCTCGCCGCCCGCACCGAGAACTGCACCTGCGACTGGTACCTCGACCTCGACTGGTCCTCACAGGGCCGAACCGGCACGGTGCGCATCGACGACCACGGCCGCCCGTTCCGCACCACCAGCATCAACGGGCTGCCGCACTACTGGTACCAGGACCACCGCGGCTGGGTCCCCATGACCTGACCGCCTGCCCGGACGATGCGCAGGGACCGGACGCCGCTTTCGTCACAGCCCCGGGTGACACCGGCCCACGCGTACGGGCGGTGACGTCGGTTCCGGCGTCGCCACCGCGAAGCCGGCCGCGACCCTGCGGGATCTGGTGCGGCCCGCCTCCGGACCGGACCGACGCACCGCCTTCGGCCCCTTCCGCCCCCGGGAATACCCGCGGGTGCTGGTCGCACCTGCATGCGATCACCGCCTCAACAACCGCTGATCCAGGGGGGATTCAGATGGACGAAGCGGATTCACCTCCGCCTGCGAGACGACGGCGGGCCGTCGCGCCGCTCGCCGCCGTCCCGCTGCTCGCCTCGCTGCTCGGCCTCACCGTGGCGGCACCGCGCAGGCCGACGATCCAGTCGACCCGGTGTGCGCGACGCTCGCGACCGCGCCGTTCGGGGACCCGGGGGACGCCGTCCGAAAGGCGACCGTCGCGAGCACCTGCCACACCGTCACCGCCGAGACGCCCGGCCTCTGCCAGGTGTCGCTGAACGACAGCGGCTACCGGGGGTACACGACCCAACAGGCCGCCGACGGCACCCCCGTGGACTGCAAGGGGACCAGGCAAAAGACGTGCACGGTCCCCGCGGCGGGCACCTACACGCCGTCGGTCTCCAACCGTGACTGGCAGTCCCGGGACACGGCCCTCACCTTCGTGTCGCTCGCCTCCACCCGCGGCTGCGCCGACCCGCTCGGCACCCGTTGGGACCAGCCGGACCTCCTCGCGAGGTCGGAGGCGGTCAGCCCACCGACTCCGGTACGGCCGACTGCGCCGGGACGGGTCTCGGGGGGCCGGTGGTGACCATCAGGCCCGCCACCAGGCCGGCCAGCAGCATGATTCCGGCGGCCCACCAGATGGCCACCGTGTAGCCGTGCACGGTGGCCTCGGCCGCGACCTGCGCCCGGCGCGCGGGGCCGGTCGGACGGGCCGAGAGGAACGCGGCGCTGCTGGTGGTGGCGATCGTGTTGAGCAGTGCCGTTCCGATGGACCCGCCCACCTGCTGTGAGGTGTTGACGGTGGCGGAGGTGACGCCCGCGTCCTGGGGAGCGACCCCGGCCGTGGCCGTGGCGAAGACAGGCATGAAGGTCAGGCCCATGCCGAGGCCCATCAGCAGCAGCGCGGGCAGGATCTCGCCGGCGTAGGAGGAGTGCACGGTCATCCCGGTGAGGATCACCATGCCGCCCGAGGCGAGCAGCATGCCGGGGACCATCAGCATGCGCGGCGCCACGCGGTTCATCAGCCGGGCGGAGATCTGGGTGGAACCGATGATGATCGCCAGGGTGAGCGGGAGGAAGGCGAGCCCCGTCTTCACGGGGGAATAGCCGAGGATGACCTGGAGGTAGTAGGTCATGAACAGGAACAGGCCGAACATCCCGATGATGGCCAGGCCCATGGTCAGGAAGCAGCCCGCGCGGTTGCGGTCCTTGATGATGTGCAGGGGCAGCAGCGGCACCCGTGCCTTGGTCTGCCACCACACGAAGACCGTGAGCAGGACGATCCCGCCCGCGAAGAGCCCCAGGACCAGGGGGTCGGTCCAGCCGCGCGGCTCGGCCTCGCTGAAGCCGTAGACGATCGCCACCAGGCCGCCGCAGCCCAGCACCGCGCCGGGCACGTCGAGCCGGACGTCCGCGTGGCCGGCGCGGTCGTGGAGCAGTACGAGGCCGCCTGTCACAGCGATGACGGCGATGGGCACGTTGACGTACAGGCACCAGCGCCAGTTGAGGTACTCGGTGAGCAGACCGCCGACGATGAAGCCGATCGCGGCGCCGCTGCCGGCGAGCGCGCCGTAGATGCCGAAGGCCTTGCCGCGCTCCTTGGGGTCGGTGAACGTCGTGGTCAGGAGGCTGAGCGCGGAGGGGGCGAGTACGGCCGCGAAGACGCCCTGGAGGGCGCGGGCGCCGAACAGCATGCCCGATCCGGTGGCCGCCCCGCCGAGCGCGGAGGCGGCCGCGAAGCCGACCAGCCCGATCACGAAGGTGCGTTTGCGGCCCACCCGGTCAGCGATACGGCCGCCGAGCAGCAGCAGCCCGCCGAACGCCAGGGTGTAGGCGGTGATCACCCACTGGCGGTCGCCGTCGGAGATGCCCAGGTCCTGCTGCGCGGAGGGCAGCGCGATGTTCACGATCGTCGCGTCCAGGACGACCATGAGCTGGGCGAGGGCGATGATCACCAGGCCCCACCAGCGGCGGGGATCGGGTGCGGTGTCGGCGGAGGATTCACCTGTCCGGGTGACACTCATTTGGACAGAACACCATGAATCTCCTCACACCGCATCCTTGGGCCGATCGGACCCCGACCTAGCAGGTGGGGCTGCTGGAGATCTTTATGCCGGTGACGACAGAGGCGTTGGAGAACACGGTCTGGCTGTTCGGCGAAAGGCAGATGGATCCCCCGCTCTGGAGCCGCAGGTACACCACGTCGTCGTTCCGGGTGTTCAGGACTCCGTAGTGCGGACGGGGCGTGACCGCCTGATAGGAGCTGGTGACGTCCTTGTACTTCGAGAGCGGCGTGCCCGCGAGCAGGGCGTGGTCGTCCGCGTAGAAGCAGACGTACGGGTACGGACAGCCCTGGGTGGGCGGCTCCGCGTGCGCGGCGGACGCGCCGGTCACGGACATGGCCGCGACGGCCGCGCTCACTCCGGCGAAGCAGGCGGCCTTCCGGACGGCAGGCCTCAGGACAGGCTTCATCTTTCCTCCAAGAACTCGGGTCGTCGTGCGAAGGGGACAAGGCGCCGGGTGTCGGACCCGGGCAACCGCTGGGAAGGGTCTCGGTCGACGTCCGTCACTTCGACAGGATGATGGGCCGTCCACTGCTTCGGCCGGTCCGACAGCCCCAGCCTCCGATGCCTTCCCCGCCTGGGACAACAGCCGCCGGCCTCCCTGCGACAGCGGGACGATCCCACCCCCGGCGACCTGCACCGACAGGGAAGCCTGGGATGGCAGTCGGGGATGCGGACCCCGTGCGGGCGGAAGGGGCCGACGGCGCGTCGGGTGTTCAGCGCGTGGGAGTCAGTTCCGGCGTCCGCTCCGGCTGCTCCTCCTCGTGTGCCTCGGGGCCGCCGAACCAGGCCACCGCGACCGCGCCTGCCACCGCGAGGACGAAGCCGAGCATCGCCATCCAGGCGAGGCCCTCCCGTGAGGCGTCGCCGAGCCAGAGCACGCCGATCGCGCCGGGCAACACGGTCTCGCCGACGACCAGGGCCGCGGTGGCCCCGTTGACCGAGCCGATCTGCAAGGCGACGGTGTGCAGGTACATCCCCCCTACGCCGGCCGTCACGATCGCGTACAGGGCAGGATCCGTGAGCATGGCGGCCGGATCGAAGGGGGCGACACCGTTCAGGATCCGGACGCCCACGCCGAGTGCGCCGAAACCGAGACCGGACAGCAGACCGGCAAGGATCGCGGCGCGGGGACCGACGAGGCGTACCGCGACCGTGCCGCCCACCATGAGCGCGAGCGAGACCGCCAGGAGCCACCAGTGCGTGGCGATCGGGATGCCGTCTCCGCTGCCCTCCTCCCCCGCCGCCGTCGCGAGCAGGACGAGCGCCGCGCAGACCACGCCGATGGACGTCCACTCGGCGCGGGACAGCCGGACATGGAGGAGGCGCACGCTCAGCACGGCGGTGATGATCAGGTTGGCGCTGATCACGGTCTGCGAGAGGAACAGGGGCAGCAGCCGGGCGGCCAGCGCGCCGAGCGCGAAGCCCACGAAGTCCAGGACGGTGCCGACGACGAACTCCCAGGTCATCGCGGCCTTCGCGGTCGAGGAGAGGCTGGGCCCCCCGTACTGGGTGCGGGCCGTGGTGGCCGCATCGCTCCGCGCGGACCTGCGGGATCCGACGGCTTGCAGGACTGAGCCTGTGCCGTAACAGACGGATGCCGCAACGGCGGTCAGCAAGCCGATCAACACGATTCGCTCCGTTCCTGACGGGCGCCGCCTCGACGCCGTCTCGGTTGACCAGACGGCACAGGGGCACGGAGCGTTGCCTCGCCGTCGGGTTCGTCTCCCTCCCTCGCGGGGGCGTCACCCCAGATAGGCGGGGGCGACCGCGGATTTCATGAGGCGGCGGGCCCTGCCGGCGCCGTCGGCGGGGACGGTCCACAGGTCGGAGCCGTAGTCGCCGGGGAGGGCGTAGACGAGGGTGTCGCCGTCCGCCCACAGGGCCTGGTCGTCGATGTTGCGGCTCTCGGCGGTCGCGGTCTCGCGCATGGTGCGCAGGTTCAGGACGTACAGCCGCCAGGGGGCGTCGGGGGAGGCGCCTTCGACGCGCTTCTTGTAGGCGATCCGGGTCCCGTCGGGCGAGAGCGAAGGACATTCGACGTTGCGGTGCAAGGTGGTGAGGGTGCGTGCGGCGACATCCCCCCGCACGAGGTAGGTCTTGCCGCCGGTCGCCAGCGTCGCGTAGAAGCGGGAGTCGTCGGCGAAGGTGACCCCCCAGACGTTGACGTCCGCCGCGTGATACGGCCTGCCGTCCCTGATGACGTCGAACGTCTCCAGGTTGTCGTCGATCGCCCAGGTGCGGGTGTCGACGATGGCGGTGCGGGTGGAGAAGTCGGTTCCGGCGTACGAGTCTCCGCTGACGAACACCGTCCAGGCGACCAGCCGGCCGGAGGGCGAGACCCGGGCCCGGGTCGGGACGCCGCCCGCCGGGAAGTGGCGCCGTTCGCGCAGGCGGGCGTCGAGCACCACCGCGCGATAGGTGTCCTGCAGGGGGCCGTGCTCGGCCTGGAGGCAGATGCCGGTGCCGGCCGCCGCGTGGAAGCGCAGGCACTTCACGCCCGACACGGTGCGCGGGCCCTGCGGATCGCCGGCGGGCACGGTGGCGATCTCGTCGCGGTGCGGACCCCACGCCAGGTTGCGCACCAGCAGCCGGCGTTCGGCCGTCGGCCGCAGTGAGACGGCGCCGGCGCGCACGGCCGGACCGTCCGCCTGCTGCTCGTCCCGCAGGCCCGACCGGTGGGCGGCGTGGAGCACCGCGCCGACGCCGGCCGCGCCGAGCAGCACGACCGCGGCCAGCAGGATCACCAGGCGGGTTGTCCGGGTCATGCGCGCACCTCATCAGTGGTGAACGGCGCCTCGTCGGTGGCCGCGGGCGCCTCGTCGGCGGTGTGGAGGACGAACGCGGCCACGACGGCGCTGACGGCCAGCGCGGCGGCGGTGACGGCGAGCGCGGTACGGCCGCCCCACAGGCTCCACGCCGCGCCGAAGGCGAGCGAGCAGGCGAACCGGGCCAGCGCCTGCCCGGTGCCCACCAGTGCCTGTCCGGCGCCCTGGTGCTGTGCCGGTACGGCCCCGGCGGTGGCGGCGGCGAGGACGCCGTCGGTGGCCGCGTAGAACGTGCCGTGCAGGACGAGCACGGCCACGACGGCCGGGACGCCGTGCCATGGGGAGAGCACCAGGCCGTAGCCCAGCAGCAGGACGCCGTGGCCGGCCAGGAAGATCCGGCGGCGGCTGACGCGGTCGGCGAGTGCGCCGAGCGGCACGGCGAGCAGCAGGAAGAAGGCGGCGGTGCCCAGGGGCAGCAGCGGGAACAGGTGGGCGGGCAGGTTCCCTTCGCGCTGGAGCAGCAGGTACAGGAAGGAGTCGCTGACCGTGGTCAGACCGAGCAGGGCGGCGCACACCGTGAGCCTGCGCAGCCGCGGGCGGCGCAGCAGTCCCACGGCGTCTCGGATCGTCGGCGGCCGGGTCGGCTCGGGCCGCCGTACGGCGTCGGCGGGCGCCGGGATGCGGCCGGGTACGAAGAGCACCAGCACCAGGACGCCGAGCGCGGCGACGCAGGCGCTGACCGCGAAGACCGCGTCGTATCCGTCGACGGCGGCCCGCAGCACGGCGAAGGCGACGAGCGGGCCGAGGAGCGCGCCGGTGGTGTCCATCGCCCGGTGCACGCCGAACGCCCGCCCGCGGTGCCGGGGTTCGGTGGCCAGCGAGATCATCGCGTCCCGAGGGGCGGTGCGCAGGCCCTTGCCGGTGCGGTCGACCGCGAGCACGGCGCCGAGCACCGGCACGGTGTGCGCGAGAAGCAGCAGCGGCTTGCACAGCGCCGACAGTCCGTAGCCGAGGCCCGCCACGGCCTTGTGCCGGCGGCCGCCCCGGTCGGCGAGGTGGCCGCCGGTCAGCCGGACCAGGGCTCCGACGCCGTTGTTGATGCCGTCGAGGAGACCGAAACCGAGCGGCGACAGGCCGAGGGTCGCGACCACGTAGAGCGGGAGCACCGCCGTGACCATCTCCGAGGAGATGTCGGTGATGAGGCTGACCGAGCCGAGGGCCAGCACGGTGGCGGGCACGGCGGCCGGCCGCCGCCCCGGACGGGTGTCCGGGACGGCGGCGGCCCTGGTGCCACCGGAATCCGTACTGCGGGAGTCCGCGAGGTACACGGGCGTCAGTTCCAGATGCCGGTGATGTCGGACGCCGACGCGGCGTTGCCCGCGTGCGTGGACAGACCGGCCAGGTCCTCCAGGGTGCGCAGCATGTTGTAGTGGTTGTAGGTGGTGGCCGTGGAACTTCCGGCGGTGACGTGCTCACCGTAGAAGACGGTGGGGATGCGGTTGCCGGACAGTTTGTTGTCCTCGTCGAAGGTGACGGCGAGGATGCTGTTGTGGGTCCTGGCCCAGGTGGCGTAGGCGCCCAGGTTGTTCTTGATCCAGGTGTCGCCCGTGGAGACCGAGCAGTCGTGCATGTCGCTGCACAGGTTCGGGACGACGAAGGAGACCTTGGGGAGGGCCGTGTAGTCGGTGGGGAACTGCCCCATGGTGAGCGCGGTGTTGGTCGGCACGTTGGAGAAGCCGAACCAGGGGTTGTGCTTCTGCGCGTAGTTGCCGCTGCTGCACGTCGTCGAACCCTGGCTGGGCAGCGACTCGTTGTAGCTCTTCCACGTCTTGCCCGCGGCGATCAGCTCGGAGCCGAGGTTGGGGGCGGACATGGACCCGACGCTGACACAACTGTCGTCGGTGCGGCCCTGGTTGGAGCCCGAGAAGAGCATGTAGTAGTTCGGCTCACTGGGGTGGGTGAGGCCGTAGGACTGGGTGAGGTTGGCGCCACCCGCCTTGAGGGTGTTGTTGATGTACGGGGCGCTGGAGCTGCCGATGACCTGCGAGTAGGCGTGGTTCTCCATGACCACGACCACCACGTGGTCGGGGGCCGGGAGAGCGGCGGCCTGCGCGGTGGTGGACGTGACGGTCCACAGTCCGATCGAGGCGGCGGTGAGGGCGACGGCTCCGGCGAGTGCGGAGAGGCGACGTCGGTTGCGCTGGGGAGCCTTGACGGCGGCCATGACTGTCCTCCGGACAGAAGCGACGGACGTTCGAGGGGCGGCGCCGCAACACTAGGGGCCGCGGACCGCCCCCGGGTGAAGGCCAGACGAACCGTGGACCCCGACAGGCAAAGACCACCCCAGGCCCGGGTCACACGCAGGGAAAGTCCGACCAGGCACGTCCCGCCGGGTCCTGACCGGTGACCAGGACGCCGGGGCAGGCGACGCCGCCCGGCCGGGGTGCGTGACTACGTGTTTTCACCGATGTCAGGGATGTTCACGGCGCAGACACTTGTTCGTGAGCCGCATGTCGGCGCACGCCGGATGCTGTCGGGCGGGTTCCCGATCGCGTGTCGGAGCTCGGTTCGGCCTTCTGTCGCCGCGCCGGCCGGCGAGCAGCACGAGAGAGCGGTACAGGGAAGGCAACGTGAACCGTCAGCAGCACACGCAATTCCATGCCTCATGCGGGCACTTGATTGCGGCCCCGGCCGACCGCGCCGGGCAGAACGTCCGTTGTCCCCATTGCCACCAGGTGGTTGCGGCGCCGGCCGCCGATGTTCCGTACGCCTCGCCCGTGCTCACGCCCGGCCCTGTTCCGGGGCCGGCCGGGCCGGTGGAGCCGGCCGGGCTGACCGCCGTCTACGTGAGCGCCCTGGTCGTCGGTGTGCTCGGAGCCGTCTGCGTCTACCTCGTCATGTTCGACGAGCTCGACGAGTCCGAGCTGGTCACGATCACACCGCTGTGGTTCTTCCCGATCGTCTTCGGCCTGTACGGTTTCGTCTCCCAGCGGCTGTTGCGGCGTATCGCCGCGGGACACGCGGAGACCCTCAGCCAGGCCGCACGCCTGTCGATCGACGTGGCCGGCCACTGGGCGCTCCCGGCGATCTTCCCGTTCCTGGTGCTGAAATGGCGCAGCTCCCTGCTGGTGTCGCTGGCTGCGGCGGTCTTCTGGGCCGTACTGCTGTGGTTCTTCTTCACGGCGGTCTTCCCGACCCTCTGAGCGCGGTCACCGGGCAGAGGAGGCGCCCTGACCAGGGGTGCCGGAGACCACGTTCTGCGGCCGGCCGACCCCCGGCACCAGTTCGCGGACCCGGTGGTCGCTCACGGCCAGTTCGGTCAGCAGCCTCCACCGCACCGGGTGGGCGGCCAGCCGTACGAACGCCGGGGCGGCAGCGCCAGAGGGCCTCATGGTGCCGGGAAATACATCAAACCATGTTGATGTACCTTGCTCTCCGGCAGTCGCGCTCCTCCACGCCGGAAGACGGAGGCACGTCATGCACCAGCCCACCGGGTTCGCGTCGTCTCAGCTGCAGCGGCGGCTCGGCGTCTCGGACGCCGTCCTCGTCGGACTGGGCTCGATGATCGGCGCGGGCATCTTCGCGGCGCTCGCTCCGGCGGCCCGCGCGGCCGGTTCCGGACTGCTGGTCGCTCTGGCGGCTGCCGCGGTCGTGGCGTACTGCAACGCCACGTCCTCGGCCCGGCTGGCCGCCCGTCACCCGGCCTCCGGCGGCACCTACGTCTACGGTCGTGAACGCCTCGGCGACTTCTGGGGATACCTGGCGGGCTGGGCGTTCGTGGTCGGCAAGACCGCCTCCTGCGCGGCGATGGCGCTGACCGTCGGTTCATACGTGTGGCCCGGTCACACTCACGCCGTGGCGGTCGCCGCGGTGGTGGCGCTCACCGCCGTGAACTACGCCGGGATCCAGAAGTCCGCGTGGCTGACCCGTGCCGTCGTCGCCGTCGTCCTGGCGGTGCTGGCGGCGGTCGCCGTCGCCTGCCTCACCTCGTCGGCGGCGGACGCCGGCCGGCTGGACGTGGGCTCCGACGCCACGGTGACCGGCGTACTGCAGGCCGCGGGCCTGCTGTTCTTCGCCTTCGCCGGGTACGCCCGCATCGCCACCCTCGGCGAGGAGGTCCGCGATCCCGCGCGCACCATCCCCCGTGCCGTCCCGCTCGCTCTCGGCATCACGCTGGTCGTCTACGCGACCGTGGCGGTCGCCGTCCTGACGGTGCTCGGCCCCAGCGGGCTCGGCGAGTCGGTCGCGCCGCTCTCGGAAGCGGTGCGGGCCGCCGGGGCGGACCGGCTGACGCCCGTCGTCCGGGTCGGGGCGGCCGTCGCCGCGCTCGGCTCCCTGCTCGCCCTGATCCTGGGTGTCTCCCGCACCACCCTGGCCATGGCCCGCGACCGGCACCTGCCGCATGTCCTGGCCGCCGTTCATCCGCGCTTCCAGGTACCGCACCGCGCCGAACTGCTGGTGGGCGCCGTCGTCGTGCTGCTGGCCGCCACCACCGACGTACGCGGGGCGATCGGCTTCTCCTCCTTCGGCGTCCTCGTGTACTACGCCGTCGCCAACGCCTCCGCCTGGACGCTCACTCCGGACGAGAACCGCCCGCCTCGCATCGTCCCCGCGGTGGGCCTCGCCGGCTGCCTGCTGCTGGCCTTCACCTTGCCCGGCGCGTCCGTCGCGTGGGGCAGCGCGGTCCTCGCCGCAGGCGTCGCCGCGTACGGAACACGCCGGGCCATCACCGCCCGTCGGGCGTCCTGAACCGCTCACCGAGCGAGCGAACCGACGCGCAGGGGCGCCCTCTCCCGCGTGAGGGGCAGGTCGGCGCCCGCAGGTCGAGGCCGGGCGCTGCGGCGACCGCGGCGCGGAAGGCGGTCGGGCGTTCGCCCATCGGTCGTGGCCGGGCGTTCGCGCATCGGTCGTGGCCGGGCGTTCGCGCATCGGTCGTGGCCGGGCGTCGTTCATCGGTCATGGCCTGCGGGGAGGAGCGGTTCGACTCCCCCTTCGGACTGCCCTCGGGACAGCCGGTGCTGCCCCGTCCGGGTGTGGCTTGCTTGACCGGCAGGGTCGTCGCCTGCAGAGTCGGAAAAGCGGCGCCGCAGCACCGCCGCGCCGGCCGACCCGCCCGCCCAGGCACGGGCGTCAGGCGGCCCTGACATCCGGGAGCGGTTGAACCGATGGTCCTCGACCTGGTGGTGATCGGTACGGCCGTCACCCTGGGGCCCCTGCACAACAGCGCCTTCATCCTGCTGCTCTCCTCACGGCGCGGCGTTCGTCAGGGGCTGGCCTTCCTGCTGTCGTGGCTGGTCAACCTGGTCGTGGTGATCGCCTGCGTGCTGCTGCTGACCGGCGGTCAGCCCCCGTCCCGTCGCAGCGCGCCGTCGACGGCCGTGCTCGCTGCGAAAGTCGCCATCGGCCTGGCGCTGGTGCTCTACGGCGCATATCGGCACCGCCGACCGCCCCGCCCGCACGGCCCGCCGCGCTGGACCGCCCGTATCGACAACGCCTCGCCGGCCACGGCAGCCGGCCTGGCATGGATGCTTCAGCCTTGGGCACTGGTCGGCGCCGGCGCGGCGACCGCCGTCGACGCCAACCTCTCCACCCCCGCCGACTGGCTCGCCCTGACCGCCTACTGCCTGCTCGCCACCCTCAGCCTCATCGTCATGGAGATGTACGCGGTCCGGGCGCCCGCGGTCGCGAACGCCCGGCTGAACACCCTGCGGAGCTGGCTCGCGCGACACCAGGAACGACTGATCGTCACGCTCGCCGTGCTGACGGGCCTGTGGCTGACGGCCAGGAGCATCGTCGAACTGGTCACCTGAGAGGGGCGGGCAGCGCACTCCGCCGACGACTGCTTCCCGCGACGCCGCCAAAGAAACCAGGCAGAT
Source organism: Streptomyces sp. NPDC020597 (assembly GCF_044335095.1). NCBI lineage: Bacteria > Bacillati > Actinomycetota > Actinomycetes > Kitasatosporales > Streptomycetaceae > Streptomyces > Streptomyces sp. NPDC020597. The sequence goes on along the minus strand of NZ_JBIRUL010000020.1, from coordinate 121,010 downwards.
CAGCTGCGTGTTCTTCGATTCGCCGGGCAAGCGGACCAACGGAGGTTGATAACTATGGTTCCCCTGCTTCTCGTTCTTCTGCTGGCTCTGGTCCTCTTCGGCGCGGGCTTCGCCCTCAAGGCACTGTGGTGGATCGCCGTCATCGTGCTGGCGGTCTGGCTGCTCGGCTTCGTCATGCGCAGCGCCGACACCGGCGGCCGCAAGGGCCGCTGGTATCGCTGGTAGTCCCCCGCACGACGACCGCCCTGTGGGCTCCGGGAACACCCGGGGCCCACACGCATGTCCCGCGCCGCTGAGGTCCGCTCGCCGACGTCACCGCGAGCCGGGCGACGAAGGCCGGGCCGCCGGGGCCCTTGCGGGGGTGACGCCGGTGTCGCCTCCGTCGCCATCGGTGCCGTCCGTGCCCTGGTCCGCGCGATCCGCGTGATCCGCGTGATCCGCCTGATCCATGCCATCTGCGTCGTGCGTGTCGTGCGTGTCGACGTACTTCGGCTCGGACGCGGCTCCGAGGTGCGGCGCGGCCGGTTCGGGCAGGTCGCGAAAGCTCAGCCAGCTCAGCAGAGGCATCAGGACGAGAGGGGTCAGGGCGGTCCGCAGGGACGTGGAGTCGGCGAGAGTGCCGATGGCGGGGGCGGCGAGACCGCCGACGCTGACGGTCAGGCCGAGGGTGATCCCGCCGGCGGTGCCGACGCGCGAGGGCAGGTAGTCCTGGCCGAGCGTCACCTGCAGCGAGAAGGGCACGTACAAGCCGGCCGAGGTCAACGCCACGCACGGACAGACGGCCGGTCCCGGCAGCCACACCACGCCGGCGAGGGCCGCGGCGGCGATCAGGTACGACCGGCGCGAGACGGTGACCCGGTCCCAGCGGCTCGCCAGATATCCGCCCAGCACGGAACCGACCGCGCTGCCGAGGTAGAGCACGGTCAGGGCCGCGGTGCCGGCGGCCGTGCCGCCGCCCAGGCGCTCGCGGGCGTACAGCGAGATGAAGGCGCTCAGGCCGACGAACGCGATCGACCGGAAGACCACGGCCAGTGACAGCTTCACGAAGGAGGCGACGTCGTCGCTTCCGGCTTGCCCGGCCGTGCCGGGTCCGTGCGCCTGCCGCTGCTGCAGGGCGCGCACGACGGGCAGGCACAACGCGGCGCCCACGAGGGCCGGCAGCACCAGCAGCGGCGTCCACCGCAGCCCTCCGGTGGCCACCACGGCGGTGACCATGAGCGGCGCCGACGCGAAGCCGATGTTGCCGCCGGTGGAGAACCAGCCCATGGCCCGGTGACTGCCCCGGCCCGCGATGCGGGCGACGCGGGCGGACTCGGGGTGATAGGCGGCCACTCCGACTCCCGAGACGGCGACGAACACGAGCGTGAGCGGGTAGGAGCCGCTCAGTCCGCTCAGCGCGACGCCGACACCGCCGAGGAGCGTGCCGGCCGGCAGCAGCCAGGGCATCGCCCGACGGTCGGTGAGCGCGCCGAACACGGGCTGCGCCACGGAGGACAGCAGCGAGGCGGCCAGCACGATGCCCGAGGCGACCGCGTAGGTGTAGGAACGCTCGGCGACGAAGAACGGCACCAGGGACGCCACGGCTCCCTGGTAGACGTCGACGCAGGCGTGTCCGACGGACAGCAGGGTGATCGATGTATTCCTTCGCACCCCGCCATCGTCCGGACCCGCGCCCTTGTCGCGCTTCCGGTAAACTGCCGGATGATGCCGCAAATCCGCCATGAGCCGATCGCGCCGACGCGCAGCCGGCGGCTGGCGTCCGGCGGCGCGATCGACGCCCATCGGCACGACGACCACCAGATCGTCTACGCCGGCCGCGGAGTGCTGGCCGTCACGACCGACGCGGGCTCCTGGGTCGCCCCCGGCACCCGCGCCATCTGGGTCCCGGCCGGCGTCGTCCACGCCCACCGGGCCCACGGCGAACTCGAACTGCATTTGGTGGGACTGCCCGCCACCGTCAACCCGCTCGGTCTCGACACACCGACCGTGCTGGCCGTCGACCCGCTGCTGCGTGAGCTGATCGTCGCGTACACCCGCACTCCCGACGACGACAGCCCCGAGCGGACCCGGCTGCGCGCGGTCCTGCTCGACCGGTTGCGGGCGTCCCCCCAGGAGCCGCTGCACCTGCCGACACCGGCCGCTCCCCTGCTGCGGACGCTGTGCTCGATCCTGCTGGCCGACCCGGCCGACCCCCGCACTCTCGCCGAGCTGGGCAGCCAGGTCGGCGCGAGTGACCGCACGCTGTCCCGGCTGTTCCGCAGCGACCTCGGCATGACCTTCCCCCAGTGGCGCACCCAGTTGCGGCTTCAGCGCGCACTGGTCCTGCTCGCCGAGAAGGAGCCGGTGACCGCGGTGGCGCACCGGTGCGGCTGGTCCTCTGCGAGCGCCTTCATCGACGTGTTCCGGCGCACCTTCGGCCACACCCCGGGCTCGCACGCCAGAGGCTGACCGTCACCGCCGCGCGAGGGCCTCCGTCGTCGGGCCGGCCCCCGGCGGCGCCGTCGCCCGCCCACGGCTCGTCCCGCTCCCGGCAGCAGCAGCCCTTGCGGGGCGCGCCGGTCATGTCGGCGCGCCCCGCGAGGCCGGCGTTCCCGGCGAGGGGTCAGGCGGTCACCAGCCCCGGCCGGGCGCCCGTCTCGCAGTGGGGGGTGGTGTGCGCCGGCATCTCGGTCAGGCCCGGGTGGTAGACGTGCAGGCTCACCGCCGGCGTCAGCGCGTCGTTGACGACCCGATGCACGTACCCGGGCGCGAAGACCCGCTGAGCGCCCGGCTCCAGCACATGCTTCCTTCTCTGCGTCCACTCGGTGAGCGTGCCCTGAAGGATGGTCAGCACCCCGGACGAACGGCCGTGGTCGTGCAGTTCGCTTCCCTGCCCGGCGACCCAGGACAGCAACCACACCTCGTATCCCGGCCCGGTGCGCAGCCGGTGGTACCAGCGCGTCGTGGCGTCGTACCGGACGAGGTGCTCCCACTGGGGGCGGTCGGCGGCGACGGAGCGGGCGAGGCCGGCGAACTCGGCGACGGTGGAGGGGTGTTCGCGTGGGCGCTGCAGGAGGTGCGGGACTTCCAGGATGTCGCCGGCGATCTGGAGGTCGCTGTCGCTCACGTACAGACCACCCGGCTTCCGGGGAGCAGGCGCGCGTGGTGGGGCCCGGCTGCCGTCGCGGTATCCGGGGCCGTCACGGCCGTGCGGCCCGGGTGGGCGGCGACGGCGGGCGTGCGCGCCGTGGGAGGGCCGTCGCGCCAGGTGATGAGGTGGGCGCAGCACCGGGGCAGCGGCAGGCCGGGGGTCTGTGGTCCGTTCATCGCTGATCCTTAACGTCAGGGAGATTTCGACTGCTTCACGGGGTGCGGTCGAGAGCGGGCCGGGGCGTGCGGCACGAGGCCAGGTCCTGGACCAGCGCCTCGTACCACAGGTCCGCGCCGTCGGGAGCGGTCAGGAAGTGCGCGGCCTCGAGGCTGCGCCACGAGAGGCGGTCGGTCTCCTCACGCCAGGCGTGCGCCGACGACGCCGGGATCACGGCGTCCTGGGTGCCGTGGTAGAGGAAGACCGGGCACCGCAGACGTTCGTGGGTCCCGGGTCTGCGATAGCTCTCGCTCGCGTGGAGTTCGGCCCGGATGGTGGGGAGGAACATTTCGAGAAGTTCCTCCTCGTCCGTCAGGTCCGAGCTGAGCCCGCCGATGCCGGCGAGCTCGGAGAGCAGCTCGGCGTCGCCCAGCGAGCGCCAGTCGATCGGGGGCAGGGGGGTGGACGGCGCGCGCTGGCTCGCCGCGAACACGGCCTCGACCCGCTTGCCGGTCGCCTCCAGTCGCGCCGCCATGTCGTACGCCACGAGCGCCCCGTAGCTGAGGCCGGCGAACGCCAGTCGCTCGGCGCGCGCGATCTCCGCGGACAGCGTGCGCATCGTGTACGCGCTCACCGCGGCGACGTCCGGGAGGGGCTCCTCGAAGAGCCGCCCCTCCCGGCCCGGCAGGTCGGGCAGGACCACCTCGACGTCGTCCGGCAGGTCTTCCCGCCAGCTCCGGTACCGCCCCAGGCCTCCGCCGGCGTGCGGGAAGCACACCAGGGTCAGGGTCCGCAGGCCGGACATGTGCACACCTCCTGTCGATCGGTGGTCTCAGCGGCGTGAGGCGACGGCCGCGGTCGGGCCGATCCAGCTCAGCAGTTCGTCCAGCGCCTCGTAGAGGTCCTCGATCTCGCGGACCTCGTTGTAGAGGTACGCGGAGACGCGGAGGATCTCCCCGCCGGCCAGGTCGCTGACCAGCGGCTGTGAGCACATGTGACCGCTGCGCACCATGAAGCCGTAGGAGTCGCTCAGCATGCGGGCGACCTCGCCGGTGGGGACGCCCTGCTCGAGGCGCAGGCTCACGAGCGCGATCCGGTCGGTCAGGTCCGGCGGGCCGATCAGACGCACGCCGGGCCGGGTGAGCGCCCCGCCGACCAGGGCCGCGCCGAGGTCACGCTCGCGCCGCCGCAGCGCCTGGGCGTCCAGTGACTCCAGGTACCTGATCGCGGCGCCGGACCCGATGACGGAGGCGATGGCCGGCGTGCCCGTTTCGAACTTGAAGGGTGTGCGCCGGTCCACGCTGCCGTCCAGATCGACCCAGTCGACCATGCCTCCGCCGACCGACATCGGGCGGAGCCCGGCGAGGAGCCGACTGCGGCCGAAGAGGACGCCGACCCCGGTGGGGCCGAGCATCTTGTGCATCGAGAAGGCCAGGAAGTCGACGTCGAGCTGGTGCACGTTGATGCGCTCGTGGGGCAGGGACTGCGCGGCGTCGAGGACGATGACCGCGTCGGTGGCCGCACGGATCTCGGCGATCAGCTCGGCCACCGGGTGGACGACGCCGGTGACGTTGGAGCAGTGGGTGAGCGCGACCACCTTCGGCCGGCTGCGCAGCAGTTCGCGGAAGTGGTCGCGGTCGAGCCGGCCGTGGGCGTCGACCCGGGTGAGCGCGAGGCGGCCGGCCCGCCGCCACGGCAGCATCTGCGAGTGGTGCGCGTCCATGCACCCCACGATCGGGGCGTCCGGTTCCAGGCCCAGCCCCTGGGCGACCAGGTTCAGGGCCTCGCTCGTGTTGCGGGTCAGGACCACTTCGTTCGCCGCGGCGCCGAGGTGGGCGGCGATCGCCACCCGGGATGCCTCGTAGGCGTCGGAGGCCTCCTCGGACAGCCGGTGCTTGCCGCGGTGGATGTTGGCGCCGTTGGTCTCGTAGTACTCGGTGATCGCCTCGATGACGGGCCGCGGTTTCAGCGTCGTGGCCGCGTTGTCCAGGTAGGAGATCGTCTGCCCGTCGATCTTCCGCCGCAGGGCCGGAAAGTCGTCCCGGAGGTTGTCTCGAAGGGTCATCGCGCACCTTCCGCGGATATCTGTGAGACGCAGGGCTGGAACTTGCCGCTGCGTTCGCCGGCGATGTAGTCGACGGCCTCGACGCGCACCGGGTTCGGCGCCAGGGCTTCGGTCAGGCGGTCGGTGAGCGCGGCGACGCCGTCGGTCCGCGCGCCGGCCTCGGGGATGTACCGGAAGGTGCACGCTCCGGTGCGGTCCTGCTCCAGCTTGTAGATCTCGATGCCGGGGGCGTCGCCGACCACGGCGTCGATCGCGCCCGGCGTGACGACCCGGCCGTCCGCCAGCTGGATCATGTGGGTGGCGCGGCCCTCGATCCGCACCAGCGGCAGCTCGCTGCCGCAGCCGCAGGCGCCGCCCAGGGGGGTGAAGTGGTCCCCCGTGGCGTACCGGATGCGGGGGACGAGTGCGTCGTCCTTGGTGGTGACGTACAGCTCGCCGGTCTCGCCGGCCGCGACGGGCTCGCCGTCGCGGACGAACTCCACGTGGAAGTCCTGGTCGTTGATGTGCCGCATCCCGTCGTGGCACTCGAATCCGAGATAGCCGAGCTCGGACATGCCGATCATGTCGCCGATCGCCAGGTCCGGCCCCATGAACTCCTCGATCTGGCGTCGCGCCACCCGTGTCATGAGGGTGTAGCCGCTCACCAGGTGCAGCTTGCGCGGCGAGGTGATCCGGCGGCCGAGCCGTCGCGCCCACCTCGTGAGGAAGGCGAAGTGCGTCGAGTCCACCACCAGGAGATCGGGTTCGTAGAGCTCGATCTCGTCGAGTGCCTTGACGATCTGCCACTCCGGGGTGGCCAGGAGGTCGTGGGCCACGGTGAGCACCAGGGTGCCGTCCGCGAGGGTGCGGTCCTCCATGGTCGAGAATCCCGTGGCGCACTCCACGTCGGAGCAGTTCGGCGGGGCGAAGCGACAGATCCTGGGCCGGCTGCCGGGACGCCACAGCTCGTCGAAGCGGCGGTTCACGCCGAGTGCGGTCGCCTGCCGTCTCGCCAGGTCGTAGGCCAGGATGGCGCTGTTCAGCCGCTCGCCGGAGGTGCCGGAGCTCTGGAAGCGCATGACGTGCGGTGAGTTGAGGGTGTAGCCCTTGGCCAGCACGCCCGCGGGGAAGTTCCGCCGGTAGTGGGACTTGGAGGTGGGCGGCAGCCGGTGGAAGTCCGCCAGGCCCCGGATGTCCTCCGGCCGCAGACCGCTGGCTTCCATGTGCTTGCGGAAGAAGACGGTGTTGTCGAACGCGTAGGCGATCTCTTCCCGCACGGCTTCGAAGGTCGTCGAGTCGCTCATGCCATGGCCACCAGGACCGTGCGGGAACCGGTGTAGGGGTTCCGGCCGTGCGAGAACTGCTCGTTGTCGACGATCATGATGTCGCCGGCCTGCCAGGGCAGGGCGATCTCCTCCGCCGCGTAGGCGGCGCGGATCTGCGCCAGATCCTCCGGGTCGAGGGGCGTGCCGTCGCCGTACAGCGCGTTGCGGGGCAGCTCGTCCTCGGCGAAGCTCTCGCGCAGCTCGCGCTCGACGTGTTCGGGAAGCGAGCTGACGTGGAACAGGTTCGCCTGGTTGAACCAGACCGTCTCCCCCGTCGCCCTCGCCTTGACGGTGGCCTGCACCACGTGCCGGGTGCGCAGCCGCTCGCCGCCCAGCCACTCCGCCTGGATGCCGTGCTGCTCGCAGTAGGCGTCGACGTGGGCGCGGTCCTCGGTCTGGAAGGCCTCCTGCCAGCTCAGGTCCATGCCATGGCCGAAGTTGCGCACGTACATCACGCCGTGCCGCTCGAAGCGCTCACGGGTGGCCTGCGGCAGCCGGGCGTGGACGCGGGCGCTGTCCGCGACGGGCGTCTCGCCGCCCGTGGCGGACGGGACGACGCAGGTGAGGAACAGGGTGGCGGGCCAGGAGTCCGTGTACGACATCTCGTTGTGCTGCGGGATGGTCTGGTCGGCCGGGTACTCGGTGGACGTGAAGACGTTGCCGTCGACCCGCCGGCGCGGCGTGGAGCGGTTGTCGTAGTCGCGCAGCTCGCCGTCGAGGCCGGTGGCGAGTTCGGCCAGGCCCGCGGCGTCCAGCGGTGCGAAGCCGCGCAGCAGGACGGCGCCGTGCTCGTCGCGCAGCCGGGCGAGGGCGTTCCCCGAGTTCGCGAGCCACTCCCGTGCGTCGAGGCCGGTGAGGGTCGGTGTGCAGGACACCGCGCGCGTTCCGTCGATCAGCGGGGCCACGCGGACCAGCGTCTCGCTGGTGACCGCGACGGACCTGCGGGCCCTGCCGAAGCGGCCGTTCGCGCCGGTGTCGGTCGTCTGGGTCAACATGCGTCTGCCGCCTTCTTCTCGAGGAGCCGGTCGATGTACTCGGCGAGTTCCGACACCACGGGGAACTCGAAGAGGTTGCGCAGCTTGAAGCTCACCTTGAAGTCGTCCCGCAGCCTGGCGACCAGTTGGGTGGCGAGCAGCGAGTGGCCGCCCACTTCGAAGAAGTCGTCGTCGGCGCCGACCTGACGCAGCAGCAGCAGTTGGGCGACGATGTCGGCGACCCGGCGTTCGGTCTCGGTCCGCGGCTCGACGTAGGCGGTGGATCCCTGGGTGTAGAAGCCGGGTTCGGGAAGCATCGAGGCGTCGACCTTCCCGCTGCTGGTGAGGGGGAAGGCGTCCAGGGCCACCAGGTGGGCGGGCAGCATGAAGTCCGGGAGGCGTTCGGCCAGGAACTCGCGGAGCCACTCCGCGTCGCCGCGACCGCCCTCGGCGTCGATGAGGTAGCCCACGAGGTGGGCGCCCGTGCTCTCGCCGGCCTCCACGACCAGGCTGCCGGTCACCCGCGGGTGCTGGCGCATGACCGCCTCGATCTCGCCCAGCTCCACGCGGAAGCCGCGCAGTTTGATCTGCCGGTCGACGCGGCCGAGGAACTCGACGGTGTGGTCGGGAAGGAGGCGCACCTTGTCACCGGTGCGGTACATCCGGCCCGCCGGGTCCGGGCTGAACGGGTCGGCGACGAACCGGGCGCTCTGCTCCTCGGTCGGGGACAGATAGCCGTGCGACACGGACGAGCCGCCGATCCACAGCTCGCCCGGCACACCGACCGGCAGTGGCCGGCGCCCGGGGTCCAGGACGTAGGCGCGGGCGTGCCGCATCGGGGTGCCCAGCGGGACGCTGGAGGCCAGGGCGGCCAGGTCGTGGGAGGCGGTGGCCTCCCCGCAGAGCACGCCGACGGTGGTCTCGGTCGGGCCGTAGTGGTTGTAGAGCCTGCAGTCGCCGAGGTAGTCCTTGAACAGGTTGTACCAGCCCCAGCCGAACGGCTCGCCACCCGCGACCAGCGCCTGGTGCGGCATCAGCCGTTCCGGCGCCTCGGCGACGGTGAAGACTGCCTCCAGGTGCGAGGGGGTGATCTTCAGGAGGTCGTAGCTCTCGCGGGAGAGCAGCTCGGCGAGCGCCTGCGCGTCCGCGGAGACCTCCGGCGCGACGATCAGCAGCTCGCCCCCGGTGACCAGCGGCGGGAACAGCGCGGTGTTGCCGAGGTCGGTGCCCAGGGTGCTCAGGGCGACCGAGTCGACCGGGCCGGTCAGGCGCAGCCGGTCGAGCACGCCGTCGAGGTAGGCGGCGAGGTGGCCGTGCCCGATGAGGACGCCCTTCGGGACGCCGGTGGAGCCCGAAGTGAAGATCACGTACGCGGGGTCGTCGTCGGCGGTCGCCACCTGCGGGCCGTCGCTCGTGTGATGGGCGCAGACCGTGAGGTCCGCGTCCAGGAGGACGGTGTCGCAGTCCTGCGGAAGGGTCGGGGCCGTCTCCTCGGTCGCCACGGCGTGGCGCAGACCGACCGCGTCGAGGACCGCGGACCGGCGTTTGGCGGGCAGGCTCGGGTCGATCGGCACGTATCCGGCCCCGGCCTTGGCGATCGCGAGCATGGCGACGACGGCGAGGTCGGAGCGTTCGAGGCACAGTCCGACCAGGTCGCGGGCGCGCACGCCGCGCCCGGCCAGCTCGTTGGCCAGCCGGCCCGAGGCCTCGTCGAGCTGCCGGTACGTCCACGAGCGCGTGGCCGTCCGCAGCGCCGTGGCGTCGGGGGCGAACCGCGCGGTCCGCTCGACCTGGCGGTGCCAGTGCTCCCCGGGGCGCTGTGACGGCTGCGCGGGGTTCACGGCCGCGACGAGCTCGCGCGCGGCGTCCTCGTCCAGCATGGCCAGGTCGGGAACGGCGATCCCGGGATCGCCGCCCAGCGCCGACAGGGCGGCGCGCAGGCACGCGAGGAGCGCCTCGATGCCGCCCTCGGCCAGGCCGAGGACCTGGTGGCGCAGGGTGAGCCGGATGTCGCCGTCCAGGACCTGCGCGCTGAGGGCGACCTTGCGCGTGTCGTCGGACGGTTCGATCCACAGGTCGCCGAAGACCGGCTCGTGGGGTGAGCCGAACTCCGTGACGTCGTGAAAGGCGAAGCCGGGGATGCCCGCGACGTGCTGGCCGGCCGGGTCCAGGGAGCTCTCGTCGGCCTGCTCGAAGCCTTCCAGCTCCAGGTCCACCGAGCGCAGCAGATCGGTCAGCGTCGTTCCGTCGGCGACGTCGGCGAACACCGGCGCATGGGTCTCGAACAGGCCGATCGAGGTCCGCAGTTCGGGGAACGGCCGTCGGGTGAGTCGCGCGGCGACCGCCAGGCGTTCCGGCCGTCCGGCGGCGTGCCACAGGGCGACGAACCAGCCGGTCAGCAGCACGCTGCGCAGACCGCCGTCGCAGTCGTCGCCGAGGCTTCGCAGCCGCTGCGCCAGGGGTGCGGGGACAGTCCAGCGCACGTCGGCGAGGGAGGTGTCGTCGGAGAGGAGTTCGAGCGGCAGGTTCAGCGGGGGCAGCTCCGTGAGGCGGGCCGCGCGGTCGGCCGCGAGCTCCTTCTGGCGCGGGCTCGCCGCCCCCTCGTCGACCTGCCACTGGGCGTAGTCGGCGTACTGGACGATGCCGTCGCGGCTCCAGGGGGCGCCTTGCAGCCGGGCGGCGCAGGCCTGCCGGAGGTCCCGGAGGAACACCTCGGCCGAGAGGGCGTCCATGCTCATGCGCGGTGCGGAGACGACGAGCGAGCGCTGTCCGCCGGTGTGGGTGAAGAGGGTCAGGCGCAGGGGCTCGGCGTCCTCCTCGGCGCTCTGCGCACGCGTCTCCTCCTGTACGAGGGCGGTGAGTGCGGCGTCGTCGCCGGAACGCTCCGACAGGAGGAACCGGGGACGGTCCTCGATCACCATCAGCGCGGTGCTGTTGTCGCCCAGCACCTTGCGGTAGACGGTGCGCAGGCTCTCGTGCGCCGATGCCACGTCGTGCACGGCGTGTTCCAGCACCTCGCGGTCGAGCGACGTGCCGAGGCCCACCCGGGCCACCGTACGGCCGGCCCGTCCGCCCGCCACGAGCCCCAGGACGTGCTCCTGCTGCCTCGACAGACGGAAGCCTTCCCAGGCCTGCGACATCAGTTCTGCTCCGGCTCGATCCACAGCTGCCCCTTCGTGTACGTGTTCCATGTGTCGACTGCGTCCGGACCGAGGTATTCGGCGGCGATCTGCCAGAAACCCGCGTATTCGGCCGGGAGGTTGAGATGGGAGTGGCTGACCTGTTGCGGCATGTGCGCCAGGACGTCGCCGAGTTTCATGCGCAGGAGGTCCTCGAATTCATCCCGGTCCAGCGGAATGTCCTCGCCGGTGCGCCGGTCCTTCAGGGCCGGCTCCCCTTTCGGGCGCATGATGTTGCGGAAGCTCTTGCCGAGCGACGCGTAGTTCATGACGGAGAATGTGTGGATCATCTGCTCCACCCGGGCTCCGACGAACGCTCGGACCTCGACGCGTCTTTCCTCGGGAATGGACTCGACGTTGTCGTTGTGCAGGCCCTCCGTTCCGTACACGCCGTGGAACAGTCCCGCGAGGCAGACGTGCTCCCCCGCCTTCATGTCCTGGAGGATGGCGCAGGCCCGGAACATGTGGTCCAGGAGGGTCTCGTCCTGGTGCGCGATCTTGTGCAGGCCCAGCTGCACCAGGTCGCCTCGATATCGTTCGGCGTCAAGCATTCGGCATTCCTCGGTTGTCCTGCGGTCGCCGCTGCGACCGGATGTCGTTCCATGACCTCTTCTTCCGCGACTCTTCCTTTCCTTCCCACAGGTTTTCCAGAGTGCGGTTGACGACGCTGAGCCTCGCGTCCGGTTCGGTGGACAGGAGTTTCACCAGTTCGGTCAGGCACTGCGTCAGACGACGGACGGTGGATTCCGCGAAGAGGCCGACGCGGTAGTCGATTCCGCCTTCCATTCCGCCTTCGGGGGTGGCCACGAGCGTGAGCTTGATGTCGTGGACCGACAGGAGGAATTCCGCGTCGATCTCCTCGGCGCTCACGTCGGGGAGGTCCCAGTCGGGCAGCGGGACGTCCTCCAGCAGGAACCAGGTGCGGTAGACCGGCGCCGACTCGCCGGCGCGGCGTTCCGGCCTGACGGCCTGGACGACGTGGTCGAAGGGCACGTCCTGGTTCGCGTACGCCTCCAGCGCCTTCTCACGGACCTCCCTGAGCACGTCCGTGAAGGTCGGGTCGCCGGTGAACCGCGTGCGGATGGCGAGGCTGTTGACCAGGAACCCGATCGTGTTCTCCAGCTGCGGGTGCGCGCGGTGGCCGGCGGGGACGCCCACGACGACGTCCTGCTGACGGCACCACCACTGGAGCAGCACCTTCCAGGCGGCGAGGTACCCCATGAACGTGGTCGCGCGTTCCGCCGTGCAGACGTCCCTGAAGCCGGCGGCCACCGCGGGGTCGACCGCGAGCGGCGCCCGGGCCCCCTCGATCACCTCGGAGTCGTCGATCGTCCCCTCGGTGGGGAGGGCCAGCACGGGCAGCGGAGCGGCCAGTTCGCGGCGCCAGAAGTCGATCTGCCGCCGGAAATCGTCCGAGTCGGCCTGCCCGGCCTCCCAGAGGGCGACGTCGGCGTACCCCACGCCGGGTTCGGGGAGGACGGCCGCGTTCGCGCCGCGGTACAGCGCGCTGATCTCACGGACCATGATCGAGGTCGACCAGGCGTCCCAGACGATGTGGTGCACGGACACGACCAGGACGTGCTCGCGCGGTCCGACGCACAGCAGCCGCACCCGGAAGTGGGGTCCGCTCGCGAGGTCGAAGGGGGTGCGCGCTTCCTCGGCGATCACCCGCTCGGGAGCGAGCATCACCGGGTCGTCGCTCACGTCGACGACCTGGAAGTCCAGCGGTTTGCCGGTGCCCGGCATCTGGTGCGGGGCGTCCCCCGTCGCCTCGAACGACAGCGACAGGACGTCGTGCCGGTCGACGAACGTCTCGAAGGCGCCGCGCAGGGCGGCGACGTCGAGCGGCCCGGTGAGGCGGAACGGCTGGACCAGGTTGTACGTGGTGCTGCCCGGGACGAGCTGGTCGTGGAACCAGAGGCGGGCCTGGGCGGCCGTCAGCGGAACCGGGGCGCCGGCGTGGTCCGTGCGGGTGGGCCCGGACGCCGGGGCGGGGGCGCCGCCGCCGTCCGCGGAGTCGATCGCCGCCGCGATGCGCTCCAGCGTCGGGTTGTCGAAGATCACTCGGATGGGGATCTCGACGTCGAGGGCCTTGCGCAGCCGTACGACCGTGCGCATGGCGGTGAGCGAGTCGCCGCCGAGCTCGAAGAAGTGGTCCTGCCGGCCGACCCGTTCGACGTTCAGCATGCTCACCCACACGGCCGCGACGATCTTCTCGACCTCCGTGGCCGGCGCCTCGTACACCGTCGGCTCGTCGGGCTCGTCCGGCACCACGAGGGCCTTGCGATCGACCTTGCCGTTGGCCGTGAGCGGGAGTTCGGAGATGCCGACGACGGTCTCGGGCACCATGTAGCCGGGCAGCTTGGCGCCGAGGAACTCCCGTACGTCCGCGGGGACCTGGTGGCCCTCCTCGGGCACGACGAACGCGATCAGCCGCTTGGCCCCCTGGGGGCGGCCGTGGACGACGGCCACCGCGCCGCGCACGGCGGGGTGCTGGAGCAGCGCCGTCTCGATCTCGCCCAGTTCGATCCGGTACCCCTGGAGCTTGACCTGGAAGTCCGCACGGCCGAGGAACTCGATCTCGCCGCTCGGCAGGAACCGTCCCAGATCGCCCGTCCGGTACAGGCGTTCGCCCGTCACGGGATGGCGCACGAAGCTCGCGGCGGTCTTCGCCTCGTCGTGCAGGTATCCCTCCGCGAGGCCCGTGCCGCCGATGCACAGCTGCCCCGGGACACCGGTCGGACGCGGCCGGAACGCCTCGTCGAGGACGTGGAAGGTCTGGTTGCGCATCGGGCGGCCGTAGGGGATCGACGGCCAGTGGGCCGGTACCTCGCCCACGGGGTGCAGGATGGACCAGATGGACGCCTCCGTGGCGCCGCCGAGGCTCACGATCTCCGGCGTGCCCAGGACCCGCCGGATACGCTCGGGCAGGGTGACGGGGAACCAGTCACCGCTGAGCATCACCAGCCGCAGCGCGTCGCTCTTCGCCCCGCCCACCGTCATGTGCTCGACGAGCAGCTCCATCAGCGCCGGCACGGAGTTCCACACGGTGACACCGGACCGTTCGGCCAGGTCGAGCCAGACCGCCGGGTCGCGGTGCGAGGCCGGGTCGGGGACGACGACGGCGCCGCCGACGGCCAGCGGACCGAAGATGTCGTAGACGGACAGGTCGAAGCTCAGGGACGACAGGGCCAGCGTCCGGTCCTGCTCCCCGACCGCGAAGCGCTCGTTGACGTCGGCGACCGTGTTCAGGGCGCCCCGGTGACTGATCATCACGCCCTTGGGCACTCCGGTCGAGCCCGAGGTGAAGATGACGTAGGCGAGGTCGTCGGCGGCCGTGGCCGGCCGGGCTGCGTGCGGCGCGCCCGGGTCGGAGGGCAGCGTGTCCACGGCGAGCACCGTGCCGTCCGGCCCCAGCGGCCCGGTCAGCCGCCCGGCGATCCAGGACTGGGTCAGCACGGCCCGGACCCGGCCCTGGGCGAGCAGGAAGCGGATCCGCTCCTCGGGCAGCTCCGCGTCCACCGGCAGGTACGCCGCGCCCGAGGCGAGGATGCCGAGCACCGCGGCGCTCTGCTCCCAGCCCTTCTCCATGACCACGGCGACCAGGTCGTTGGGCCGGACGTCCAGCGCGGTGAGCCGGTCGGCGATCACCCGGGCGCGGCCGGCGAGCTCTCCGTAGCTCAGTGTCCGGGTCTGTGTGATCACAGCGGGCCGGTCCGCGGCGCGCTCGGCCATGGCGAAGAACGGCTCGTGGAGCAGGCCCGACGGCAGGCGCCCCGCGGTCCGGTTGTAGTCCTCCCGCGCCGCGGCGTCCGCGGCCGGCAGGAGCGAGGGCACAGGCTCGTTCCAGCGCGCCTCGTCGTCCGCCAGCCATCGCAGCAGGTCCAGGGTCGCGGAGTGGATCGAGGCGACCAGCCCGTCGGGGAACAGCTCGTCGACCGCGTCGATGTCCAGGGTCAGGGCGCCCTCCGACTCGAAGACCTGGGCGTCGATCCACACCTGCGGCGTCTGGGAGATGCTGAACACCTCCTGCCCCAGGCCGATGTCCTGGCCGTGGTCGAGGAAGAGGCTGGTGAACACCGCCGGCATCGCCGCGTCCGGGCGCACCTTCTTGATCTCGCGCAGGACCCGGACGCCGCTGAACAGACGGTGGTCGATGTCCGTCAGCAGCTGGTCGCGCACCGCCCGCGCCCGCTCGCCGAACGAGCCCGCGTCGGACGCGTCGACCTCCAGCAGCGTCACCGAGGTGAAGTCGCCGACGACGGCGTCCACGCCCGGGTGAAGCGGAAGCCGGTTCGCCATGGGCAGGTTGAGCGTGAACCTGCGGTGCGTGGCCCAGGTCGCCATAGCCTCGCTGTAGGCCGCGATGGTCAGCGCGGTGGGGGTGATGCCGCGGCGGGCCGCGACCGCCTTGAGCCGGCTCCAGCGGTCCTCGTCCAGCGTTCCGCTCACCCTGCTGAAGCGGGGCGTGTCGATGCTGCGCGGCTCGCGGGCCAGCGGCAGCTCGGGGGCGGGGGCGAAGTCCGGCACCCGCTCGATCCAGTACGCCTGCGCACGGCGGTACAGGTCGCTCTCCTCCAGGCTCTGCTCGGCCAGGACGTAGTCCCGGAAGGAGAGCTGGACGTCGGGCAGGTCGACGTCCGGGTCCCGGTAGAGGCCGGCGAGTTCGCGCAGCAGGACGTTGGAGCTGCGGGCGTCGGTGATCAGACCGTCGATGCTGTAGTGCAGGCGGGTGCGGTCACCGTCCAGGAGGGTGGCGCGCAGCTCGAACAGCGGCCAGCGCTCGGGCGCGAACACCTGGTGGGACATGGCGTCGCGGGTGGCCTGCAGCGCCTCGCGCGCCGCGTCGTCCCCCAGCCCGCGCACGTCCTGGGCGGCGATGACGTAGTCGGGCACGTCGGTGAGGATCCGCTGCTCGCCGGTGGGCAGCACGATCGCACGGAGCATGCCGTGCCGCTGGATGAGCGTGCGGAACGCGTCCTGGAGCCGGGGCAGGTCGAGGCCGGCGACCTCGAACTCCTCGTAGCCGTGCATGCCGACGTTGCCGATGTCGAAGACTCCGGTGCGGCCGATCCAGTAGGCCTGCTGCACGTCCGTCAGCGGGAAGGGCTCCGCCACGGCGGCCGGGTCGGCCACGGCGAGCGGCAGCGCCGCGGGGGCGTCGTCGCCGGACTCGTCGCGGGCGGCGGCCACCGCGCGGGCCAGGCCGCGGATCGTCGGCGCCTCGATGAAGGTGCGCAGCGCGACGTCGACGCCGAACAGGGCCCTTATCCGGGAGACGAGCTGGGTGGCGAGCAGCGAGTGCCCGCCCAGCTCGAAGAAGCCGTCCTGCGGTCCGATGTCCCGGCCGCCGAGGAGGTCGGCGAAGACCGCGGCGACCTCCCGCTCGGTCGGGTCCTGGTAGTCGGGTGCGGTCGTCGGCACCGTCTCCTGGACGGCCGGTTCCCGTGCCGCGCTCTGCTCGGTCCGGCAGCCGCAGCCGCCGACCGCCCCGGCGGGCGGCGGGTCGATCCAGCAGCGCTCGCGTTCGAACGGGTACGACGGCAGGACCGTGCGGTGCGGCGGGGCCCCGCCGGCGAGCGCCTCCCAGTCGACCGCGACGCCCTCGCACCAGAGTTCGCCGACGGCCGCCAGCAGTTCCGGCTCGTCCGTCCCGGCGACCGTGGGCAGGCAGGCGACCGCGTCGGCGCCGGCGGCCCGGGCAAGCCGGGTCAGCACCTGTCCGGGGCCGACCTCCAGAAGCACCGCACCGGTGTCGCGGACGGCGGACAGCGCGTCGTCGAAGCGGACCGTGGCGCGGATCTGCCGGGCCCAGTACGCGGGGCTGGTGGCGTCCTCGTCGGTGATCCAGTCGCCCGTCACGTCGGAGAGGAACGGGATGCGCGGGGGCGAGAGCGTCAGCCGGGCGGCCTCCTCCTCGAAGGCGGCCGCCGCGCCGTCCATGAGGCGCGAGTGGAAGGCGTGGGAGGTGCGCAGCCGCTTGGAGACGACGCCGAGAGCGGCGAGCCGCTCCTCGAACGCCGTGATCGCGTCGGCGGGACCGGAGACCACGCACTCGCGCGGTCCGTTGACCGCGGCGAGGTCCACGCCGTCGAGCAGCGCCGACACCTCGTCCTCGGGCAGCGGGACGGCCGTCATCACGCCGGCGGGCGCGGACTGCATGAGGCGGCCGCGCACGGCGACCAGACGCAGCGCGTCCTCCAGTGACATCACGTCGGCGACACAGGCAGCCACGAGTTCGCCGAGGCTGTGACCGACCAGGGCGACGGGGCGCACGCCCCAGGACTCCCAGAGCCGGGCGAGCGCGTACTCCAGGACGAAGAGCGCGGGTTGCGCGATCTCGGTGCGGTGGACCGTCGGATCGTCGCCGCGGACGGGGCCGTCGAGACCGAGCACGGGCCGTACGTCCACGGCCCCCTCGGTCAGCGACAGCAGGAGGGCGGTCGCCCGGTCGGCCTCCGCCCGGAACACCGGCTCCTGGGCGTAGGCCGCTCGGGCCATGCCGGCGCGCTGGGCGCCCTGGCCGGGGAAGCCGAAGACCACCTCGCGGTCCTGGCCCGCGACGGTCGCACCGGCACGCGGCCGGACGCCGGCGCTCAGCGCCTCGACCGCCTCGCCGACGCCGCCGGCGACGACGAACCCGCGGTGCGCGAGCCGTCCGCGGCCTCGCTGCAGGGTGTACGCGACCTCGTCGAGGCGCTCGTCGGGGTTCGCCCGGAGGTGACCGGCGAGCCGGTCGACGGCCGTCGCCAGCGCGGTGGGGGTCGCGGCGGAGACCGGCAGGACGTGCCGGGCACGGCCGCGGGCGGCGGCGGGCGTGCGCGCGGGGGCCTCTTCGAGGACGACGTGGGCGTTGGTGCCGCCGATGCCGAACGAGCTGACGCCCGCCCGCAGGCGCTCGCCCTCCCAGGGCGCCAGGGCGGTGTTGACGCGGAACGGGCTGTCGTCCAGGCCCAGTTCCGGGTTCGGCTCGGTGAAGTGCAGGGACGGCGGGAGCTGCCTGGCCCGGAGGGAGAGGACCACCTTGATGAGACCGACCGCACCGGCCGCCGTGTCCAGGTGCCCGACGTTCGTCTTCACCGAGCCGAGGGCGCAGCGGCCGGCGGGGCCCGTGCCGAAGACGCTCTTGAGCGCGGCCACCTCGACGGGGTCGCCGAGCGGGGTGCCGGTGCCGTGGGCCTCGATGTACGTGACCGTGGACGGGTCGACATCGGCGACGGCGAGCGCCTCCGCGATGACGTCCGCCTGTCCCTCGACGCTCGGCGCGGTGAAGCCGACCTTGCGCGCGCCGTCGTTGTTGACGGCGGACCCCCGGATCACGGCGTGGATGACATCGCCGTCGGCGAGGGCGTCGTCGAGCCGCTTGAGCGCGACGACGGCGGCGCCGCTGCCGGCGACGGTGCCGTCCGCGGCGGCGTCGAACGCGCGGCAGTGGCCGTCGGACGACCTGATCCCGCCCTTCTCGTGCCGCTGTCCGCGCCGCTGCGGGATGACGGTGGCGCCGCCGGCCAGCGCGACGTCGCACTCGCCGTTGTTCAGGGACTGGCACGCCATGTGGACGGCGACGAGGGAGGTCGAGCACCCCGTCTGGACGCTGACGCTCGGCCCTCGCAGGTCCAGCTTGAAGGAGACGCGCGTCGGCACGAAGTCCTTGTCGTTGCCGAGGGCCGTCTGGAACTCGCCCACCCGTGCGACCAGGTCACCGTTGGGCAGCAGGTTGCGGTGCAGGTAGGCGCTCTCGCCGACACCCGCGTAGACGCCGGTGACCTTGTCCGTGGCGCCCGGGGCGCACGCCGCGTGCTCCAGGGCCTCCCAGGCGCACTCCAGCAGCAGCCGGTGCTGCGGGTCGAGCATCTCGGCCTCGCGGCGGGAGAAGCCGAAGAAGGACGCGTCGAAGCCCTCCATGTCGTCGAGCACGCCGAGCCGGCGCACGTAGTCCGGCCGGGCGGCCTCGTCCGGGTGGACGCCGGCGGCGTGGAGTTCCGCGTCGGTGAACGTGGTGAGCGACTCGACGCCGTCGCGCAGGTTGCGCCAGAAGGCGTCGAGGGTGTCCGCGCCGGGACATCGCAGGGCCATGCCCACGACGGCGACGGCTCCGGCGGGCGTGCCGCCGTCGTCCGGGAGGTCGTTCGTCATTCCTGTCTCCAAGATGTCGGAAGTCACCGCGCGGTCCTCCGCGGTGCCTGTGCGCGCGAACGCGCCTTGCGTGCGGCCGCCCGGCGGCGTCCCGCGTCACCCGTCGCGGAGAGGCCGTGCCCCTCGTCGGCGAGATGCCGGGCCAGGCTCCGGACGGTGGGGAACGTGAACAGGTCCACCACCGGGATCTGCCGTCCGAGCCGTTCCGTGAGCCGGGCCTGCACGCGCAGCAGAAGCAGCGAGTGCCCGCCGGCCTCGAAGAAGTTGTCCTCGGCGCCCACCTGTTCGACCGCCAGGACCTCGCTCCACACATCGGCGACGAGGCGTTCCGTCGCGCCGTTGAGCGGGGCCCGGGCCGGGGCGCCGCCGGCCCGGGCGGGAGGGGGCAGGGCTCGCCGGTCGGTCTTTCCGCGTTCGCCCCGGGGCAGTGCGTCCATGAGGACGATCGAGGCGGGCACCATGTACTCCGGCAGCTTCTGTTCGAGGTGCGCCCGCAGCTCGGCCGCCGTGACGGATCCGGCGAGGGCGGCGTAGCCGACCAGCACCGGTCTGCCGGGGACGTCCTCGCGGAGCACGGCCGCCGCGTCCATGACGCGGGGGTGGGCGTTCAGGGCGGCCTCGATCTCGCCGAGTTCGATGCGGAAGCCGCGGAGTTTGACCTGGGTGTCGTCGCGGCCGAGGAATTCGAGGGTTCCGTCGGCGGCGGCGCGGACCCGGTCGCCCGTGGCGTACATGCGCTCACCCGGCGGCCCCCAGGGGTCGGGCAGGAACGACGCCGCCGTCCGCCCGGGGTCGCCCAGGTAGCCGAGGGCGACTCCGGGTCCGGCGAGGTGGAGGTCCCCGTGGACGCCCGGCGGGACCGGCCGCAGCCGCTCGTCGAGCACGTACGCGCGGACCCCGGCCAGCGGCCTGCCGATGGGGACGGTCGTCGCGTCGTGCGAGTCGTCCGGCCCGGGTTCGTGCAGGGTGGCGGTGATGGTGGTCTCCGTGGGGCCGTAGGCGTTCAGCCAGCGCACTCCGGCCGGCGCCGCGGCCCGCCACTGGGCGAGCCGTCCGGCGTCGACCCGTTCGCTGCCGACCACGACGAGCCGCAGAGCGGGGCAGGCGTCCGCCGGGTACCGGTCGAGCTGGGCAACCCACTCGTGCCAGTACGACGCCGGAAGGTTGAGCACGCTCAGGCGTTCCCGGCGGGCCAGCTCGGTCAGCTCGGCGATCCCGGGCACGGGTCCCGTCGGGAGCAGGACGACCCGGCCGCCCCGGACGAGGGTGGCGAAGAGCTCTTCCGCTGCCACGTCGAAGGCGGTGGAGGCGAACTGGAGCACCCGGTCGTCGGGGTGCAGCCCGTAGCGGTCCGCGACCGCTCGCAGGGTGTGGGCGAGGTTGCCCTGGCTCACGCACACCCCCTTGGGGGCGCCGGTGGTTCCCGAGGTGTACAGGACGTAGGCGGTCGCCGCCGGGGAGGTGACGCCGGGCGCGGGGTCAGGGGCGGTCCCCTCCGCGCCGAGCGCCTCCTGTACGGCGACGAAGGGGAGGTCGCCGCGCGCGGGCCGGCCGTCCGCCGAGGAGCCCAGCACCAGGACCGCCCGCGAGTCCGCGCACACCTGCTCGAGCCGTTCCTGCGGGGCGGCGACGTCGACCGGGACGTAGGCGGCCCCGGCCTTCATGATCCCGATCAGCGCGGCGGGCCAGTCGGGGCCGCGCTCCATGCGCACCACGACGGCGCTGCCCGGCCGGACGCCGCGGGTCCGCAGGTGGGCGCAGATCCTGTCGGCCCGGGCGGCCAGTTCGGCGTAGGTCAGGGACCGGCCGTCCTGGCTGACCGCGGGGCGCTCGCCCCAGCGGGCGCAGGCCTCGTCCAGCAGCCGCACCAGCGTGTCCGCGTCCGCCCCGGACGTCGTCCCGGCGTCCGCCGAAAGGGCCTCCAGCTCGGCCGCGCCGAGGAGGGACAGCGTGTCGAGCCGCGCCTCGGGGGCGGTCAGCGCGGACTCCAGCAGGGTCGTGAGGTGACCCGCGAACCGTTCCACGGTCGCCCGGTCGAACAGATCGACGTCGTACTCGATCGCGCCGCGCAGGGCCCCCGACTCGAGCGAGGACTCCTCCCAGACCAGGGTGAGGTCGAACTTGGCCACCGGGCTGACGGATTCGTCCACCGTCATGGAAAGACCCGGTGCAAGGACGGTGTCCCCCGGCACGTTCTGCATCGCCATCATGACCTGGAACAGGGGGGTCCAGCTGGGGTCGCGGGGCGGCCGGACCGCCTCCACCACCTGCTCGAAGGGCACGTCCTGGTGGTCGAAGGCGCTCAGCGCGCTCTCCCGGACGACCGCAAGGAACTCGGCGAACGTCTGCTCCTCGTCCCAGCGGGAGCGCAGCACCAGCGTGTTGACGAAGAACCCGATCATGTCCTCGAGTTCCGGACGGGTCCGGCCGGACACCGGCGTGCCGACGCTGACGTCCCGGACCCCCGCGTACCGGCCGAGCAGCAGCGTGAAGACGGCGAGCAGGGTCATGAAGCGGGTGGCGCCGAGGCGTTGGCTCACCTCGCCGAGCCGGGCCGTCAGCTCGCTCGACAGCAGCACCGGGACCGAGTCGCCGACATGCCGGGGGGAGGCGGGGCGCGGGCGGTCGGTGGGCAGGTCGAGCACCGGCGGCGCGCCCGCCAGGCAGTCCGCCCAGTAGCCGACCCGTCCGTCCCGGTCGGCACGGTCGAGGAGCGCGCGCTGCCAGACGGCGTAGTCCGTGTACTGCACCGGGAGCGCCGGTCGCGGTTCGGCCGAGCCGTCGAGCGCCGCCCGGTACAGCGCCACCAGGTCGCGCAGGAGGACGCCCACCGACCATCCGTCGCAGACGGCGTGGTGCATCGTCACCAGCAGCACGGACCGTCGCTCGTCCAGTCGCAACAGGCGGAAACGGACGAGCGGGCCCTGCGAGAGGTCGAAGGGGAGCAGGGACTCCGCCCTGGCGCGCTCGGTGGCCGTCGCGCTTCGCACGGACTCGGGCAGCCGCTCGAGGTCCTCGGTCTCCAGCCGGACGTCACCGGCCTCGTCGACCATCTGGACGGGTTCGCCGTCCGCGGTCGCCACCAGCCGGGTGCGCAGCGAGGCGTGGCGCCGCACCAGTGCCCGCAGGGCGTGGCGCAGGGCCGTCGGGTCGAGGACGCCGGTGAGCGTCACGGCCAGGGGGACGTTGTAGAGGGCGCTGCCGGGGTCGAGCCGGTCGAGGAACCACAGCCGCCGCTGGGCGAAGGACAGCGGCTGGGGTCCCGGACCGGCGGGGACCAGGGGCGAGGCGGCGCGCACGGACCGGGCCGCGGCGGCGCGCCGCGCGAACGCCGACACCGAGGACGCCTCGAAGACGTCCCGGACTCCGAGCTCGGCGCCGAGACCGGCGGCGACGCGGGCGACAGCCTGGGCCGCGAGCAGGGAGTTGCCGCCGAGCACGAAGAAGTCGTCGTGCGCGGAGATCTCCGCGGCCCCCAGCAGCTCCGACCAGACCCGGGCGACGAGTTTCTCCGTCGCGCCCCGCGGGGGGACCCGCGTCGCGGACCGGACGGTGTCCCGTTCCTCCGGCTCGGGCAGGGCCCTCAGGTCCGCCTTGCCGTTCGGGGTGACCGGCAGTTCGTCGAGGGGCACGTACCAGGTCGGGATCATGGCAGCGGGAAGCCGCTCGGCCAGGAACGACCGCAGGCGGCGCGGCTCGGCCCGCGTCCCGTTCGTCATGACCACGTAGGCGGCCAGCGCGCGCCGCTCGCCCTCCCCCTTCAGGGCGACGACCGCCTCGCGCACGCCGGGACAGGAGCGGAGCACGCCGGCGATCTCGTCCGGCTCGATGCGGACCCCGCGCAGTTTCACCTGGGAGTCGGCGCGGCCGAGGTATTCGAGGACGCCGTCCGCCCGCCAGCGGACGATGTCCCCGGTGCGGTAGAGGCGTTCGCCGTTTCCGAAGGGGCTCGGCACGAAGCACTCCGCGGTGAGGCCGGGCCGTCCGACGTATCCGCGGGCCAGACCCGGACCGCCGATGTGGAGCTCGCCGGGAACGCCGATGCCGGCGTGTCCGCCGTGCGCGTCGAGGACGTACAGGTCGGTTCCGGCGATCGGCCGGCCGATCGGGACCCGGGCGTCGGCGCGCGGGACGCCCACGTCGTGGCAGCTCGCGATGGTGGTGCCCTCGGTCGGGCCGTAGGCGTTCACCAGCCGGACGTCCGTAGCGGCGTCCCGTACCGCCCGCACCCTCCGCTCGTCCGCGGCCTCGCCGCCGAAGTAGAGAGTGCGCAGCGGCCGGAACATCGCCGGGTCCGCGTCGGCGCACTTGTGGAACAGGGCGGTGGTGAGCAGCATCGTGGTGATGCCGTCGGCCTCGATGCGCCGGCGGAGCGCCGGGGGCGACAGGACGTCGTCCTTGGGGACGCCCACCAGCCGCGCGCCGTTGAGCAGCGCCCCCCAGATCTCGAAGGTGGCCGCGTCGAACGAGGTGTTGGCGACCTGGCCCACCACGTCGGAGGAGTCCCAGCCGAGGTAGTCGGTGTCGCGGACCAGGCGCACGATCCCGCGGTGGGTGATGGCCACGCCCTTGGGCAGGCCGGTCGAGCCCGAGGTGTACAGGACACAGGCCTGCTGGTCGGGATGCGGCGTGGGGAGCTCCGCCGGTCCGGCGGACTTTGCGCCCAGGTCGCCGACCGGGAGCACGGGGACCTCGCCCGTGAAGGAGACGTCGCGGTCGGCGATCACCAGGCACGCACCGCTGTCGGCCACCATGTGGGCCAGCCGCGCGTCGGGATGACCCGGGTCGAGCGGTACGTACGCGGCGCCGGCCAGCAGCACCGCCAGCATCGCGACGACCAGCGAGGCCGAGGGCTCCATGGCGAGTCCGACCGCGCTCTCCGGCCGTACGCCGCGAGCCACCAGGACCCTCGCCGTGCGTTCCGCCCGGGCCTGGAGCTCCCCGTAGGTCAGGGTGGCGTCCGGGTACACCGCGGCCACGGCGTCCGGGGCGGTCCGGCACCGGTCGCGCACTGCCTCGGTCACGCCGACGGCGGCCGTACGCACCGGTTCCGTTCCCCACGCCGTGAGCAGCGCCCGCTCCTCGGCGGTCGTGTGCGCGAGCCGGTGCAGCGGGGATGCGGGTGCGTCGAGGGCCGACTCCAGCAGGGCCGTGAAGTGGTCCGCGAACCGTTCCACCGTGGCCCGGTCGAAGAGGGCGGTGTCGTACTCGATCGTGCCGCGCGGGGTGCCGGCGGGTGACGCGCCTTCCCAGAACAGGGCGAGGTCGGGGGACGAGGGCCGGGTGGGGCCGGGGGCCGGTGCACAGTGCGTGTCCCGCACGGCCGTCATCAGCCGGAACGGCGTCGTCCGGGCGGAGTCGTCGCGTTCGTCCGGGTGCTCGGAGGCGTCCGGCAGGCCGTCCCTGATCCCCGTCAGGAACTCCCCGAAGGTCTGGGTGTCCTGCCAACGGGAGCGCAGCGCCGTCGGGTCGTGCGGAGGGGGCCCGGCCGGCACTCCGACGCAGACGTCGGCGGCTCCCGCGCAGCGGCCGGCCAGCAGGGCGAACACGGCCGTCAGCGTGGTGAACCGGTCGGTGTCGTGAGCGGCGGCGACCCGGTCCAGACGTCGTGCGATCGACGCGTCGAGCGCGACCGTCACCGAGTCGCGCGGTTCACGGCGTACGGAGGACCGCAGGCGGTCGGTGGGGATTCCTGGCGACGAGGGTGACGACGGCGACGAGGGCGACGAGGGCGCTTCGCCGGAGGGGTACCGCTCGTGTGCGATGTCCGCCACGTCGGGCTTCTCCTTCAAAAGGGCGTGGCTCACTGGCATACGGAGCCGGGGGCGCGGATCCGGCCTGCTCGCCGGACGGGATTCTCAGGTGGAGCTGACCCGGCTCGGCTGCGCCGGACCGTCCGCCGGCTCGGGCAACTGCCGCATCGCGCGCACCGGTGACAGGAGCACGACCAGGGAGGGCACGAACAGTCCGGCCGCGGACACGACGACCGTCTCGCGCAGACCCCAGGAACTTGCCAGGGCGCCGCCCATGAGCGAGCCCAGTGAGAGGGTTCCCCAGGAGAGCGAGCGCACGGTCGCGTTGACCCGGCCCTGCAGATGCTCAGGGGTGATCGACTGGCGGAAGCTGATCACGGTCACGTCCCACACGGGGATGCCGAAGAACCCGACGAAGGTGGCGACTGCGGCCAGCGCGGCCGAGCCGAGGGAGTTCCCGTCCACGGCGGCGAGCAGGAGAAAGCCGACTCCGGGCAGGGCCACGGCGGCCGCCAGGGTCGGGCCGACGCCCAGCAGGGTGTTCAGCCGCTCGGACAGCAGGGCTCCGACGAGCCCGCCGACGCTGCCGACCGCGACGATGAGCCCCACGGCCGTGGAAGTGAGTCCCACCTCACGGATGAGGTAGAGGAAGTAGACGGCCATGATCGAGCTGAAGAACAGGCTGAGGAAGAAGACCGCGACAGTGCACCAGCGGAGCAGCGGGCTGCGGCCGACGACGGCGAATCCCTCGCGGAGCGAGGCCCGGACCGACTGCTTGCCCTCGGCCTCCCCTTCTGCCTGGGGTGCGGTGTCCGCGGGCAGTCTGGTCAGGGCGAGGGCCGAGATCAGATAGCTCACGGCGTCGATGGCGATCACCGCGGGAGCGCTCATCACGCCGATGAGTCCACCGGCGATGCCCGGGCCCGCGACCTCGGCGGTCGAGGCGGACGCCTGCAGCTTGCCGTTGGCCTCCATCAGCCGCTCGCGACCGACCAGTCCGGGGAGATAGGACATGTAGGCGATCTCGAAGAAGACGGTCATGACGCCCACGAGGAAGGTCACGACGAGGAGCTGGGTGATCGTCAGCACGTCGAGCGAGTAGGCCAGCGGGACCCAGGCGAGTGCGGCGAACCGGATCGCGTTCGCCGCGATCAGGATGGGCCGCCGGGCCCGGCGGTCCACCAGGACACCGACGAAGAGGCCGAACAGCAGGAAGGGGAGCGTCTCGAGGGCGCTCAGCAGGCCGGCCTCCATCGGCGACGCGTGCAGGACGACGACCGCGGTGAGAGGCAGGGCCACATAGGTGATCTGTGTGCCCAGGAACGAGATCGACTGACTCGACCAGAACAGGGCGAACGCTCTGTTCCGGAAGAGGGAGCCGGGCGGATGCGGTGTCTGCACGGCCGTACCTCCGGTTTCGGCGGGAGTGGGATGGGAGCGAGGGAGGGAAGGGAGCGGCTGCGGGCCCGCACCTGTGCCAGGTGCCGTCACTCCATGGAGAAGCGGAGGCTCAGCGGCCTCATGTCCGTCCAGTGGGTGTCGACGTAGGCGAGGCAAGCCGACCGGTCCGCCGGGCCGTGGACGACGGTCCAGCCGGCGGGCACGGCGCGGTGGTCCGGCCAGAGCGCGTGCTGCCCTTCGTCGTTCGCCACCACGACCAGACGGCTCCGGGGATCGTCCAACGCATTCACCATCGGTTCACTCCTCGGGTTGCCCGATCGTTCCAGCGGCGCGTCACCGCGGACCGCTTTGCGGGCTTCACGTTGTCACGTTGATGACATCACCTTTCCACAGTGATCAGAATTTTGGCAACTACTTGTCAAACCCTGTGCCTGAACGCTAGCGTGACGTCACGTCCGGCTCGGACACCACAGCAGCAGCAACACTCTCCAAGCCTTACGAGGGGATCTCCTGACATGCGATGTTTGCACCGACTCGGCGCCGTTCTCGGTCTGGTCGCGATCGCTTTCGCCATCGGTTGCGGCAGTGCCGCGACAGAGTCGACCAGCCCGACCGGAACGGCCTCGATCGCAGGTCCCGGAACCCCGAGGATCGACTGGCCGTGACCCCCGGCCCCATCGGAGTCCCGCGACGGATGCCAGAAGGTTGCCAACCTGACCTCAGTGTCATTACCAAAAATTGACAACCGAACTGACAACTGCCAAACTGTCGGTGACATGGGGGTGGGGGAAGCCGCGATCAACGGCTTCCCCCACCCCCGTATACGTGGCAAGGGAGGGTTGAGCCGTGGTCGATCGGTCGGACTTCGGTAAGCGACTGCGAACGCTCAGGCAGGAACGCGGAATGTCTCAGGCGCAGTTGGCCGGCGACGAGATGTCCGCCGGCTATCTCTCCCGCCTGGAGTCCGGTGCGCGCCCGCCCACCCCCAAGATCGTCTCCTACCTCGCCGAACGGCTCGACGTGGCCCCGTCCGCGTTCGACGCCCCGCCGGTCGCGGAGGAGGCGCCGGTCGCGGACCTGGTCCGCGCGGTCACCGCCACACCCGACGGCGACGGCCGGGTCGACGAGCTGCTGGAGCGTCTGACGCGCCACCAGGCCGATCTGTCCCTGCCGTTGCGATGGATGGCGTTGTGGTCACTGGCCGGGATCCGGTCGGAGGGCGCCACGCACGAGGCTCAGCTCCCCCTGGGCCAGGAACTGCTCCGGACCGCCGAGGAGAGCGGCATCCCCGAGCTGCGTGTCCGCTCGCTGGTCCACGTCTCCCGGATCCACCGCTCGCTCGGTGACATGAAGGCCGCCAACGCCTGTGCCGACGACGCCTATTCCACCGCGATCGAGCATGACGTGCCCCGCGCCGACACGGTGCGCGCGCTCATGATGCTGATCTCCACGGAGGCCGAGGCCAGCCAACTGCACGACGCACTGAGGTATGTGGCGGACCTGGAGGTGCTCTCGAAGGACACCACGCGGACCATGCGGGTCGAAGCCCTGTGGACCGCGGCGAGCGTCTACGTGCGGCAGGGGAACCACGCGGCCGCCGCGGCCCGCCTGGCCGAGGCGCTGGCCATGAGCAGCAGCGCCGACGACCTGCGGCTGTGGGTGCGGCTGCGCTTCGCCGCCGCGTCGCTCTACCTGCAGATGCACCCCTGCCGGCTCGCCGACGCACAGCAGATCCTCAAGGAGGTCGAGCCCGCACTCGCCCTGGTCGGGGACGCCGGTCAGCGCCTGGAGTTCCGCACGATCCGCGCCCACGCACATTTCCAGGCGGGTGAGCTCGACGCCGCACGCGCCCTGTGCGAGGAGATCCGCCCGGACGCCAAGAAGCTCGAGTTCCGCGACATGATCCGGTTCGAGGTGCTGGTCCATCTGCTCGACATCATCTCCGGGCAGGTGGAGGCCGGGGTGCGCGCCATCGAGGCGCTGGCCGGCAAGGCGCACGAAGCGTCCAACATGGATCTCGCCGCGGAGATCTGGAAGAACCTCGCGGAAACCCTGGCCTTCGTCCAGTCGGCGAAGTCCGGGCCCGGGGCAGTCGATTCATAGCCCCCACCTCACGGTCCCCGCCCGGTCCCCCGCGCTCGCCGTCCCCGCCTCGCGTTCTGCTCCGAGGCGGGACGCACGGGCCTGCGCCAGGGACTTCGGCGGCAACGGACAGGGTGGGTCCATTCCCTGAGCTGGAGGAAGCACAGTGATCACCGATCCCGCCCTGGCCACCCGCCGGGCGCCCGCCGTGCGCACGCCTCACGCCGCATCCGCCCCCGCCCCGGCACGGCCCGCGAGTCCCGGTGCGCGGACCGCCGCCGCGGCACGGACGCTCTCGCCGTCGGCGTCACCGAGCACACTGGACGCCCTGTTCGCTCAGACCGCCCGGCGCCACCCGGACGCGGTCGCCGTCCAGGACGCCCGCGGCGAACTGCGTTTCGCCGCGGCGGAGTCGTGGGCCGCACGCCTGGCATCGGTCCTGGTGCACAGTGGCGTCCAGCTCGGCGATCCGGTGATCATCCACTGCGACGACCACCGGCAGGCGCTGGCAGCGCAGTTGGCCGTCCTGAAGGCGGGAGGCGTGTGCGTGCCCGCCGCGCACGGTCTCGGCCGTTCGCAACTGCGGGGCATCGCCTCGGTCAGCGGCGCCTCGACCGTCCTGTGCAGCCGCTCCACGCGGGAAGCCTGGTCGCGGCGGTACACCACTCTCCCGCTCGACGACGAGGACACCCGCCGGCGGATCACCGCTCAGCGGCTGGAACCGGCACTCCCCCTCTCCCACTCCAGGGAGGCCGCCTACCTGCTGGTCGACGACGGCGGCCGGCACGGGCTCACCGGGCACCTGGTCGACCACCACGCCTGGCGGCTCGCCGTGGCCGAGCGGATCCGGACGGCGGGCCCCGCTCCGCGCCGGGTCTTCGTGGCCGGACCGCCCGCAGGCCCCCGCGCGCTGTCCGCGATGTGGTGGGCGTTCGCCGGCGGAGGCTCACTGCGCACACTGCCGGGTACGGGAGCCCCGGCGCACCGCGACGGGACGGTGTCCGCCGCCGTGTTCAGCCCCGAGGAGTACGACGCCCTCGTGGACGTCCTCCCCGTCCGGCCGCGGCTGGTGCAGCTGGTCGGCGGTCCCGTGCCGAGCGACCTCGTGGCACGACACTTCACGGCGCTGCCCGGCACCCGGCTGCGTGCCGACTTCGCACCCGCGGACGGCGCCCTGCCCTGGATCTCCCGGGAGTTCACCGCGGCCGGCGGCACGACGTCCTGGGCGGGCACGATCGGCGCCCCGCTGCCCCAGGTGCAGGTGAGCGTGGTGGACGGCCGGGGCCGACCGCTCGCGGACGGACAGACGGGCGAGCTGTGCGCAGCCGGCCGCGCTCTCCCCTTCGACACCGTCCGCCGCCCCGGGCGCGCCCTGCCCGCCTGGGAGGACGCTCCGCTGCTGCGTTCCGGAATGTCCGGCCGACGCCTGCCGGGCGGCGCGTTCGAACTGGTCGATCCGCCGGCGGCGGCCAGGGAGGAGAACCGGGTGGGGGTCGAGGGGCGCTGATGCTCACCGATCGCCCCTGGCCGCTCACCGGTCGCCGCTCGCGCCGCCGAAGCCGGAGAAGGGCGTGGAGGGGCGCCGGCGCCCCTGGCAGACTGTCGCCATGCCGCAGGACGATCTCGAGACAGTGCAAGGCGAGCTCATCAGGACTCGCGCGGAGCGCGACGCACTGCGACGAGAACTCGGCGACCTGAGAGCCCTGCTGCGCATGAAGCTCGGCGTCGCCACGGACGCCGAGATCGTCGACGAGGTCCAGCGCCTGTGCGACGAGCTGGCGGGACTCACGTCGGCGGAGCAGGCGGACGACGGGCGGTGGTCGGGAATCGACGGCCTGATCACGGAGAACCGCAGGATCCACGCGATCCAGGCCATCCGCACCGAGTTCGGAACGAGCCTGCAACTGGCCGTGGACCTGCTCAACGAGCGCTACACCCGTCTGCGTCACAGGCATCCCGACCGCTTCCGCGAAAGCGCCGACACCTACTGGGACGGCTTCCGCTCCTTCTGACAGCGGCTCCCCCGGCGGGCCTACGCCCGCGTGAACCCGTGACTGCGCTCGACCTTCGCCACGTGCAGCGTGTAGGCCTCGTACCACTCGGCGCGCCCGCGCTCCTGCGCCGCGAGGTGCTCGGCGTCGCACCGCCACTGCGTGAGCTCGTCGGCGTCGCGGAAGTACCCGACGGTGATGCCCAGCCCGCCGGGGGTCTGCGCGTGATCCATCCCCAGATATCCGGGGACGTCCTTCACCAGCTCCTCCATGCGTGCGGCAGTCTCGGCGTATCCGCTCTGGTCCTGGGTGCGCACCGTGGTGAACACAGCCACGTAGTAGGGGGGTTCGTAGGCGTCGACGGGCACGACAGGCGCTTCCGAATGATCACTCATGGCACCACCGTAGGACAGGATCCGCCCGTCGATCGGCGTCTTCGCCGAACCGGCTCCCTGACGCGTCCCCCTCCGACCAGGCCGACGAGGCGTGCTGTCAGCGAGAGGGCTCGCCCGGGAGGGAGTCCGGCGGCGGAGTGCCGCGTTCGGCCCTGGCCGCGTCGGCGAGGGCCGCGGCGGCGGCTTCCGCCGCCTGGGCCGCGTCGTCGGCGGCCTGGGCGTCCATGTCGTCCCCGGGTCGCTCACGAGTGGCCGGCGACGGGGGCAGCACCTCGCTGAAGGCTCGGGACATGCCTTGGAGCGCGGAGGTGATCTCGCTGGGGATCACCCAGAAGTTGTTGCCCGGACCCTGCGCGAGCTGGGGCAGCGTCTGGAGGTACTGGTAGGCGAGCAGCTTGGGATCGGGGTCGTTGCGATGCACGGCCTGGAACACCTCGTCGATGGCCCGGGACTGGCCCTCGGCCTGGAGGATCGCGGCGGTGCGGTTGCCCTCCGCGCGCAGGACGGCGGCCTGTTTGTCACCCTCGGCGGTGAGGATCTGCGACTGGCGCTGCCCCTCGGCCCCCAGGATCGCGGCCCGCTTGTCCCGCTCCGCCCGCATCTGCTTCTGCATCGCGTCCTTGATGCTCTGCGGGGGGTCGATGGCCTTGATCTCCACCCGGTTGACCCGCAGCCCCCATTTCCCGGTGGCCTCGTCCAGCACGCCCCGGAGCTGGCTGTTGATGGTGTCCCGTGAGGTGAGCGTCTTCTCCAGGTCCATGGATCCCACGACATTGCGCAGCGTGGTGACGGTGAGCTGCTCGACCGCCTGGAGGAAGTTCGCGATCTCGTAGAAGGCCGCCCGCGGATCCGTGACCTGGAAATAGAGGACGGTGTCGATCTCGACGACCAGGTTGTCCTCGGTGATGACCGGTTGCGGCTTGAAGGAGACGACCTGTTCCCGCAGGTCGATCACTCCGTGCACACGGTCGATGTACGGGATGACGAAGTTGAGGCCGGGATTCAGGGTCCGGAGGTAGCGGCCGAGCCGTTCGACGTTGCGGGCGCGCGCCTGGGGCACGATGCGCACCGCCCGCACGACGGTGAAGACCGCGAACACGGCGACGAGCAGGCCGGCAATCAGGAACGCCGAGGTTTCCATGGTTTCAGTCCCGGGGGTAGACGATCGCGGTGGCTCCGTTGATCTCTATGACGTCGACGGTTCTTCCGGCGGGGATCACCAGCGTTTCGTCGTAGGCGCGGGCCGTCCATTCGTCGCCGTCGATACGGACCCTGCCGCCCAGGCCCGTCACCTCCGAGACGACGAAGGCGCCCTTGCCGATCAGGGCGTCCACGCCGAACCGTGCCGCTTGCGGCTGGAGCACGTGGCGCAGCGCGATGGGGCGCACGAACAACACCGTGGCCACGGCGACGACCGTGAACACGGCGAACTGGAAGGGGAGCGGCAGCCCGACCGCCGCGGACCCCGCCGTGACGAGGGCGGCCGCGCTCAGCATCCCGAGTGCCGCGGTCAGCGTGAAGATCTCCACCACAGCCAGGACCGCTGCGATGATCAACCAGATCAGCCATGGTTCCATGACGTGCCTCTTCTGACCGGTGCCGGCATGAAAGGGCGGGACTCCCACCATTGGACCCCGAAACGGGACGGTTCAGGTACCCCTGGGCGGGCAATCCCCGGCGATCCGACGGTGGCACGTCGGCCATGCCACGCCCGGATCGACCGCTTCACACCCCTCATACGGGTTTCTACCCCTCAGGGAAGATCACTCCACCCGTGCCGCCGGGCGGGGCCGGGGGCGCGCGCGGCCGGGCCGCGCGGCGCGACGCAGGGCGGCACAGGGCAGGCGGTGGATCACACCGCCGGACTCTTCGGTAACGTGAGGTCATGAGCCATCCGCACCCAGAACTCAAAGCCGCCCCGCCCTTGCCCGAAGGCGGGCTGAGGGTCACCGCCTTGGGCGGCTTGGGCGAAATCGGTCGCAACATGACCGTCTTCGAGCACGCCGGCAAGCTGTTGATCGTGGACTGCGGTGTGCTGTTCCCCGAGGAGAACCAGCCCGGGGTGGACGTGATCCTTCCGGACTTCACCTCGATCCGTGACCGCCTGGACGACGTCGTGGGCATCGTGCTCACCCACGGGCACGAAGACCACATCGGTGGCGTTCCCTATCTGCTGCGGGAGCGGACGGACATCCCGGTCATCGGCTCGAAGCTCACCCTCGCATTCCTGGAGGCCAAGCTCAAGGAGCACGGCATCCGCCCCCGCTCGGTGCGCGTACGCGAAGGCGACCGGCGCCGCTTCGGTCCGTTCGAATGCGAGTTCGTAGCGGTCAACCACTCCATCCCGGACAGTCTCGCCGTCGCGATCCGCACCGGCGCCGGGATGGTGCTGCACACCGGCGACTTCAAGATGGACCAGTTCCCCCTGGACGACCGGATCACGGACCTGCGCGCCTTCGCCCGCCTGGGCGAGGAGGGCGTGGACCTGTTCCTCACCGACTCCACCAACGCCGAGGTCCCCGGCTTCACCACCTCCGAGCGCGAGCTGAATCCCGCGATCGAGCAGGTCATGCGCACGGCGCCGCGCCGGGTCATCGTCTCCAGCTTCGCGAGCCATGTGCACCGCATCCAGCAGATCCTGGACGCCGCGCACCAGCACGGCCGTAAGGTGGCCTTCGTGGGCCGTTCCATGGTCCGCAACATGGGCATCGCCCGCGACCTCGGTTACCTCAAGGTCCCGTCGGGCCTGGTGGTGAGCACCAAGGAGCTGGAGAAGCTGCCGGACCACCGGATCACGCTGGTGTGCACGGGCTCCCAGGGCGAGCCGATGGCCGCGCTGTCGCGGATGGCCAACCGCGACCACGCCATCCGCATCGGCAGGGGCGACACCGTCCTGCTCGCCAGTTCCCTCATCCCCGGCAACGAGAACGCCATCTACCGGGTGATCAACGGCCTGACCCGGTGGGGCGCCAACGTCGTCCACAAGGGCAACGCCAAGGTGCACGTGTCCGGCCACGCCAGCGCCGGGGAACTCGTCTACTGCTACAACATCGTCCGCCCGCGCAACGTCATGCCCGTCCACGGCGAGTTCCGCCACCTGCGGGCCAACGCCGACCTCGCCATCCGCACCGGCGTCGACCCGGACCGCGTCGTCATCGCGGAGGACGGCGTCGTCGTCGACCTCGTCGACGGCCGTGCCTCGATCACCGGCAAGGTGCCCGCCGGGAACGTCTACGTGGACGGCATGGAGGTCGGCGGCGCGACGGAGGCGTCCCTCAAGGACCGGGTCACGCTCGCTCAGGAGGGCGTCATCACGGTCGTCGCCATCGTCGACGCCGACACCGGCGCCCTGGCCGAGGCTCCCGACTTCCTGGCCCGCGGCTTCGTCCATGACGACGCCACCTTCGAGCCGGTCGTTCCCGTCATCGAGAAGACGCTGGCCAACGCCGCTCAGGAAGGCGTGGGCGACGCCCACCAGCTGGAACAGCTCATCGCCCGCTCCGTGGCCAACTGGGCCTTCCGCACGCACCGGCGCAGGCCGCTGATCATCCCCGTCATCATCGACGCCTGACCGGCCGGACCGCTCCACCGCTCCCCCACGCCCCCGCTCCCTCGCCGGAGCGGGGGCGTCAGCCGCCCCGGCTCACACGCGAAAGGTGAACGGATGGGCCTGCGTTTCGAGGAGATCGACTGGCAGCCGACACCCCTCGGCGAGATCAGTCTGCGGCGCCGGCGCCACCCGGTCTCGGGCGACGACGTGTACGAGGTGAAACTCGGCGACGAGTTCCTGATGTCCAGTCTCTTCACCGCCGGCGAGATCGCGCTCACGGAGCTCGCACTGGCCGAGCTGCCGGACGCCGAGGGGACCGCACTGGACGTCGCGGTCGGCGGACTCGGGCTCGGCTACACCGCCCGGGCGGCCCTGGACGACCCGCGCGTGCGCTCGCTGACCGTAGTCGAAGCGCTCGCCGAGGTCATCGACTGGCATCGGCGGCACCTGGTGCCCCTCGGCGCCGGGCTGACCTCCGACGAACGCTGCCGCCTGACACACGGTGACTTCTTCGCGCTGGCCGCCGACCCCCGCGGCCTGGACCCGGAAGCCCCGGGCCGGCGCTTCGACGCCGTCCTGCTGGACGTCGACCACTCGCCGCGTCACGTGCTCCACCCGCGCCATGCGGCCCTCTACCGTCCCGCCGGACTCCGCGCGCTCGCCGAACACCTGCGTCCCGGCGGGGTGTTCGCGCTGTGGTCGAACGATCCCCCCGACGAGCAGTTCATGTCGGCGCTCTCGGAGGTCTTCGCGCACACGTCGGCCCGGGTCGTCGGTTTCGACAACGCCCTGCAGACCGGCACGTCGACCAACACGGTCTACCTGGCCCGCACGGCGCCCGGCACAGCGCCCGGCACGACGCCCTCCAGCAAGGTCTCTTCCGGATAATCCGTCTCGGATCCAGTTGCCCTACCCTGGCAGACATGACCGCCATGGCACCCAAGCGCACCGAACCGGACCTGTCGTTCCTCCTCGACCGCACCAGTCACGTCCTGCGCAGCAGGATGTCCGCCGCCCTGGCGGAAATCGGCCTGACGTCCCGCATGCACTGCGTCCTCGTCCACGCCCTGGAGGAGGAGCGCACGCAGGTCCAGCTCGCCGAGCTCGGCGACATGGACAAGACGACGATGGTGGTGACGGTGGACGCCCTGGAGGCGGCGGGCCTGGCCGAGCGCCGCCCTTCCCGCACGGACCGGCGGGCCCGGATCATCGCCGTGACCGAGGACGGCGCGCGCGTCGCCGGGCAGAGCCAGGAGATCGTCGACCGCGTGCACCGCGACGCCCTGGCCGCACTGCCCGCCGGGGACAGGGAAGCCCTTCTGCGCGCCCTCGAACACCTGGTCGCCGACGACCTGGCGCATCCCGTCGAGACCCCTCGCGCCGCCCGGCGGGCACGCCAGACGAGGTGAGGGGGCCAACGAGAGCAACGTAAGACCGAAGCAAATAGTCTTCAACAAAACTATCTGCTACGGTCTCTCCTGTCGTCCCGACCGACCGACAGGAGGCCCCCCATGTCCACCTCAGTGAGCCCCGCCCGCTTACCCGCCGCAGCCCGCACACGTCGGCTCGCGCTCGCCGTCGTCGCCGCCGGAATGCTGATGATCGTCCTGGACGGCTCCATCGTCACCGTGGCGATGCCGGCCATCCAGGACGAGCTGGGATTCACCCCAGCCGGGCTCAGCTGGGTCGTCAACGCCTATCTCATCGCGTTCGGCAGCCTCCTGCTGCTGGCCGGCCGGCTCGGCGACCTGATCGGCCGCAGGCGCATGTTCCTGGCCGGCACCACGCTCTTCACCGCCGCCTCGCTGCTGGCCGGCGCGGCCACCTCGTCCGCGGCGCTGATCGCCGCCCGCTTCCTCCAGGGCATCGGCAGCGCCATGGCCTCCGCCGTCGGCCTCGGCATCCTCGTGACGCTGTTCACCGAGCCGAGGGAGCGCGCCAGGGCCATCGCCGTCTTCAGTTTCACCGGCGCGGCCGGCGCATCCATCGGTCAGGTCCTCGGCGGCGTGCTCACCGATGCGCTCGACTGGCACTGGATCTTCTTCATCAACCTGCCGATCGGCGTCGCCGTCCTCTCGACCGCCGTACGCGTGCTGCCCCGCGACGTCGGCCCGGGCCTCGAAGGGGGCGCCGACGCATGGGGCGCAGGCCTGGTCACCGCCGGTCTGATGCTCGGCATCTACACCGTCGTCAAAGTCGAGGAACACGGCTGGTCGTCGGGGCGCACCCTGGGCACGGGAGCCGTCGCCGCCGCCCTGCTCACCGCGTTCCTCGTGCGTCAGGCCACCGCCGGTAACCCCCTGATGCCGCTGCGGATCTTCCGCTCGCGCAGCGTCCTGGCCGCCAACCTGGTCCAGGTCCTGATGGTCGCCGCGCTCTTCTCCTTCCAGATCCTCGTCGCCCTC
This sequence comes from Streptomyces sp. NPDC020597, assembly GCF_044335095.1. Classification (NCBI taxonomy): domain Bacteria; kingdom Bacillati; phylum Actinomycetota; class Actinomycetes; order Kitasatosporales; family Streptomycetaceae; genus Streptomyces; species Streptomyces sp. NPDC020597. The sequence continues at coordinate 84,489 of NZ_JBIRUL010000020.1, read as the reverse complement.
TACCTCCAGCAGGTGGGCGGATACGGCGCCGCCGAGACCGGGCTCGCGATGCTCCCGGCGGCCGCCGTCATCGGCGCCGTCTCACTGGGGGTCTCCGCCCGTCTGAGCACCCGGTTCGGCGAGCGCGGCGTCCTGCTGGCGGGCATCGCAGCGCTCATCGGCGTCCTCGCCCTCCTCAGCCGCCTTCCCGTGCAGGCCCATTACGCCGTCGACCTCCTGCCCGCCATGCTGCTCGCCGCAGGCTTCGGCCTCGCGCTGCCGGCACTGACCGCACTGGCCATGTCCGGCGCCGACGAGGAGGACGCCGGTCTGGCGTCCGGCGTCTTCAACACCACCCAGCAGATCGGCATGGCGCTCGGCGTCGCGGTCCTGTCGACCCTGGCCGCCTCCCGCACCCGGAGCCTCACCGCGGGCGGGCACACCACGGCCGAAGCGCTGACCGGCGGATACCGGCTCGCGTTCGCGGTCGGAGCGGGGCTCCTCGTCGTCGCCTTCGCCCTCGCGTTCACGATGCTGCGCCGTCCAGGACGCCGAACCGCCGCGGAGCCGTCCGCCGGCACGGCGGCTCCGGCCCACGCGACGAAGGCCTGACCGCCACACCCGTCACCGCACACCCGTCACCGCCCGCACGACTCCCCCGAAAGGCTGATCCCATGAACGACCACGCCGCCCACGAGACCACCGCCGACGTCACCGACTCCCGCGCCGAGGGCGTCACCGACGGGAGCGCCGGCTCCGGCGCCGAGAACGACGGCCCGGCCCCTCGCGCGCTCTCCGGCCAGGAGCTCTCACGTCTGCTGGAGCAGCAGCGGTTCGGGGTGCTCGCGAGCGTCAGGAGCACCGGCCACCCCCACCTGTCGACCGTCCTGTACGACTGGGACGCCGAGGAGCGCACACTGCGCGTCTCCTCGACCGCCGACCGGCTCAAGGTCCGCCAGCTGCGCCGGAACCCGCACACCTCACTGCACGTGAGCGGCCCGGACGTCTGGTCGTTCGCCGTGGCGGAGGGCGAGGCCCGGATAGTCGACCCCGCCGACGAAGCGGTCTCCGGCGAGCCGCTCCCCGACCGGCGGGTGACCATCGTGATCCGGGTGTCCCGCCTGTACGGGACCGCCCTCGACATCCCCGCCCAGACGTGAACGACGGCGACGCCTCACGGCCGGGGACGGCCGGTGAGGCGGCGCGAATACCGCTCGCCCTCTGGACAGATGGTCTTCGCACAGATAGTCTGTGGACACATCATCTTCGCGGAGGCATTCATGTGGGAGTACGAACACGCCGTCGAGACCAGCGCCGCCCCCGAGGCGATCTGGCGGCTCTGGGCCGACGTCGACAACTGGGGCCTCTGGAACGCGGAGATCGAGAAGATCGAGATCGCCGGCCCCTTCGCGCCGGGCACCCGGATCACGATGACACCGCCCGGGGACGACCCGATCGAGCTGCACATCGCCGAGGCCCGGCAGAACGAACTGTTCGTCGACGAAGCCCGCTTCGGCGACCTGCTGCTGCGCACGACGCACCGGATCGACCCGATCGGCACCGGCCGCGTCCGAGTGGTGTACCGCATGGAGATCACCGGCCCCGGGGCCGACGAGGCAGGCGCCCACATCGGGCCCGGGATCACCGCCGACTGGCCCGACACCATGGCCGCTCTGGTCGACCTGGCGCAGCGCTGATGCCCCTCGACCCCGAGGACAGCCCGGGACTGCTGCTCTGGCACGCCACACTGCGCTGGCAGCGCGACATCGCCGCAGCACTGGCCCCCCTCGAACTCACCCATGTCCAGTTCGTGTTGCTCGCCTGCACCTGGTGGCTCAACTCCCAGGGCGAACACCCCAACCAGCTGGCTCTGGCCCGGCAGGCGGGCACCGACGTCAAGATGACCTCCCAGGTCCTGCGCACCCTGGAGCTCAAGGGGCTCATCGAGCGCGAGACCGACCCCGCCGACACGCGCGCCAAGCGACTGCGCGTCACCGACGTCGGCGCCGAGCTGGCCCCGCGCGCGGTCGCGGCCGTCGAGCTGGCCGACGCGCGCTTCTTCGAGCCGGTGCCCGTCGAGGACGCGGTGGCGCTCCTCCGTCGGCTGGCCCGTCCGCAGCACCCCTGAGACCGGCGCCGGGGGCAGACGCGCGGGCCGTTCGCCATCGGTGACCGCACTCTGGAGATTGAGCCGATGAGGCAGCGGGGCGGCCCGATCCCGCAGCCGGGTCAGCCTCAGGTGAGCGCCGCCCTCCGGAGCCGCCTCAGTCCCTGGGGGACTTCACCGGAGGGACGCCGGGGCGGTTACGGGGCACCCGTACGCGCAGGGCATGGGGCCGGATCGTGCGGCATACGGGGGTCGGCAAGGCCGAAGCCTCACCGTCGACACCGACCTCGATCCCGGGTTCGTCCGCGTCGACCATGCCCCCAGGATGCCGAGAGGACGCCTTGATTCTCTACCGGTCAGCACCTGCCGCTGACCGAGATCTCTGGTGCGTCTCACCCCCGCCGCGGAGCGGTCATTCCTTCTCCGTCATGACCCTGTGCGCCTCGTGGCGCACGTCGGCGCTCGCGTGCGTGCGCAACCGGCGCAGCACAGAACGCCATTCCTCGGGCCAGCGGAGCGCGCCGCCGGTTGCCCTCACCAGGCCGACCGCCAGCAGGCCCGTGGTGGTACCGCCGTCTCGGGCGAACCGGTCGGCCTCAGCCAGCAGGGTTGCGACGCGCCACGGAACAGCGCGCGACGCGCGCGACGCGCGCGACGACCACAACCGCTCGGACGTGTGCACGGCGACGCTCACCCCGGCGCCTTCGAGGGCGTCCGCGAGTTGCTGGAGCCGCTCCATCAAGGCGGCCGACCCCACGGCGTGCTCCACCAACCCGACCAGCAGCCCGGCTCGTTCACCGATCAGCAGGGGCTCCGGCGCCAACTGACCGGCGACCGCGTCGAGCAACTCGGCCCCCGCCCCTTCCACATGGCCGAAGTACGTCAGATTCCGTAGCCGCTGCAGCGCCGGCAGGTCCCGGCCCTCCTGCGCCTGACAGCCGCCCTGCGCCGTGTGCATCGCCGCCAGCAACTCGGCCACCGCACCGTGGTAGACGCTCCCCGGCGCGGCGCCGCCCAAGGGGTGCGGCAGTCCGGACAGGGCCAGGTCGCGCAGCACGGACCCGGCGGTCTGCCAGTACGCACGCTCGTCGAGGTCGCAGGCCGTACGGGAGATGCGTACCGCGAGTTCGGGTGAGTAGCGGCACCACGCCCCCATGGCGCGCAGCAGGCCGTAGCCGCTCCCGACGCCCTCCGTGAGGGCCAGGGCGGCGTCGTACACCGCGACGATCACCGCGGAGTAGGCACGACGGTGCGTCTCGGTCAACTCCCAGGGAGTGACGTCCAGGAGGGCTTCGTGCACGGGGCGGGTGTCGCCGCGAGCGACGTCGTCGAGGAGGCGCCAGGCCTCCGGCTCGCCGAGCAGCGGCGGCAGAGCGCGCACGACGGCCGCGCGCACGTCCGGGTGGCGGTCGGGAGCGCCGAAGGCGTTCGCCAGCAGGGCCACCGCCCGCCGGGGCGGCAGGAACCCCGCGGCGAGCCGTACGGCCTCCTTGCGGGAGGTCACCTTCACCGGCCGCTCTGCGGTGAGCAACGCGTCCAGCGCAGGGGCGAGTTCGGACGGGGCGGTGAATCGGGCGACGCGGGACGCCGCGTACACGGCGACCCTGGCACGGTCGCCGTCCGCCTGCTCCAGCAGCGCCGGCAGGACGGCGTGCGGCCGGTCGGTCCAGGGCAGCGCGCCGAGGGCCGCCTCGGCGACGACCACTTCCGGGTCGTCCTTGTGCGCGAGCGCCAGAGCCCTGCCGAAGCCGGGCACCGGGGCCGCGGCCCGGATGAGGGCGGCTCGTTCGTCGAGCGGCAGCGAATCGTCCGCGACCGCCTCCTCGACCAGCCCGACCGCCCTGCGCTGCTGGCGCGGCAGCCACCGGTCGCTGTCGCCGAGGTCGGGCAGCGGCCGCCGGGCCCCGTCCGTCAGGAAGCGCCCGTACGGCGGCGCGGCGCCGAGCAGGGTGTCCAGCAGGTCCGTGCGCTGCCGGGCGAGCACCCGCAGCACGGACGGCAGGACGACGGACGACGGCTCTAGCGCGACGATCCTGGCGACCCGTTCGCCGCGGGTCTTTGGCGCGGCCAGCCACAGTTCGGCGGCCGCCCGGAACGTCGCGTCGTCTCCGCGCTCCACGGCCGCGGCCAGCCGCTCCTGCACCTCGGGCATCCGACGGGCGCGCGGTCCCAGTGCGGTGGCCAGGCCCAGCAGCAGCCGGTAGTCGGCCCTCCCCGCCCCGGCGTCGAGCCAGGGGCGCAGTGCGTCGAACACCTGGTGTTCCTGACCTCGGCGCAGGGTCCGGTGCAGCGGACCGAAGTCGGGGACGCCGACGCGGCCCGTGATGCCCTCCAGGGCGCCCAGCGCCCAGTCCCGCAGGTCCGACGCCTGCGCCGGAGCGTGCTCCACCAGCACCCGTACGGCGAGGGTGCGCAGCGCCGACAGGGTCTCGGCGGAGGTGTCCCGTGCCTCCAGCGCACCGGTGGCGATCGCGTCCAGGAGCGGGGCGTCGCCTGAGCCGAAGAGCCGTGGGTGCGTCCAGGCGAGTGCGCCGAGCGCCTCGGCGCGCACCGGGTCCTGCTCGTTGCGCAGCCGCCGGGCCATCGTGGCCAGCATCTCCGTGATCGCCCCCCGGCTGCCGTCCCGGGCGGCGCAGGCCACGAACAGCGGCCAGGCGGTGGCCCGGTCGTCGGCGTCGAACCGCCCGATCCCGGCGAGCAGCGCGGGACGTGCGTCCTCGATCGGGCCGTGGGCGAGGATGTCCAGCTCCTCGAACCAGTAGTCGGTGCCGTCGAACCCGGCCTTCGCCCGCCGGACTTCCGCCGAGCGGCGCTCGCGCGTCAGCAGGCCGAGGACGCTCAACGCCGGGTCCACGCCGCCCGGTTCGACGGCGACCGCGTCGATGAACGCGGGGCGCCGGCCGGGCGGGATCGCCTTCACCAGCGCCGGGAAGTGACTGCCGCGGGTGAGCCAGTGCCGGCCGAGTGCCGCCAGCGACGAGGGTGCGGCCGCCCGCACGAGCCTGTGCAGCACTCCGGACGGGGGAATCGGCTCGTAGCGTTGTTCACGGCGGTCGGGCGAGGTGATCCAGCGGATGACGCGATCGGCGTCGGCGGTCACCAGGGGGCTCAGTCCCCGGTTCAGCTCGGGCGGGAGACTGCCGGGGCCCTGCCGTTCCAGCAGCGTCAGCACCCGCTCGGGGCGCATCGGAGCGAGCGCCGCGACCATGGTGGCGTGCCGGCGCCACCACTCGTCCCGCTGCTCCCCCTCGGTCCGGTCGGCCAGCGCCCGCCCTGCGTGGTCCAGCACCGGGTCCGGATGCCGGCGCGCCAGTCGTGTCCAGTCGTCGACGGCGTGTGCCAGCCCCGACAACTCCCGTGTCACGAAAGGGGTGGAGCAGGCCGGAAGCAGCCGCGCGGCCTCGGCGTCACCCCACTGCGCGCGCATGCGCGCCACCAGTCGCTCGGCCAGTGCGCGACGGTCCCCGCGGCCGAGCAGACGGGCCAGCCGGATGCGCAGCACGGCCGGTGCGTCGGCGTACGCCTCTTCCACCGCCTCGTCCGGTAGGGGCAGTTCCCGAGCGCCGCGCAGCGCGTATCCGGCGACGACCGGATCCGGGTCGGCCAACCGCTCGGCGAGGAAGCCCCCGTCCCGTCCCACCAGGGCCGCCAACGCCGCCAGCCGCCGCTCGTACGGCCCGCGCCCGTCCAGCTCGGACAGCAGTGGGGCGAGTGCCCCGTCGTCCGCGAGCCCGCGTGCGGTTCGCGCCGTCAGGGTCAGGCGGGCGGGGAACGGCAGCGGTTCGAGGGCGGCGAGCAGTTGCTCCGCGGTGATCGGCATCCGCCGATTGTGCCCGGCGGGCTCTGCTCGAGCGAGTGAACAGACGCCCTGCCCCGGCTCGCCCCCGTCGGCGCACACCCCGTGATCGCAGGCGTCGCCGATATCCACTTGCGCGCGCTCCTCGCGCAGGTCAACGTCATCTGACCCCTCACGAAGGCGAAGAAGATGACCACGCAGACCCACCCCGTCGACCACGAGCTCATCCAGGCCGCAGCGCAGGTCGCCCGCACCCGCTGTCGGGGCGACAACCACACCGTGGCGGCGGCGGCCCGCGATCGTGACGGCCGGATCATCACCGCGGTGAACGCGTACCACTTCACCGGCGGTCCCTGCGCCGAGCTGGTCCTCATCGGCACGGCAGCCGGCCAGGGCTCCTACGAGCTGGACACGATCGTCGCCGTGGGTGACCGCGAGCGCGGAGTGATCCCGCCGTGCGGCCGGTGCCGGCAGGCCCTCCTCGACTACTTCCCCGCTCTCAAGGTCATCGTCGGCGACGGCGACCGCGTCCGCACCGTGCTGATCACCGACCTGCTGCCCCACACCTACGTCTGGGCCGCCCACCAGCTCGACGCGGAGTGAACCGCCGGTTCCGTCGTCGGCCGTCGGGCCGTCGGGCTGTCGGGCTGTCGGACGGGGCCTGTCGGACGTGCGGAGGGCACACCGCAGGTGGGGTGGGCGGAGCGCCGGCAGCGGTACGCACGCTCGACGTGCGAGCGGGCGTCCACCGGGTCATCTTGGGGGGAGAGACGGTATGCCGTCGCCGTCACCTCCACGTCTGGAGGCACCATGCATTACGACCCAACGGACGCCCAGAAGAAGGCCTTTGAGGAGAGCGAGGCCGATCCCCACAGAGTCGGCGAGCACACGGGACACGTCCGGGAAACCACCCGGGTGAGACTGACGGACGACGGGCTGGGTGGGCCCGACCCGAGTGAGCGCGTCCGCTGCCTGTCCTGCCCGTGCCCCGACTTCCAGGCCGGCGGCCCGCTCGGGCGATGCAAACGCAGCAGCTGCCGCCACGCGATCAGCGAGCACGACCTGCCCACCTGAGCGCCCGGTGGTAGAGCGGATCGACGTCGCCAGTAGGGGCCGCCGCGGAACTGACCCCCGCGTCCCGACCCACCGGCCCACCGGCCCACCAACCCACCGGCCCACTGACTCACCGACTCGCCTGCGGGACGGGCGCGAGGGTGTCAGCGGCTCGTCGGTGGCTCGTCAGTGGCTCGCGCGACGTACGTGCAGGTGGCCCGGGTGGGGGAAGGAAGGTGGCGCCGCAGGCAGAACGCGGTGGAAGTCGAACCGGCTCTTCTGCGCGACCCGGCACGACGCCCGGTTGTCCACCTGGTGGAGGAGTTCGAGACGCTCCAGCCCGTCGGCTTCGAAGGCGCCGAAGGCCCAGCCGCAGAGTGCGTCCACGGCGCGAGAGGCCACTCCCTTCCCACGGGCGTGGGCCGCGGTCCAGTAGCCCACCTCGGCGGCCGGTTCGCCGGACGCGACGCCCTTGAGGACCACACTGCCGAGCAACGGCCCGCGGAGGCCGTCGGGTTGCGCCTCGAGGACGGCGAAGTTGAACCGGTCCCCCGCCGACCAGCTCTGCTGCTGGGACCGCACCCACCGCGTCCCCTCTGCTTCGTTCCGCACGGTGTGGCTTGTCCACCGGCGCAGTTCGGCATCCCGGAACGCCTCGGCCAGCGGCGCTGCCTCCTCCAGGCTCCAGGGGCGAAGAACGAGCGCGGGAGCAGCCGGCGTCGCGGCGACCCGGAGAACGACAGGACTGATCACCGGCCGATCATATGCGGCGGCGCCCTCACCGGAGTCCGACCTGCTCCGCCCTGACCTGCCGCTTCGGTCTCCTCTTCGATGTGCGCTTCGGTTTCCGCTTCCGTCAGTCGGCCCCTTCGAGCGCCACCGCCGGCCGGCGGACGACGTGAGCCTCGGCGCTCGCGGTGATCCCACGGTGTCGCTCACACGCGAGGCCGGTTCAGCAGCCGGGAGAGCACGATGGCGCTCTCGGTCCGTTCGACCGGAGCGGTGGCGCGCACGCGTTGGATGGCCTGTTCCAGATGCGTGATGTCTCTGGCGAGCATGTGGACGACCGCGTCCGCGGCGCCGGAGACGGTACAGGCTTCGACGACCTCGGGGATGCCCTCCAGGGCTCGGCACAGTTCGGCGGGGGTGGGATTGCCGGTGCAGTAGATCTCGACGAAAGCCTCGGTGTGCCAGGCCAACGCCTGAGGATCGATGAGAGCGGTGAAACCGCGGATCGCGCCGGTGGCCACCAGACGGTCGAGACGCCGCTTGGCGGCGGGCGCGGACAGCCCGGCCGCCTTGCCGATCTGGGCGTACGGGGCGCGTGCGTGGTGCATCACGTAGCGGATGATCGCTTGATCGATGGCGTCCATGACCTCACTCCAGACGTCAGAGCCCGCCGCTCGGCGCAAGGAATCGCCGTGAGCCCGCTGACATTGCAAGAAAGCGACGGTAGGCAGCATCAAATGGCGATTGCTTGCGTTGCCCGCCGAACATAGTCTCCGGCTTGTCCTGATGTCACGTGCCGGGAGAAGTGTCGAGATGACAGCACGTCTGAGCGATGTGGAAGCCTCCGCGCTGGGCGCGGTGGACGAGGCGGCCATCGCCCGGTTGCTGCTGGAACTCCTCGCCGTCCCGAGCGTGACGGGGAGCGCCGCGGAGTCCGAGATCCAGCACGTCCTGGCCCGGCGTCTGGAGCGGATGGACCTCGATGTCGACCTGTGGTCCATGAATTTGCCCGAGCTGCGTGCCCATCCCCGGTTTCCCGGCAGCGAGGCCCCGCGCACGGAGGCGTGGGGCCTGGTCGGCGGCACGCGGCCCCAGGGCGACGGGCCGACCCTGGTCCTCCAGGGGCACGTCGACGTCGTCCCCTCCGGGGACCTGGCGCGATGGGAGGGCGACCCCTTCCGCCCCCGGGTCGCCGGGGACGTGGTGCATGCCCGAGGAGCGTGCGACATGAAGGCGGGGGTGGTGGCGATACTCGCCGCCCTGGCCGCGATACGGGAGGCGGGCGCAAGGCTGCGCGGCCGACTGTCCGCGCACTTCGTGGTCAGCGAAGAGGACGGAGGACTCGGAGCGTTCGGCACCCTCGAACGCGGCCACACCGGTGACGCCTGCATCATCACCGAACCGACCGGCGGCGCGCTCATGACTGCGAACGCCGGCGCCCTGACCTTTCGCATCCAGGTACCCGGCCGGGCCACCCACGGCAGCACCAGATACGTGGGAGTGAGCGCCATCGACGCCTATCTGCCCATCCACCGCGCGCTCGCCGACCTGGAAGCCCGCCGCAACGCCGGCTGCGACCCACTCATGTCCGAATACCCCATCCCCTACCCGCTGTCCGTCGGCACCGTCCGTTCCGGCGACTGGGCCAGCAGCGTGCCCGACCTGCTGGTGGCCGAAGGAAGACTGGGCGTCCGGCTGGGCGAGGACCCTGCCCGGGCACGCACCGAACTGGAGGCGTGCGTGGCCGAAGCCTGCGCGGCCGACCCCTGGCTGCGCTCCCACCCGGCCACGGTGACGTGGCCCGGCGGACAGTTCGCCAGCGGGCGGCTGCCGGCCGGGCATCCGCTCGCAGCCCGGGTCGGCGACGCGCACGCCGACGTCACCGGCGGCCCGCGACCAACTGAGCGAGGCGCCCCGTACGGCAGTGACCTGCGACTGTACGCCGGGGCGGGCATCCCCACACTGCAGTACGGCCCCGGCGACGTACGCCACGCACACGGTCCGCAGGAACAGGTCCGCGTGAGCGAAGTCGTCACCGTCACCCGGGCACTGGTGCTCGCCGCACTGCGCACGGTCGGCACGAAGGAGTAGCCCCCGGCGGCGGCGCCGACGGTGCGGAGGCGCGGCAGCGCCGAAGCGGCCGACTGGAGTGGTCGACGGCCGACTCGGGCGCTCAGTCACAAGATCACGCACCCGGGTGCTTCGGTCAACTCTGCGATCAGCGAACCGAGTCCGGTTCAGCCCGAACTCGGCAGGCCGGCGAGCAGTGCCGCGGCGGCCCTGCCGAAAGGGTCGATGCCGCCGGCAGCGCGACAGAGGATGTGCGCGCTTTCGCCGTGACGATCATGAGTGTGGCCAGATCAGCGGCCTGGGACGGGCTCATTCACAGCCCCGCTCCGCCCGAACGACACAATGCGCCCGGCAGCGGCCTTTCGGGCACCACGCGGAGGCCGAACCCAGACAGTACGGCGGCACCGCAGATTGATCCCGCCCGACGACTCGACGCCCCACTGCAGGGCCGTGCCGCACGAGCTCACTGCCGCACATGATTGCGGTTACCGACGCAAGGGCATACCAACGCTCAAGGGCTGAGGGGACCTCTGGGGGGCGCATGCTGGCTTCGAGCTATGCCGGAATCTCATACGAAGCCTGGAGCCTCCTCTTCGGCTGCATCCAAACTGTCACAGTCTTCACGGCGCTTGTCTTCGGCATTTCCCAACTGCGGATCGTGCAGCGTCAGCGCAGTGCGGAGTCGCTTTCTTCGATGCACACAGAGTGGCGTGAGATTGAAAGCGAGGCGATGTACCTGCTTTACGATGTGCCTGCTTTCCGCGGGTCGCTGGACGACCGCGCAAGCCAGCTCGTCGACTGGCTGGCCTCCAACACAAGGCCTTCTTCGTCACCGCCGGACGGACAGCAGCAATGCGAAAAATACCTGGAGTACGCACCGCTTGTCATCAATGCCCTGAGTAACCTGTCGGCCTATCTCGAGAACTCGGCCCTGCGCGAAAAAGCCCTGTTCTCTCAAATGCATACGCGCCTCTTGGAGATCTACTACGCCCTGGAGCCGTACATTCTCCTGGTGAGTTACAGCCGCCAGTCCCGGTGGGGACTTCGGGTCCGCAGGCTGGGAATAGGAGCCGCACGCTATCACCTGCGATCACGCGTTCAAGCCGCATACGGCCTGTCTTTGCGTGGCGTCAACATACTGCCCGAGATCAGGTCTGGAATATCCGACCTCCCCAGGGGTGGGAAAACTTTCATTCCCGGCATGCGGCAGTGCGCCGAAAGAGACAGGCGCGACATGGACCGGATCGGGAGCATTGCCGCCCAGCACGTGGAGTGGGAAAGGGTGGCGGAGATTCTGCGCAAGGTATGACCTCCTTCCGCTTGCGGGATCCCAGCCACGACGCGACGGATAGCCCGGCACGGGGAGCCGTGATCGCGTTCATGAGGTGAGCGCAGAGCCCTCGGCCATGCGGAAGTCGAGCCCCCGCCGAGGAGCCCTGCGGCCCATCGGGCGGGCGGCCCGCGAAGCTGTGGTCGACCGGGCCTTCCGGACCCCGGGGCGGTCGAGCCCGGTCCACAGCAGCGACCGCTTCGTGCCGTCGCGGTCCTGGATCGCGGGCGGGCCGCCGTCACCCCCTATCGCAAATGAGACATACAAGCCTAAGATGCTCGGAACCTCTGCCGGAGTCGCGGCGCTGTGGCGCGCCGCGACCATCGCTCGTCCTGCCCTCGGGCGGCTTTGAGAGGTGCACCATGACCCGCTCATGTTGCGAACACCCGGAATCCGACGACTGGCGCGAACGCGCCGCGTGCATCGGAGAGGATCCCGAGATCTTCTTTCCGCTGTCGGACGTCGCGGCTCCCGGCGCGGAGGCGTCCCTGGCCCGCGCCGTCTGCCGCCGCTGCGCCGTGCTCGTCGCCTGCCGCGACTGGGCCCTCGAGCACGGCGAGGACGACGGGATCTGGGGCGCCACCACGGCTGCCCAGCGTCGTGCCATCCGAAGAGCGGCCATGGATCCGGCACCGCAGGCCAGACGCCACGGGGGCGGGGCGGGCTGAGTCGAGGGGTCGGCGGGAGGGAACCGGCCGGCCGCCTGCGCGGCCGGCCCGGCGTCGCCGTTCGGTCAGGCGTAGGTCTCGAACTCGGCCACCTTCGGCGTGGCGCTGGACCCCGTGATCTCGAAGGTGACCTTCTTCAGTGAGGTGGCGGTGAAGGAGATCGTGCCCGCTCCGCTGCCCGAGGACAGCACCGCCCCGGTGTCGCCGTTGAGCACCCGCCAGGAACGGATGTCGCCCGCGGCTCCGGCAGCCTCCCGAAGGGTCACCTTGGAGATGGCGGTCGTCGTCCCCCACTTGATCGAGATGGATCCGGTGGAGCCGGCCGGTGACCAGTACGTGCTCGCGTCACCGTCGCGGACATTGCCGTAGCTGGTGCCGGACGCCTTGCTGGAGCCGTCGGCGGCCGCGGCCGCACCGAGGCTCAGGTTGGCCCCGGTGGGCGCCGACGATGTAGCGGTGGGCGTCTGCGTGGGCGTGGGATTCGAGGGGGGCGTCGCGGTCGGCGTCGTCGCGGCGCAGTTGCCGTCCGACACCTTGAGCCCGGTGTTCGCGCCCGCCGTCGCGGTCACGATCGCCGACACGCAGGACGCGGCGTCCAGGCTGTAGGCGTAGGGAATGGCGACGGTCGTGTTCGACGTCGGGTTCGGTCCTGCGGGGTTGTTGTCCTCGCCCCGCGCCGTCCACGTCACGTTGTCGAAGACGTTCCCGCCGACCTGCCAGTACCCCGGCAGGTCGGTGTAGAAGGTGCCGAGGACGTCCTTGGAGTCCTTGAAGTAGTTGTTGTCGACCTTGGCCTTGCCGCCGGCGCGGGGATTGATGCCCGATTCGTTCAGCCGGACGTAGTAGTTGTTGTAGATGTGCGCGGTCGCGCCACGCAGCAGGGGCGTACGGGAGTCGATGTTCTCGTACCGGTTGTGGTGGAAGGTGACGGGACCATTGCCGAGGTCGCTGTCGCTGGAGCCGACGAGGCCCCCTCGACCGGAGTTGCGCAGGACGCTGTAGGACAGCGTCACGTACCGGGTGTCGTCCTTCATGTCGAACAGGGCGTCGTAGCCTGCCGATTCGCCGCCGGAGGCGGTCAGCGTGGCGTGGTCGACCCAGACGTTGTGCACGTCGCGCTCCATGCCGATGGCATCGCCGCCGTTGGAGGTGGGCGAACCGGACTTCTTCACGTTCTGGACGGTCACGTTCTGCACGATGATGTTGCTCGACTGCCGGAGGTGGATGCCGATCTGATCGAACACGGCCCCACCGCCGACGCCGACGAGGGTGACGTTGCTGATGCCCTTCAGCTCGATCACGCCGGCGGCGGTGTTGCAGCTGCCGCCCGACACCTTCGCCGTGTTGCCGACGGTGACGGTCCCCTCGACCTGGATGACGATCGGGGTGCTGCTGGTGGCCCGGCTGCACAGGGCCTGGTGGATCTGAGTGCCCGTGGTGGCCCTGACCGTGGCCCCTCCGGCGCCGCCGGTGGTGCCGCCGTTCTGGGTGGCGAACCCGGTCGCGCCGGCGCCTGCCGCCGACGCGGCGGGCAGCGACAGGACCATGCCGGTCGCCGCCGCCAGGGTCAGCGTGCCAAGTGCCGCGGAGAGTCGCAGAGCGACTGGCTTTCTCATTCTCGCCTCGTTTTCGTCGTCGAGTACCGGGGGTGCCTGCCTGCCACGTCCTGGACGTGTCCGGCCGTCGAGGGCCGTCGTGAGCAGTCAAGGAGCCCCCAACCCGTCATGCTCATGTCATTCATTTGGACGACTTGGCCCTGCCGGCCCATTGCTGTGTCAGGCCCGCCGCGCATACGGAACCGGCGGCGGTGTCGCTTCCGTACGAGCGGGGCGGTGTTGCTGCGATGCGAGCGGGAAACGCCGCCGCGGGCGGGAGACCGACCGGCTGAACGGGCTGGGGAACTGCCGGCCGGCGGCCGTGGCGAGCAGGCTCGTCACGCGGCCGCGGCCGTGGTGTGACCGCGATGCAGCGATGCATCCGCGCCCGGAACGCACTCCCGGGCGGCCCGGGGTGCAGCCCGAGCCGAGCCGGGAGTGCGCCCCGGAGTTCCGCGGCGCATCTCGGTGCGGTCGGCCCGGGTCAGCCTCGCGCCGGATCGGTATCGGCGCGTAGGCATGTCCCACGGCTGATACCGCGGGCCGCTTCCCCGCCACGTTCGGCAGCGTCGGGAAAGCGCTTTCTCTCCGCGAGGATAGGACGACCTCTCGCGGGTGACAAGTATGTGAACGCCGATCGATCGTCGAAATGTTGTCACCACCCTGAAGCTGGCCCACAGACGCAGATCACACTGAACAGACAGGGATTTCCGCAGGCGACCCCGCCCCGCCCCACCACGCCGCTGTGCACATTCGAGTTCATATACGTGATCAATGTCTACCGATCTGCCGCAGGACGGCTCGTGCCGAAGCGGTTCCCTCTGTGCTCCCCCCGCGCCTGCGTCGTCGTGGTGGTCGTGCGGCTCGTTGTCTCCGCCTGCGAGCCGGGGGGAGGGGCCATGCTCGCGCTGCTGCTGAGCAAGTGGCACGACCGGCGGTTGCCCCGCCTGTCTTGCCTGTCCCGTTGACCGCCTGACCGGCCGGCCTTGAGCCGACGACGCGCGCAGCCCGGCGGTGGCAGCGTCTGCGGGCGCGCACACCGGGGGGCCGGGGTACGTGTCGGGCCCCGCACGGCGTGCGGGGCCCGGGTCGCCGGTGTGCGGTGCGGCTCAGGGGCAGCTGAGGCGCGTGTCGCCGGGGTCCGTGGTGCAGGTGTCCGTCTGGAGACCGCCGTTGGCGGTGTCGTTGCCGGACACGTTGTCGACGGTGTTCAGGTTGTCGGTGCCAGAGTTGCCGATCAGGTTGTCGTTGCCGGGGCCCGCGGTGAGGGTGTCGTTGCCGGGGCCGCCGTCGAGGCGGTCGTTGCCGTACCCGCCGTGGACGGTGTCGTTGCCGCTGCCCGCGTCGACCGTGTCGTCACCGCCGAGGGCGCAGATCACGTCGTTGCCGAAGGTTCCGGTGATGGTGTCGTTGCCGCTGGTGCCGATGCGGGTGCAGCCTCTCGCGTTGTCGACCGTGGTGATCGCCGTGGCGGTGTTGTTGCCGGTGCTCGGGTCGGTCTGGGCCGCGCCGGCCGTGGCCCGGTCGGTGAGGGTGCCGGTGGCCCGTGGCTCGGCGGCGACCGTCACCGTGGCTACGGCTCCGGGGGCGAGGACGCCGAGGGAGCAGCTCGCGGTGGTGGCGGTGATGGTGCAGGTCCCTGAACCGGTGGTCGCCGAGACGACGGAGACGGCGACGCCGCTGAGGGTGTCGGACAGGGAGACGCCGGTGGCGGTCGCCGTGGTGCTGTTGTTGGTCACCCGGACCGTGTAGGTGGCCCGGTCGCCGATGCTGACCGTGGTGGGGCCCGACTTCGTCACCGACAGGTCCACGCCGGTCGGCGGCGGGGAGCCACCGCCCTCGAATCGGGCCAGGGCGAAGTCGTCGCCGGGTCCGCCGGCGCCGGCGGCGACGATCTTGCCGTCCGTCTGGAGGGCGACCCCACGGGCTGCGTCGTTGCCGCCGAAGTCCGCGGTCGCGAGGCCGCCGGTGCCGAAGCCGGTGTCCTGGCTGCCGTCGGGGTTGTAGCGCAGGACGGCGAGATCGCCGCCGGTTCCGTTGCTTCCGGCGACGACGATCCGGCCGTCGCCGGGCTGCAGTCTGACGTCCGCTGCTCCGCCGCCGGGGGTGATCACCCTGCCGTTGCCGTCGAAGCCCGTGTCCAGGGCGCCGTTGGGGAGGTAGCGGGCCAGGGCGAACCTGGCGCCGCTGCCGCCGACGGCGACGATCTTCCCGTCGGGCTGGAGCGCGAGTCCTTCCACGGACTCGTAGTCGCCGAAGTCCGTGCGGACGATGCCGTCGCCGTCGAAGCTCGTGTCCACGCTGCCGTCCGCGTTGAAACGCATCAGCGCGAAGTCGAACCTGGTCGAGCCGACCTGCCCGCCGACGACGATCCTGCCGTCGGGCTGCAGCGCCAGGGCGCGGCCGTCGCCGCCTTCCTGGAGAACGGGACCCGCCGGGTTGGCGGTCACCGTGCCGTCGCCGCCGAACGTGGGGTCCGGGGTGCCGTTGCCCGTGAGGCGCAGCACCGCCATCCGCCCGCCGGCATAGCCCGCCGCGACGATCCTGCCGCCCGGGTCGACGGCCACGTCGAGGGCCTCGGTCGGTCCGTCGAAGTCGGCGAAGACCCGGCCGTCGTCGCTGAAGGAGTCGTCCAGGGTCCCGTCGGAGTTGTAACGGGCGACCACGAACCAGCAGCAGTCCTCGTAGTCCCGCCAACTGCTGCCCACCACGACGATCTTGCCGTCGGCCTGGAGCGCCACGGCGTGCGCCTCGCTCCATTGGAGGCTCGGGCCCATGTTGTTGACGGCTGTCGTCACGGTGCCGTCACCGCCGAAGCCGGTGTCCAGGGTGCCGTCGGAGTTGTGGCGGGTCAGCGCGAAGCGGCTTTCCACCGCTGACGCGTCGACGGAAGCACCGACGGAGACGATCTTCCCGTCGGGCTGGACCGCCACGTCGTCGGCATGATCGTCGTCGGCGATGCCGGTGAGCACCTTGCCGTCGCCGCTGAAGGTGACGTCCAGCCCGCCCGGGGCAGCGGCCGCGGCGCCGGGGAGAGTCAGGACCAGGGCCAGGACGGTCGCCGCGACGGCCGCGACCCGGGCCGGAAGGGACCGGCGGCCGGCGTGTCGCTGTCGCGCCGGTCGTGTATGTGGTGTGAACATGCGCGACAGCCTTGCGTCGTCCCTACGCGGCGACGGCCACCACGAGCGGCGTTGCCCTCACCGGACGCACGAATCCATCCCGGCGGGTGAGCACGGTCGGCGGCTCGGCGGCGGCTCGGCCGGCCACGGGCTGCGTCTTCGCGCACGCCGGGACCGGGCGCCGCCCGATGGCACGGGCGGCGCCCGGTCCCGTCCGGACTGCTCGACCTTCGCGACTACTCGACCTTGGCCCAGTCGAGCGTGCGCTCCACCGCCTTCTTCCAGCCCGCGTAACCCTCCGCGCGCTGGTCCTCGGACCACTGGGGCTCCCAGCGCTTGGACTCCTGCCAGTGGGTGCGCAGCTCGTCGGTGTCACGCCAGAATCCGGTGGCCAGACCCGCCGCGTAGGCCGCTCCGAGCGCGGTGGTCTCGGCGACGACCGGACGGCTGACCGGAACCCCGAGGACATCGGCCTGGATCTGCATGCACAGGTCGTTGGCCGTGACCCCGCCGTCCACCTTCAGCACGTCCAGGTGGACTCCGGAATCCTGCTCCATGGCCTCGACGACGTCGCGGCTCTGATAGCAGATGGACTCCAGGGTCGCCCGGGCCAGGTGGCCGTTGTCGTTGTAGCGGGCCAGACCGACGATCGCCCCACGCGCGTCGGACCGCCAGTACGGAGCGAACAGACCGGAGAAGGCGGGAACGAAGTACATTCCGCCGTTGTCCTCGACGGAGCGCGCCAGGGTCTCGCTCTCCGCCGCATCCTTGATGATCTTCATCTGGTCGCGCAGCCACTGCACCGCGGACCCGGTGACGGCGATGGAGCCCTCCAGGGCGTAGACCGCCGGACTGTCGCCGAACTGGTACGCCACGGTCGTGAGCAGGCCGTGCTGCGAACGCACCAGCTCCGTACCGGTGTTGAGGACGAGGAAGTTGCCCGTGCCGTAGGTGTTCTTGGCTTCGCCCGGCGCGTAGCAGACCTGTCCCACGGTGGCCGCCTGCTGGTCGCCGAGCACCCCGGCGATGGGGATGGCGGCGCGGAGCGGCCGGGAGGTGCGGGTCACGCCGAACGCCTCGCGGTGGGAGGACGGGTTGATGGTGGGGAGCATCTGCCGGGGGATGTCGAAGAAGCCCAGCAGCTCGTCGTCCCAGTCGAGGGTCTCCAGGTCCATGAGCATGGTGCGGCTGGCATTGGTCACGTCGGTGGCGTGGACGCCGCCGTCGGGGCCGCCGGTGAGGTTCCACAGGACCCAGGCGTCGGTGTTGCCGAAGAGGGCGTGGCCCGCTTCCGCCGCCTCGCGGACGCCGTCGACGTTCTCCAGGATCCACTGGATCTTGCCGCCGGAGAAGTAGGTCGCCGGCGGCAGCCCCGCCTTGCGCCGGATCACGTCGCCCCGGCCCGAACGCTCGAGGGCCGCCGCGATGGAGTCGGTGCGGGTGTCCTGCCAGACGATGGCGTTGTAGTAGGGACGTCCGTTGCGCGGGTCCCAGACCACCGTGGTCTCACGCTGGTTGGTGATGCCGATCGCGGCCAGGTCCTCGGGTGAGAGGTTGCCGTGCCGCAGAGCGTTCTGGATCACCGAGTTGGTCCGCTCCCAGATCTCCACCGGGTCGTGCTCGACCCACCCCGAGCGCGGGAGAATCTGTGCGTGCTCCAGCTGGTGCTTCGCCACCTCGTTGCCGGAGTGGTCGAAGATCATGAAACGGGTGCTGGTGGTGCCTTGGTCCACCGCGCCCACGAAGTCAGCCATGGGTTGCCGCCTCTGCTGTGGGGGTCATTCCTCGGGGGCCGGAACACGGCCGGGAGGCTCCGGCTCCGCCGTAGGCAGGAACCGGCCGATGAAGGCCTTGTAGAGCCCGGCGCCGAGCAGGCCGCCGATCAGGGGGCCGATGATCGGCACCCAGAAGTAGAGGTTCCCGTACTGATCTCGCCATGCCGTGCCGTAGCCCGTGATGAAACTGGCCAATCGGGGTCCGAAGTCACGTGCCGGGTTGATCGCGTACCCCGCGTTGGTGCCCCACGCCATGCCGATGGCCACGACGATCAGACCGACGATGAACGGGGCCAGGTTGGCGCCAGGCGGCGTGTTCAGCAGGTCCGTGACGGCCAGGATCAGCAGGAGCAGGATCGCGGTGCCGATGATCTGGTCGCGGAACGCGCCCCACTCGTGGACCGGCAGGTTCGGATTGCCGTTGGCGGGGAGCGTGGAGAACACGCCCTGCGTCTTGATGGTGTGCCCGGGGTCGGCCTTCGCCAGCGCCTCGGTGTAGTTCCACCGCACGAGGAGTGCCGCCACGAAGGCGCCGGCGGTCTGCGCCAGCGCGTAGGGGGCGACCTTGCGCCACGGGAAGCCCTTGAACGTGGCCAGGGCGACCGTGACCGCGGGATTGAGGTGGGCGCCGCTCAGTCGTGCCGCGACGTAGACGCCCAGGGTGACGCCGAGGCCCCAGGCCCAGGCGATGCTGTCGTGGTTTCCGAGTCCCCCCGGCGGTGTCGTGAGCGCTCCGCCGGCGACCACCTGGGCCACCACGCCACAGCCGAAGAGGATGAGAATCATGGTGCCCACGAACTCGGCCGCCAGTTCGCCGACCAATCCGTGCATTTTCAATCGCTCAGCCATGGAAGCCCGCTTCCCGCCGGCTCGGCGCCGGCACGTCGACTGCTCGAGCTCTCCCGCACAACAGCATAGGGCGATCATGGACTAAACGCACAAAACGATCCGGAGCGGAATCCCGTGCATGCTGCATCCTCCGCACCCGAGACCCGGGCCGCCACGCCGCGCCCCCTGCCGCCCCGGCCATGCCACGGCCGTCCCGGCCAGGTCACACGTCCGCGACGTGACGGACGTACTGATGTCCCTGACGTCCCGGACATGCAGCGCCCCTGACCCAGTGCTGCAATGGCTGGAAAGCACCGTCCCTCGGATCCGGGCGCGGGCGACCGACACCGCGGCGGAACACGGCCGGGCCGGACCCACCGCTGAGGAGTGGCCATGCAACAGGACGTCGCGGACATGGGGCCCATCGACTATCTGATCGTCGAGTTCCCCGGAAGCCGCATGACGGGCGAGGGCATGCCCCTGCTCGTCGAGCTGGTGGAGGACGGCGTCATCCGCATCCTCGACCTCGTCTTCATCCAGAAGGGCGCCGACGGATCGGTCGCCGCAGTGGAATTCAGGGAGCTCGGCGACCGGGCCGAGCTGACGGTGTTCGAGGGAGCCTCCTCCGGTCTGCTCGACCAGGGCGACCTGGACGAGGCCGGGGCCGCGCTCGAGCCGGGGAACTCCGCCGCCGTCATCGTGTACGAGAACCTG
This sequence comes from Streptomyces sp. NPDC020597, assembly GCF_044335095.1. Classification (NCBI taxonomy): domain Bacteria; kingdom Bacillati; phylum Actinomycetota; class Actinomycetes; order Kitasatosporales; family Streptomycetaceae; genus Streptomyces; species Streptomyces sp. NPDC020597. The sequence goes on along the minus strand of NZ_JBIRUL010000020.1, from coordinate 64,723 downwards.
TGGGCCGCTCCCCTGGCGCGTGCGCTGCGACGCGGCGGCGCCCAGATGGTGGCCGGCGGACGCATCCCCGTGGACGCGTTGATGGCATCGCTGGACGCCACCGAGCCGGCGGCCCCGTGACCGCCCCCTGACACCGCCCGCGCCGCGCACCGCCCGCCGTGCGGCCCGACTTCGCACCGACCCAGGGAGATGAGTGACATGCCAGGACTTCTTCGCGGTGTGGCCCGCACCGCCGTGGTCGCGGGGACGGCCACCGCCGTGTCCAACCGCGTCTCGAGGCGGCAGGCCGGCCGGTGGGCCGAGCAGGACAGTACCCGCCAGGCCGCCGAGCAGCAGGCGGCCGCCCCCGCACCCGCCGCCTCGCAGACGCACGCCGACGACATGACCGCCAAGATCGACCAGCTGAGGCAGCTCGCCGACCTCAAGGCTCAGGGCATCCTCACCGAGGACGAGTTCGAGGCACAGAAGCGTCAGCTCCTCGGCTGACCCTGACGTGAGCGCCCGTGCACACCTGCCTGAGCCGCCGCCGTGGGACCGTGTGCGCCCACCCCGGGGCCTTTCATGTCCCGCACCCGGCGTTCCGCACTCCGCCCCCGGCGCCCGAGATCCGGTGGGCGAATCTCCTCCCCCGGTCGGCCCAAGGCCGCTCCCCACGACGCGCCGCCGCGCCGCCGCGATGCTTGGGTGAATGTCTGACCCCGGGGCCGTGAGGTGGGCCCTGGAAGACCCGGCCGCGCAGTGGAGGAGACAGCCGTCGTGAGTCCGACCGAGAGTGCGCCCCGTGACGTGATCCCAGCCCACCTGCTCAAAGGCCAGAAGGCCCTGGTCACCGGGGCGAACTCCGGGATCGGCCTGGCGACCGCGGTCGCGCTGGGCCGGGCCGGAGCCGACGTGGTCGTGAACTACGTGGCCGGCCGGGAAGAGGCCGACAAGGTGGTGGAGGAGATCAGGTCGTACGGCGTGCGAGCGGCGGCCTACGAGGCGGACGTCTCCGACGAGAAGCAGGTCGTCGCCATGACGAACCGGATGGTCGAGGAGTTCGGCACGATCGACATCCTCGTGGCCAACGCCGGGATGCAACGGGACGCCGCGTTCACCGAGATGACGCTCGCGCAGTGGCAGAAGGTCCTCGAGGTCAACCTGACCGGGCAGTTCCTGTGTGCGAGGGAGGCGACGAAGGAGTTCCTGCGCCGCGGGGTCGTCCCCGAGGTGTCGCGCGCCGCCGGAAAGATCATCTGCATGAGCTCCGTGCACCAGGTCATCCCGTGGGCCGGGCACGTCAACTACGCCGCCTCCAAGGGCGGTGTGCAGATGATGATGGAGACCCTCGCCCAGGAGCTCGCGCCGAAGAAGATCCGCGTGAACGCCGTCGCCCCGGGAGCCATCAAGACTCCCATCAACCGCAGTGCCTGGGACACCCCCGAGGCCCGCGAGGACCTTCTGCGGCTGATCCCCTACGACCGCGTCGGCGACCCCGAGGACATCGCCCACGCGGTCGTGGGTCTCGCTTCCGATCTCATGGACTACGTGGTGGGCACCACGCTCTTCGTGGACGGCGGGATGACCCTCTTCCCCGGCTTCGCGACCGGCGGCTGACACCGGTCCGGCCGGCGCTCACCGCACTCGCCGACAGGCTCGGCCCGACGAGAGTGATCCGAACCGGCCTAGGTGCGGTTGAGCGCTGCGTCCAGGGTGATGGCCGCGTCGATGAGGGCGAGATGGGTGAACGCCTGGGGAAAATTGCCCAGTTGGCGTCCCGTCGGGTCGATCTCCTCGGAGTACAGGCCCAGATGGTTCGCGTACCCCATCATCTTCTCGAACACGAGCCGCGCCTTCTCGGTGCGGCCCGCTCGCGCCAGGGCGTCGACGTACATGAAGGTGCACAGCGAGAACGTGCCCTCGGAGCCGCGCAGGCCGTCGGGTGAGGCCTCGGGGTTGTAGCGGTAGACCAGGCTGTCGCTGACCAGTTCCTCCTCCATGGCGTCCAGGGTCGAGGACCACATGGGGTCCTCGGGGGTGATGAAGCCGACCGTCGACATGCGCAGCAGCGAGGAGTCGAGCACGTCGCCGCCGTAATGCTGGACGAAGGCCCGACGTGCCTCGTTCCATCCCTTGGACATGACCTGCTCGTAGCAGTCGTCCCGGGCGCCGCGCCAGCGTTCGACGCCGGCCGGCCGGCCGTTGGACTCGGCGAGCCGCAGCGCACGGTCGAAGGCCACCCAGGACATCACGCGGCCGTAGGTGAAGTTCTCGCGGCCGCCGCGGGTCTCCCACAGGCCTTCCTCCGCCTGGTCCCAGTGGTCGACGAGCCAGTCGAGGTCGGTGAGCAGCGCCCGCCATCCATGGTGCCCCACCTGCAGACCGTGCCGGTGTGCGAAGTAGATGCTGTCGAGCGCCTCTCCGTAGATGTCCAGCTGGAGTTGTGTGGCGGCGCCGTTGCCGATGCGCACCGGCGCGGAGCCCGCGTAGCCCTCCCAGTGGTCGAGCGTCGTTTCGGTCAGGTCGGAGGAGCCGTCCACCGCGTACATGACGTTCAGCGGACCGGTGTCGCCGTCCTTGCCCGCGTGTTCCCCGACGCGGTCGGAGAGCCACTGGATGAAGGCCCGGGCCTCGTCGGTGAAACCCAGCCCGAGCAGGGCGTACACCGAGAAGGAGGCGTCGCGGATCCAGGTGAACCGGTAGTCCCAGTTGCGCTCGCCCCCGAGTTGCTCCGGAAGCGCGGCCGTCGGCGCGGCCACCACCGCGCCCGTCGGGGCGAAGGTCATCAGCTTCAGCGTGATCGCGGAGCGCTCCACGGTCTCGCGCCAGCGCCCCGTGTAGCGCGACTGACGCAGCCAGGAACGCCAGAACGCGATCGTCTCGTCGAAGAGCCGGCCGTACTCGGCGAGGCGCATCTCCCTGGGCGGTCCGCCGGAAGACCGTTCGAGGACCATTCCGCGTTCCTGGCCGGCCTCCAGAGTGAGCGTGAAGTGCAGGGAGTCCCGCCGGTCGGTCAGCAGATCGAGCAGCCGCTCGTCCTCCGGCTCACGGATGGGGTGGACGGTGACCTCGACGCCGTCCTCCGAGACGAACACCGCCCCGTGCTCGCTGAGATGCAGGCGGTGGCTCTTGCGTCCGTAGTCGAACCGCGGCTCCACCTCGACGTCGAACGTCATCCTGCCGCGCACACAGCGCACCATGCGCACGAGTCGGTGCCCCTCCATGACCGACGTGCCGGTCACCGGCATGAAGTCGACCACCTCACCGGCGCCCGCCTCGGTCATGAACCGGGTGACCAGGATCGCCGTGTCGGGGAGGTACAGCTGTTTGGTGGCGTACGCCTGGTGCTGCGGCCGGATCGTGCAGTGGCCGCCCTTTTCCTTGTCCAGCAGCGCGCCGAACACGCTGGGCGAGTCGAATCTCGGCGCGCAGAACCAGTCGACGCTGCCGTCGGTGGTCACCAGCGCCGCGGTCTGCAGGTCACCGATGAGTCCGTGGTTCTCGATCAGCGGGTAGTCGTCCATCAGGGGGTGCCTCTCGGTGCGCGATTCACCCGATCGCCCCCTTGCTACAGACTAGGCCGAGCCTCCGGAATCGGCGCGCGGGCCGTCGACCGGGCCTGCGGCTCCAGCTGCCCGCAGCGCGTGGTCGCTCAGCACGGCCGCCGTCGGCAAAAAAGAGAAGGGCAAGGAGTTCCCTCTCCTCACCCTTCTCAACGTATAGCGCACCGGGGGGCTTGCGGCAAGGCCCGGGGGGTGCCGCAGAATCGTCGGCCAAGGCCACAACCTGCGGAAATGAGGGCGCGAGTGCGTGTGTTGTCGACGTACCGGGGACACGATGACATCGGCGGGAAGGCAAACGCGGTGTGGCCGTGGAGAGCGTCCGCGCCGGTGATCCGGTCGGCCAGGGCACTGCGACGGAACACGAATGCTTCGGAGGCGCGGCGATGAGCGGGCCGTACGTGTGGAATCTTCACGACGTCGACGGGACGAAGGTCGCGGCCGTCGGGGGCAAGGGCGCGAACCTCGGCGAGCTGTCGCGGATCGAGGGCATCCGGGTACCGGCCGGGTTCTGCGTGACGACGGACGCCTTCCGGCGGGTCATGGCCCAGGCGCCGTCGCTGGACGATCGGCTCGATCAGTTGTCGCGTCTGGGTCCGGAGGACGGGGACGCGGTCCGCGCGCTGAGTGCGGAGATCCGGCGGACCATCGAAGGGCTGGCCGTCCCGCGCGAGTTGGCGAGTGCGATCGCCGACGCGCTCGCCGAGCTGGGTGAGGACGCCGCCTGCGCCGTCCGGTCCAGCGCCACGGCGGAGGACCTTCCGACGGCGTCCTTCGCCGGCCAGCAGGACACGTATCTGAACGTCGTGGGACCGGCGGCGGTCCTGGAACACGTCAGCCGGTGCTGGGCCTCGCTGTTCACCGAGCGGGCCGTGGTGTACCGCCGGCGCAACGGCATCGACCACCGCACGGTCCACATGGCCGTGGTCGTGCAGCGGATGATCCTCCCTCAGGCGTCCGGCGTCCTGTTCACGGCCGACCCCGTCACCGGCAACCGGAAGGTCGCCACCGTGGACGCCGGTCTCGGCCTCGGTGAGGCGCTGGTCTCCGGCCTGGTGAACCCGGATGTCTTCAGGGTGCGGGACGACGAGGTCGTCGCCAGGACGGTCGCCGCCAAACACCGGGCCCTGCACGCCCTGCCCGCGGGCGGTACGCGCGAGGTGGCCGTCGACCCGCGGCTCCGGGAGCGGCCGGCGCTGACGGACGCGGAGGCGGTGCGGCTCGTTCGGATCGGCCGGCGGATCGAAGCGCACTTCGGCCGCCCGCAGGACGTCGAATGGTGCCTGGTCGACGGCGACTTCCGGATCGTCCAGAGCCGGCCGATCACGACGCTGTTCCCCGTCCCCGTCCGGGAGAGCGGCGACCGGGAGAACCATGTGTACGTCTCCGTCGGCCACGGTCAGATGATGACCGACCCCATGAAGCCCCTGGGGCTGTCCATGTGGCGGCTGACGGCCATGGTCCCGATGCACGAGGCAGGGGGGCGGCTGTTCGTCGACGTCACCCCGCGTCTGGCCGCACCCGCGAGCCGCGCGGGTCTCCTCGACGTCATCGGCAGGGGCGATCCGCTGACCAGGGACGCGCTGGAGACCGTCCTCGAGCGCGACGGCTTCGTGCCGTCGCTCCCCGACGCGGCTCCCGGCGGGCCGCCGGTCGGCGGTGGGCCCGACCCGACCGAGACCGATCCGGCGGTCGTCGCGGAGCTCATCGCCCGCAGCCAGGCGTCCGTCGCCGCCCTGGAGCGCGGCATCGGCGCCCAGAGCGGGCCGGCGTTGTTCGACTTCCTGCTGGAGGCCTTCGAGGAGCACAAGCGCGTCGTCGGCGATCCGCTGAACATCCGGGCGATCATGGTGGCGATGGAGGCCACCTGGTGGCTCAACGACAGGCTGCAGGAGTGGCTCGGCGAGAAGAACGCGGCCGACACGCTCACCCTGTCGGCCCCCGGCAACGTCACGTCGGAGATGGGACTGGCGCTGCTCGACGTCGCGGACGTGATCCGTCCCCACGCGGAGGTGGTGGCGTTCCTGCAGGACGTTCAGGACGACGACTTCCTCGACGAGCTGGCCGCGCTCGCGGGCGGCGCCGAGGCTCGCGACGCCATCCAGGCATACCTCGACCGGTACGGCATGCGCTGCGTCGGCGAGATCGACATCACGCGGCCGCGCTGGCGCGAGCGACCCTCCACGCTCGTGCCCGTGATCCTCGACAACGTCAGGAACATCGAACCGGGCGCCGCCGCGCGGCGCTTCGAGGAGGGCCGGCAGAAGGCGGAGAAGAAGGCGGCGGAGGTGCTGGCACGCCTGCGGGACCTGCCCGACGGTGACCGCAAGGCCGACGAGACGCAGCGGATGATCGACCAGGTCCGGGCCTTCATCGGCTATCGGGAGTACCCCAAGTACGGCATCGTCAGCCGCTACTTCCTCTACAAGCAGGCACTGTTGAGGGAGGCCGAACGGCTCGTGCGGGCCGGTGTGCTCTCGGCCGCCGAGGACGTCTTCTACCTCACGTTCGAGGAGTTCCGGCACGCCGCGCGCTCGAACCGGGTGGACGACCGGCTCGTTCAGCAGCGCAAGGAGGCGTTCCGGTCGTACCACGCGCTGACGCCGCCCCGGGTCCTCACCTCGGACGGCGAGGCCGTCACCGGGGCGTACCGGCGCGACGACGTGCCGGCCGGCGCCCTCGTCGGCCTGCCGGTGTCGGCCGGGGTCGTCGAGGGCCGGGCCCGCGTCGTCCTCGACATGGCGCAGGCCGATCTGGAGACGGGCGACATCCTGGTCACCGCCTTCACCGACCCCAGTTGGTCGCCGCTGTTCGTCGGGATCACGGGCCTGGTGACGGAGGTGGGCGGGCTGATGACGCACGGCGCGGTGATCGCCCGGGAGTACGGTCTGCCGACGGTCGTGGGCGTGGACCGGGCCACCCGGCTGATCCGGGACGGGCAGCGGATCCGGGTGCACGCGACCGACGGGTACGTCGAGATCCTGTCCTGACCGCCCGGGACGTGACGGGGGTCCCGCGGTCGGCGCCCGCGGGACCTCCTGGGACGCGCCGCCGACGGGTCAGGACACCCCGTCGAGCGGGCGGAGGAAGCGGCGCAGGTACCGCCTGATGCAGCGCGTGCGACGTGCCAGTTCGAACGCCTCCTGGCACTCCGGATCGGTCGTGCTGTCCGTGCGGTACTGCTCGTACGCGGCAAGGCTCGGGAACGAGAAGAGGGCGTAGGCGATGTCGCTGTCGCCCTCGCTGGGCAGGAAGTAACCGTGGTGGGTCCCGCCGAAGCGGTTGACCAGTCCGACCCAGCGGCGGCCGTACTCCTCGAAGTCCTCCAGTTTGTCGGCGTCGATCTCGTAGGTCAGGTGCACGGTGATCATGTCTCCATCATGCAGCGGGACCCCTCGGCGTCGGAACGGGGCTCGACCGCACCCGGGGCGACGCCGGCCGGGGAAATCGGGTCGACAGGCGGACGCGGACGGCGCAGGGTTCGCCTTGTGCCCGACTCTGCCCTTCCCCACCTGCCGACCGGCTACCGGAGCCGCCCGGCGACGACCGCCGACGTCCCGGAGATCCACCGCCTGGTCGCCGCGTGCGAACACCGCTTGCACGGCCGTGCCACGACCGACGCCGACGCCATCGCCGCCGATCTCGCCCAGCCCGGTCTGGACCTCGCGTGCGACTCCGTGCTCGTCCACGACCGCGACGGGCGGCCGGCGGGCTGGGCGTGGGTGCGGGGGCGGCGGTCCACGGTCGACGTCCACCCCGACCACCGAGGACGGGGACTGGGCCGGTCACTGCTCGCGCGCGCCGAGGCACGGGCCCGGCAGCGGGGCGGGGATCGGCTCGCCCAGACCGTCTCGGACAGCGATCGGGCGGCCGTCGCCCTGCTGATGCCGAACGGGTACTCCCCTCTCGTCACCGAGTGGCTGCTGGAGTTCGCGATGCCCGAGGAGCCGGTCGTGCCCGAGCCGCCCGAGGGGATCACTGTCCGGCCGTTCCGCCCCGGCGACGCGCACGCGGTGCACCGGCTCGCCGAGGACGCCTTCGACGAGTGGCAGCAGCGGCGGCAGCCGTACGAGGAGTGGGCCCGCCACACCGTCGAACGCGCGACGTTCGAACCGGCGGCGTCACCGATCGCGTTCGCGGACGGGCAGATGGTCGGCGCGGTGCTGTCCCTCAACGGCCCCGGCAGGGACGAGGGATACGTCGAACGCGTCGCGGTGCGGCACGACCACCGCAACCGGGGGATCGCGCGCATGCTCCTGCGGGAGGCGTTCCGCACCTTCCACACCCACGGAGTGCGGACCTGCACCTTGTGGACGCATTCGGACACCGGAGCGCTGTCGCTGTACGAACGGATCGGCATGACGGTCCGGCGCAGTTCCACGGTCTACAGCAAGGAGCTCACTCCCTGGAGGGCGGGAGACCGGGCGGTGGACGCCCTGCACTTCCCGGCGGCACCGGGACAATGACCGGCATGCACCCGTTGCCCACACTGTCCGCCGCGGAGATCGGCACGGACCGCCTTCGCCTGCGCAGAGCGCACGACGCCTACGTCGACGGCCTCATCGAGCTCCTGACCGATCCGCAGGTCCGGGGCCACCTCGGCGGCCCACGGCCCCGCAGCGCCGTCGAGCAGTACTTCGGGGAGAACGGGATCGGCGCCGTCGCCGCCAGGCCCGGCGCCTATGTCGTCGCCGACCGGCAATCGGACCGCTGCCTCGGGATGCTGGTGCTCGACCGCCGTTCCCCCGACCTGCCCGGGCACGTGATCGAGAAAGGCGCGGAGCTGGAGCTGAGCTACGAGCTGCGGCGCGGCAGTTGGGGCGCGGGGCTGGCTCTCGAGGCCGCCACGGCGGCGCTTCGGGCCGCGGCCGGTGAACTGCCCGACCAGCCGGTCCTGATCGTGACGCAGAGCGCCAACGAGCGTTCGCTGCGGCTCGCCGCCCGCCTAGGATTCCAGCGCGTCGGCACCTTCGAGGCGTTCGACGCGGAGCAGACCCTCGCCGTCGCACACCTGCATGCGTTCAAAGCGCCGACGCCGACTCACGGGTAGGGCGGGCGCAGCGGTGTCCGATACTCGTCGGATGAACGAACCAGCGGCCTCCTCGTGGACCAACACCACCCACGACTGGGCCAGTTACGTGGATCTGGACCATCTCGCCCGGATTCGCCGCCAGCCGCGGCTCTTCGCCCCCGGCGGCCCGGCGCACCTCGTCCTCGAAGTCGTCGCCTACGCCGCCGACGAGGCGTCCCATCGAGGCGGCGGCCGGTGCCTCGTCACGCTGCATCGCGACGGCTCCGTGTCCGTGGCGGACGACGGACGAGGCACCGACACCCGGGTGGACGCACACGGCCGGACCGTGAAGAAGCCGGTGATGGCGTCGAAGGACCTGAGGTTCTTCGACTTCCCGGATGCGGAACGCCTTCCGGACGGGCACCCGCGGCGCGGAATGTCCGTCGTCGCGGCGCTCAGTGAGTGGCTGGTTCACACCAACCGCCGTCGCGAGGGGGCCTGGACCCAACGCTATGAGCACGGTGTCCCGGTGAGCGACCTGACCCCGCTCGACGCCGACGGGACCACCGGAACGCTCGTCCGCTTCCTGCCGCTCGGCTCGCTGCGCGCACAGGGCCCGCCCGCCGCGGACGCTCTGCCGCGGTGGTGCGCGCACTGGGCCGACCTGGCGGTTCGCCTCGAGGACGAGCGCGGCCTGACTTCACGACCCTGACAGCGTTCGGCGCCCCGGGCCCGGGATCGCAGAACCCGCGCGGGGGCGCCGTCGACGGACTGACGGCACTGCCCGGGCCGTTACGTCCGCTCCGCCTCGCGTCGGTCGTGCGTCGTCCTCGGCCGGTCGACCGGAGTCAGGCGGTTGACCCGGTGAACGGCCGGGACGCAGAGGTTGAGCACCGTCGCGGCGGCGATCATCGCGGCGCATGCCAGCAGCGCCGTCCGACCGTCCCAGGAGTGGGCCGCGAGAGCGGTGATGACGTATCCGGCAGGCATGGCCAGGCGCTCCCCGATCCCGTTGAAAGCGATCAGCCGGCCCTGCTCCTCCGGAGGCACATGCTGCGAGAAAGCGGTGGTCCAGGCGACGACCGCGATGTCGAGTCCGACGCCGGCCAGCAGGGCGGCCACCAGCACGAGCAGCAGCGGCAGCCCCCCGGCCATGGCCGCCAGGGGGAGCACGAGCGCGCCGCCCGCGGCGATCGCGACCACGAGCAGCCGGTACGGCTTCCAGCGCAGGCACACCAGGGTGCCCGCGAGCAGTCCGCAGGCGAAGGCCGCCTGGATCAGACCCCAGTCGCGGGCACCCGCGTACTGCGACGCCGCGACGAGCGGGCCGAGAAGCTGGAAACCCGCCAGCCACGCGGCGACGAGGACGGTGCCGGCGGCCGTGTAGGTCCACAGCCAGGTGCGCGACCAGAAGCTCGCCCAGCCGGCCCGCAGATCCGCCGGCGCGCTGCCGGACGTGGTGGGCGGGGCGTCCAGGCGCAGACCGAGCAACAGGACGGCCGCCGCGGCGAACGTGAACGCGTCCCAGGCCAGGGCCCATGCCGCGCCGCTTGCGGCCACGACGAGCCCTCCGGCGACCGGAGCCAGTACCTTGACCACGTTGGCCGGCAGTCTGAGCAACGCGTTGGCCTGTTGCAGATGCTCGGCGGGAACGATCTGCACGACGGCGCCCTGCGCGGCGGGCCCGATGAACGAGGCTGCCGTGCCCGACACGAAGCCGCACGCCGCGATCGACGCCGTGGTCGCGTGCCCGGTGGCCACCGAGAGGGCCAGCACCCCTTGGGCGCCCGCGGCCAGCAGATTGCCGAGAAAGAGCAGCCGGCTTCGGGACAGGCGGTCCGCGAAGACCCCGCCCGCCAGCAGGAACAGGATCATGGGGACGGTGTTCGTGGCGAGCACGAGGCCGAGTGAACCCGCTCCCCCGCCCTGCTCGATGACGGAGTAGGCCAGGGCGAGGGGCGCCATCGCTGAGCCGGTCACCGAGATGAGATGGGCCGAGAGGTACCGCCGGAACGGCGCGATCCCCCATGGCGTGCCGGTGGTCGTCGGTGACTCCTGGGCCAACTCCATGATCTCCCCCTGTGTCAGGCGCAGCGAGCACCATAGCCCCGGCGTGCGCCGTGTCGAAGTCCCCGCGGCAATCGCCTGACGCCTTTCGTCCGAGGGCAGTTGGGTCCCCCTGCTACGGTGACGCGATGGCATCGATCAAGGAGTTCCAGGTCACCTTCGACTGCGCGGATCCCCGGCGCGTCGCCCGCTTCTGGTGCGAGGTGCTGGGGTACGTCCTGCCCACGCCGCCGTCGGGATTCGCCACTTGGGACGACTACGACCGCTCGCTGCCGTCCGATGAGCGGGGTGCGTGGTCCGTGTGCCAGGACCCCGCGGGCGTGGGCCCCCGGCTGTACTTCCAGCGTGTTCCCGAAGGCAAGGTCGTCAAGAACCGGGTGCATCTCGATGTGCGCGTGGGCACCGGCCTCGTGGGCGAGGAGCGCGTGGCCAGGCTCGAGGCCGAGTGCGCACGGCTCGTCGCGCTCGGCGGGGTACGCGTACGGCTCCTGGTCGCCGACGAGCAGAACGAGTCGTGCCTGCACATGCTGGACGTCGAGGGCAACGAGTTCTGCCTCGACTGAGCACCGGCGAGCGGCACCACGAGCGGCACCACGACCGGGCGCGGCGGGACGGTGTCAGCCCTCGAAGCCCTGGGCGCGCAGGATCTCGTCGATACGCGTGCGGTGGGCCCTCTCCCACGCGTCGAGGGTCTCGCCGGCCTCCTTGCTGAGCTTGGCCCGGGCCGCGGTCAGCGTCTCCTGCGTGCGGGCGGAGGGGACGACCACGACGCCTTCCTCATCGGCGACGACGATGTCACCGGGGTGCACGGCGACTCCCCCGCAGCGCACCGGGGCGTTGAGCGGCTCGACCGCCTTCTTGCTTCCGGGGAAGGGGATCACCCCGCGGGCGAACACGGGGAAGCCCATCTCGCGGACCTCGGCCAAGTCCCGGACGAGCCCGTCGGCGACGAAGGCCGCGACGCCCCGGCGTTGCGCGACGGCGCACACGTTGCCGCCGGCCAGCGCGTAGTCCAGGTCGCCCGACTCGACGACGATGACGGCGCCCGGTTCGGCACGGTGGACGGCCGCGTGGAGCATGAGGTTGTCGCCCGGCGGGCACCGCACCGTGAACGCCGGCCCGGCCACGCGGGGCACGGGCGCCCACAGCGGGCGGATGCCGATGCCCATGACCTGCGCGCGGCCCAGGACGTCAGCGAGCGTCGTGGTCGGTGTCTGCGCGAAAGCGGCAACCGCTTCGTTCGTGTCGGTCATGTGCGTCTCCCCCTCGTGATGAACGGGCCCGTGCCGTCCCGGGCCTGTCCGTTTCTACACGACGGTCGCGTCGTGGACGATCGGATTCCGGCCGTGCGGACGGGGCGGCCCGGGAGATCACGCCCACGTCGGCCGATTCGACGGCGCCCGTCCCGTTCGCGGCTCCGGAAAGGCGGGTACTCGGAGTCGGCACCCTCATCGGACACGGGCGGGGCGATCGCCATGACACACGAGACCACCAGCGCCTTCCGCGCGACGGGTCGTCCGGGCGCCCCGCCCCCTCTCTCCCCTCCGCCACCCGTCCAAGGCGCCGCCGCTCGCGGCGCGGCCGTCAACCGCTCCCCAAGGGGGAAGCCATGATCATCCTGGGTGTCATTCTGCTCATCATCGGTCTCGTCGCCGGCATCGCCTTCCTGTGGACCATCGGGGTCATCCTGGTGGCCGTGGGCGCGGTGCTGTGGGTTCTCGGCGCGATGGGACACGCCGTCGCCGGCCGGCGTCACTATTGGTGACCGGGGACGTCGGGCACTCGCCGCCGCCCGCCGCTCCCGCCGGATCCACCGGATCCACCGGACGCGAGGAGAGGCCCGCCGCGGGCGTCACCGCGGCCCGGGTCTCTTCCCCACAGATCCAGGTCCGTGCCGATTTCCGTGCCAGTCCAGTACGACCACCGTGGCGTCGTCCCTGAGATTTCCGTGACAGGCCTCGAGCACGGCGGCCGTCAGGCTGCGGACGGCCTCCCGCGGGTGCAGCTCGCGGGTCTCCTGGAGGATCGAGGCCAGATCGGCGGCGGCCGCGCCCCGCTCCTGCATGCCGTCGGTGAGCAGGACCAAGCGGTCCGCAGGACGCAGGTGCAGCTTCTGCACGCGGTACGACGTGGGCGCCGCCACTCCGAAGGGCAGGTTGACGGCGAGTTTCAGCTCTTCGACAGCGCCGTCGCGAAGCCGCAGCGGCCGGGGATGGCCGGCGTTGACCAGCTCGCACACACCGGTGTCCAGTGCGACGCACAGCAGCTGGCCGGTGGCCAGACCGCGGCTGTGGCTCAGCAGGGCCTGATGCGCGTGGTCGGCCTGTTTCAGCGCGTCACAGCCGCTGCGGCGCGCCCGTCTCAGCGCCCCGACCAGCAAGGTGGCCAGCAGGGCCGAGTTCGTGTCGTGGCCCATGGCGTCGGTGATCGACAGGTGCAGGGTGTCACTGTCGAGGGTGTAGTCGTAGGTGTCGCCCCCGATGTCGTCCGCCGGGACGAGCCCGGCGGCGAGGGTGAACTGGGCCGCCTCGCAGCAGGCGGCGGAGGGCAGCAGCTGGTGCTGGATCTCCGCGGCCAGGCTCGTCTCGGTGGTGCGACGGACCAGGTGGTAGAGGTCGGTGAAGCGGCGGTCCGTGACGATGATGTAGGCCAGCGTGTGCGCCGCGTCGCGGACCTGCCGGAGCACGGTGTCGTCGACGGACTGCAGGGTCACCTCGAGGACGCCGATGCAGTCACCGCGGTTGGTGACCGGCGTGATGACACGCTGCCCTTCCTGTCCGTCCGGTTCCACATGCTGGCGTTGGCTCCGCAGGACGCCGTCGTAGACGGTGCCCACCAGATCCATCGGCTCGCCCCGGTCCTCGACGTCACTGCCGGCCGCGACGAGTCGCACGAGCCGCTGTCCGACGAGGTCGACGAACAGGAAGGACACGCGCTCGGCGCCGAACCGCTTCTGCAGATCGTGCGCCACCACGTCGACGGACTCACCGGGCGGAGCCGCCTCCGCAGCGGCCAGCAACTCGCCCAGTTCCAGATCTCCACCCTTCACAGCAACCTCCCATCGGCTGCCGAATCTTCTTCCCCGAATCCCCGCGAGGTCACCTGATGCGCCAGTTTCCGGCTGGCCGAGACGGCGGGCCGGGCCGCCTCGGCACCCCCCGTCCCCCCGGTCCTGGCAGGATGGCGGGCATGGAACGTGTGCTTGGAATCGGTGGATATTTCCTGCGGGCCGCCGACCCGGAGGCCCTGACCGCGTGGTACCGCGAGTGCCTGGGTCTGGACGCCGACGACCACGGCTTGTGGCGTCAGGAGAGCGGCCCGACGGTGTTCGCGACGTTCGAGTCCGGGACCGACTACTTCGGGTCCCGTGACCAGCGGACCATGCTCAACTTCCGCGTCCGCGACCTCGACGCGATGCTCGCCCAACTGCGAGCGCGGGGAGCGGACGTGGCCGAGGAGACGCAGGACATGGAGGGGGTCGGCCGGTTCGGCTGGGTGGTCGATCCGGAGGGCAATCGCATCGAGCTGTGGCAGCCCGCCTGACGGCGCCGCGCAGCGAGGCGAGTCGGCCCTTGCGTAGGGTTCGGTCATGACCGACGAGAGCGAAAGCGGGCGTGCCGTACAAGAGGCCGTCGACGCCGAACTGCGGCTGCTCGATCCCGAGGTGCGGGCTTCTCCGGCCCTCGTGTCGGAGCTGCTGGATCCGGAGTTCACCGAGTTCGGTGCTTCGGGACGCCGCTGGGACGCGCGGTCCGTCCTCTCGGTCACCAGTGCGGGGACGGTGTCGTCGCAATCCCCGGTGCAGGTCGACGAGATGGCCGGAGTCGTTCTTGCTCCCGGCGTGGTTCATCTGACGTACTTCAGTGACAACCAGGGGCGGCGGGCCTGGCGGAGCTCCTTGTGGCGGCTGACGGAGACGGGCTGGCGCATGTACTTCCACCAGGCGACGCCCGTCCCGTCCGCGCCCGATCGGCCCTGAAGGCCGCCGGCGTCGACGGAGACGGGGCGTATGCGCCCCGGACACGATCAGGGGGATCGGTGAGCGGACGGGCGCGCAGGAGCGCTGTGGTGTGGGTGGCCGGTTGGGGCATCGGTGTCCTGACCCTGCTGGTGGCATTGCCCTTGGCTGCGGGCAGCAGGCTCCCGGACCGGGTCGCCACCCACTGGCAGGGTTCGGGCCGGCCCGACGGCTCCATGCCGCTGTGGGCCGCGGCCCTGTTCCCAGCGCTGATCTGGGGTGTTGCGGCGTTGGTCGTCGTGCTGAGCGCGCGCCGGGCGGGGTCCGGGGGCAGGGTGCCCGGCTGGGCGGTCGCGGGTCTCGGCTTCGGCGGCGTGACGCTGCTGGGCGGGCAGGCGTCGGTCGTCCGGGCGAATCTGGGCCACGGTGACTGGCACGAGGCGGGATCGGTGACGACGGGTGTCGTGGGCGTCCTGGTCGCGGCGACCGTCGTCGGAACGGCCGGCTTCCTGGCCGCGCGTCAGGAGCGGACCGGGGCCCGGCCCGCGGCCGCCGGCTCGGCTCCGGGGATGTCCGCCGGACAGCGGGACTCGTGGTCCGGCCGCGCCTCGAACGCCTGGCTGCATGCGCTGGCCGCCCTGACCGGGATGCTCGGGATCGCCGTCGTGACGTCGGTGCTCGCCGGCCTCACGGGACTTCCGTTCCTCCTGGCGGCAGTTCCGTTCGCCCTGGCCTGCGTGCTGGTCGGCGGCTGCGCGACGGTGCGGGCACGGGTCGACGAGACCGGTCTGACCGTCGCCTTCGGGCCCTTCGACCGGCCGGCACGGCACTGGACCGTGGACGACGTCGAGGGGGCGCGGGTCGAGCGCCGCGGGCCCGGACAGGTCGGCGGCTGGGGCTACCGGCTCGGCGGCCCGGGCTCCACCATGCTGGTACGCGGCGGAGAATGCCTCGTCATACAGCTCTCGAAGGGCGGGGAGTTCGCCGTGAGCGTGGACGACGCCGAACACGGAGCCGCGCTGCTGAACTCCCTGCACGCCGGACGGGCCGCCTGAGCGGCCTACGTCCGGGAGAGCCACAGGCGGCCCAGGCTCCTGGCGGCGCGCAGGGCGACGACGCACGCGCCGAGGTACGCGGCCACGATGCCGGCGAAGACCAGATGCCAGGTGAAGCCGGCTCCGGCCGAGTAGTCCCCCGTGCCCAGCCACGCGAAGCAGCCCAGGATGATCTCGAAGACCGTGAGGACGGCGATGGACAGACCCCACGGCATGGTCGGCACGCCGATCAGGAAGGCGAGAAAGCGCAGGTTGGTGGTCTCCCGGCGGACGACGGCGATCACCAGCACCGCCAGCGCCGCGATGAAGTAACCCTTGGTGAAGGTGTTCCACTGCAGCCAGTCCACGAGCGACGCGGCATCCCGCGTCTGAAGCTCGAGGAACGAGTGCCCGGACTTCTGGTAGGCGAAGGCGATCAGGTTCCCGATGACGAGCACGCCTGCCAGCCAGCCGCACACCACCAGCAGGAGCAGCAGCGACAGCCCCACGGCCGCGGTGACCTGCGTCGCGGACATCTCCACCAGCCGGTCCTGGGCGTCACGGGCCGCCCCGCCCAGACGGCGGGCCAGCGTCACGGTCGACCTGATGGTGCCCAGCCACGCCGTCACCAGGACGTACAACAGGTAGGCGGTGACGGCGACGCCCGGTCCGAACACGCCGTTGACGGCGAATCTCCACACATCCTCGGGCTGTGGGATGCCCTGCACGACCGTGTCCACGAACGCCGCTCCTCGCCCCCCGCCCCCATCGCACGGGGCGCACTGGGTAGATGGTGACACGAAGGCGGCAGGAGCGGACCTTCTGTGCACAACCACCCCTGCCCTCGGGCCGGTTCTCTAAGATGCGGCCATGCACACGACCACGGGAGGGGCGCTTCGCGTCTCGGGGATCCTCATCGCTCTGGCCACCGTGACGAGCGGCTGCACCCAGGACGCGCCCTCCGACGGCGCCCCGGGCCCGTCCTCGGGCACGTCCTCGGGCACGTCCTCGGCGAAGGCTTCCTCTCCGGCTTCCTCGAGGCGCGGGCTGGGCGACATCCTGGTCGGCGGGAAAGCCGTCACCGGTTCACAGCCCACCGGCCTCGCGAAGGTCCCCTACCGGCGTACCTACACCGAGGGCGCTCTCTACGCTCCGGTCACGGGCTTTCGGTCGATGGCGTTCGGCGGGTCCGGCCTGGAGCGGGTGTACGAAGACGTCCTCGGCGCCGCGTCCTCGTCCGGCGCCGCCCCGGGCGACGTCGCGACGACCATCGAACCCGCTGTCCAGAAGGCCGCGTTCGCCGCGCTGGGCGACCGGCGGGGCGCCGCGGTGGCGCTCGACGCGGAGTCCGGGAAACTGCTCGCGCTCGTGAGCACGCCTTCCTACGACCCGGCGACGTTCAGCGGCCGGTCGACGAAGGACGCGCAGGCGTGGAAGTCGGTCAACGCCGACGCCCGTTCGCCGATGCTGAACCGTGCCCTGCGGCAGCCCGACGCGCCGGGGGCGACCTTCAGCGTCGTCGTCGCGGCGGCCGCCCTCGACCAGGGGCTCTACGCGTCGGTCGACGAGGCGACCGCGAGCCCTCTCGGCTACGTCCTGCCCCTGTCGACGACGCGGGTGACCGGCGCGTCGCCGGCGTGCGTGAACGCCTCGATCAGAGTGGCGCTGCGACACTCGTGCGCCAATGTGTTCACCAAGTTGGCCGCCGACCTCGGGCAGGACCGACTCCGCTCCGTGGCGCGGAAGTTCGGCTTCGACGACGACACACTCGACGTGCCCCTGCGGGTCGCCGAGAGCAGCTGTCCCGGTGCCGGCACGTCGGCCCCGGCGGCGGCATTGGCGGGGATCGGAGCCGGGGACGTGCGCGCGACCGTGCTGGAGATGGCCCGGGTCGCGGCAGCGGTCGCGAACGACGGGCGGCTCGTTCCCCCGTCGTTGGTGGAGCGGGTGACGAACGCGGACGGCACCGCCCGACCGCCCGCGGACCGCGGCGGCGCCCCCGTGCAGGCCGTCTCCCGTGGCACCGCCGAGGCGTTGCGGGCGGCGCTGGGGAGCGGCGGACAGACGGGATGGGTCCCCGGCGGTGGGGGCGACTCGGCCTCCTCGTGGTTCATCGGTCACGCTCAGGCGTCCGGCGGACGGCGCATCGCCGTGGCCGTCCGCGTCGAGGGGCTGCCCTCCACGGCGGGCGCCGACGAGGCCGGCGGCGGGCGGGCGGCGGCGCAGGTCGCGGCGAAAATCATCGCCGAGATCGGCGGTTGAGCCGGCCGGCCGAGTCACCGGCATGCGCGCGGACCGGCCGACCGGACGGTCCGCGCGCATGCCGGTGACGACCGCCGGTGGGTCACCGCTTTCCGGGCGGCGGCCGGACGGTCCGCCAGCGTGGGGCCTCGTCGTCGGGGACGTCCGGAGAGGGGAAGTGGAACGGCACCCCGAGGAGGTCGGCCAGGGCACGGCCCGCCGCGGCGGCCGCCTCGCCCGGAGGGGGGCCGCCACGGCGGTGGTGGACGAAGGCCAGATCGGCTTCCCCGCGCTGGTCGTCGTCCAGGACGGCGACCAGCACCACGAACCAGTCGTGGACGGTGTCGCCGTCCCACAAAGCCTCGACCGCCACCACCCGGCCCGGCAGCGACGCGGCGCGGGCCGCGAGTGTGGGGGTGTCGAGCGGATCGGGCGGCCGGTACCGCACGCGGTCGCCGAGGGCCGCGTAGCGCGCGTGAACGACCTTCTGCGCCTCCAGCAGATCCAGTTCCAGCGGTCGCAGGGCCTCCAGGACGACCTTGATCGCCGTGATCTGGCGATCGCGCAGCACCTCGGCGTCGACCTCCCGGCGGGTCTGTTCCTCCAGATAGGCCCACCAGCCGCTCATCGGGCCACCGGCCCGGGTCCCCTGTTGTCCGTCATGGGCCAAAGGTACGGCAGCCCGCCGCTGTCCGGCCGTCCCGCTGCGAGGCCCCCGCCCGTTCAGGCGGTGCTGAGCATGCCCTCGCGCAGCCGGGTCAGCAGACGGGAGATCAGCCGGGAGACGTGCATCTGCGAGACGCCGAGGCGTTCGCCGATCTGGGCCTGGGTGAGCTCCTCCACGAACCGCCAGTGGATGATCTTGCGGTCGCGTTCGTCGAGTTCGGCGATCATCGGGGCGAGCGCGTGGAAGTCCTCGATCAGACCCAGGGCGGCGTCCTCGTCACCGATGAAGTCCGCCAGCGCGGCCTCGCCGTCCTCGCTGCCGCTGATCGCCGCGTCCAGGGACGCCGACGTGTAGCCGTTGGAGGCCAGCTGGGCCTCGACGACCTCGTGCTCCGGCAGGCTCATCAGCTCGGAGAGTTCCTTCGTGGTGGGCGTACGGCCGAGGCGGCTGCGCAGTTCCTCCTTGGCGCGGGCGAGCTGCACACGCGCCTCCTGCAGCCGGCGCGGCACATGGACCGCCCACGTGGTGTCCCGGAAGAACCGCTTGATCTCTCCCACGATGTACGGAACGGCGAACGACGTGAACTCGACCTCACGCGTCAGCTCGAACCGGTCGATCGCCTTGATCAGACCGATCATGCCGACCTGGACGATGTCCTCCATCTCCTCCGGCCCCCGACTGCGGAACCGGCCGGCCGCGAACCGCACCAGCGACATGTTCATCTCGATCAGCGTGTTCCGCGCGTACTGGTACTCCGGCGTGCCCTCCTCCAGCACCGCGAGCTGGTCGAAGAACAGCTTCGACAACCTCCGCGCGTCCTTCGGCGCGACCTTGGAAGGGTCTGCGATCTCCGGTACGTCCACTGTCCGTTCAGCGGTCTGCACGGTCGTCGTCGCCGGCATGGTGCCCTCCCCATCGATCGTTTCCTGTCGCCGGTCCGTCGTCCGGCAATCACGCGTGTACCCCCGACGCCCGCCGGCATTCCTGGAACTTCCGTCAGTCGCCGTCCGGCTCTCCGTGGCTTCGGACGACCTCCTTCACCTTGGCTACCGCGAACCCCCAGCCCTGTTCGACCGTCGGCTTGGCCGGGACGGCGATCTCGTCGGGGTTGGTGAGGACGTCCAGCAGGACCGGTCCCGCAGTGCTGAAGGCGCGCCGCACGGCGCTGTCCAGGTCGGCCGGGTCGGTCACCCGGATGCCGGTGATGCCCATGGCCTGCGCCACGGCGGCGAAGTCGGGGTTGTCGAGCACGGTGCCGAACTCGGGCAGGCCGGCCTGCTCCTGTTCGAGTTTCACCATGCCGAGCCGACGGTTGTCGAACACGACGAGTTTGACGGGAAGGCGATACGTCTTCAGGGTCATCAGATCGCCGAGCAGCATGCTGAGTCCGCCGTCGCCGCAGAACGCCACGACCTGGCGCTCGCGGTCCAGGCACTGGGCGCCGAGCGCCTGGGGCATGGCGTTGGCCATCGAGCCGAGGTTGTAGGAGCCGATGAGGCGTCGCCCGCCGCGCATCTCGACGAAGCGCGAAAGCCACACCGTGGCCATGCCGGTGTCGGAGGTGAAGACGGCGTCGTCGGACGCGATCCGGTCGACGGCGGCGGCCAGCGCCTCGGGGCGGATGTCGTGGGCACGGTTGTCCAGTGCGGACCGGATGCGGCCCACGACTCCCTTGTCGTGGTCGGGGTCGGCGAGTCGGGCCTGCCCGGTGCGCCACTGGTCGAAGCGTTCGCGTGCCTTCTCCAGATGGGAGCGCTCGCGCGCTCCTTCCGATCCGGCGGGCGCCGCGGTGAGGTGGTCCAGGAGGTCGCGCACGCCGGCGCCGGTGTCCCCCACGAGTCCGACGTCGACCGGTACGCGGCGCCCGATGTGCGCGGCCTCGGTGTCGATCTGGATCACGGTCCGGCCCTCGGGATACCAGTCCCGGTAGGGGAAGTCGGTGCCGAGCAGCAGGAGGGTGTCCGCGTCCTGGAGGGCCGCCGCGGCGGCGGGGTTGCCGATGAGGCCCGTCTGGCCGACCTGGTAGGGGTTGTCGTCTCCCTCGAAGCCCGCCTTGGCCTTCAGGGTGAGCACCATCGGCGCTGCCAGCCGGTCGGCGAGGGCGAGGACGTCCTCGCGTGCGGCCCGGGCGCCTTCACCGACGAGGAGGGTGACCCGTTCGGACCGGTCGAGGAGTTCAGCGGCGCGGCGCACGGCCGCCGCGTCGGGCCGGCTCAGCGGCGGGTTCAGGGAGAAGCGGGCCGGCCGGTCGGAGGGCAGGTGCCGCTCGCCCAGGTCGCCCGGCACGGTGAGGACGGCGACGCCCTTGCGTCCCACCGCGTGACGCACGGCCGTCTCCAGCATCCGGGGCAGCTGATCGGGGGAGGTGATGGTCGCGCGGAAGACGGCGACGTCGCTGAAAAGGGCGTCGTTGTCGACTTCCTGGAAGTAGTCGCTGCCGAGTTCGGCGAGCGGTACCTGACCGGCGATCGCCAGGACCGGCGCGTGGCTCTTGGCCGCGTCGTACAGCCCGTTGAGGAGGTGGACGGAGCCGGGTCCGACGGTGCCCATGCACACGCCGAGCGTGCCGGTGAGCTGTGACTGGGCGCCGGCGGCGAACGCCGCCGCCTCCTCGTGGCGGCAGCCGACCCACTCGAGGCCGTCGGTGGTGCGGATGGCGTCGGTGACGGGGTTGAGGGCGTCCCCCACGACGCCGAACACCTGGCGCACTCCGAGCTCGCTGAGCGCGTCGACGATGACACGGGCGACGGTACGGGTCATGTGGGTCCTCCGGTTCAGACGGTGAAGCGGTCGGGGTCGGCGGCCCGCCAGTCGGCGGCCCAGGAGGCGGGCGGCTCGGCGAGGAGCTGTCCGGGCGCGAGCCACTCGTACAGCTCCTCGAAGGAGCGCTCGGTGCTGGGGTCGACGCGCCGGCGGAGCATGTGGGGGCGAAGGTCGGCGGGGTCGGTGACGCCCATGGACGCCATGATCTGCAGGGCGCTCGCGACGGTCGCCTCCTGGAAGCGCCGGACGCGCGCCGTCTTGTCGGGGACGTCGAGGGCGCGGGCGCGGCGGGGGTCTTGGGTGGTGACGCCGGTGGGGCAGGTGTTGGTGTGGCACCGCTGGGCCTGGATGCAGCCGACGGCGAACATCATGGCCCGGGCGGCGTTGCCGTAGTCGGCGCCCTGCACCAGGCGTTTGACCAGGTCGGCGCCGGTGGCGATCTTGCCGCTCGCTCCGATCCGCACCTGGTCGCGCAGTCCCGTCCCCACGAGGGCGTTGTGCACGGTGAGCAGACCCTCGGTGAGCGGAGTGCCCACATGGTCGGCGAACTCCAGCGGCGCCGCGCCGGTCCCTCCCTCGGCGCCGTCCACCACGATGAAGTCGGGCGCCGTGCCCTCCTCCAGCATGGCCTTGCACACGGCCAGGAACTGCCGGCGCGAGCCCACGCACAGTTTGAAGCCGGCCGGCTTGCCGCCGGACGACTCGCGCATGCGGGCGATGAAACGCACGAGTTCGCGGGGAGTGGAGAACACCCGGTGGTACGGCGGTGAGATGACCGTCCGGCCCTCGGGCACCTCGCGGACCCGGGCGATCTCGGCGTTCACCTTGGGTCCGGGCAGGACTCCGCCGATGCCGGGCTTCGCTCCCTGCGACAGTTTCAGGGACACGCACTTCACGTGGTCGTGCGCGGCCTTGTCGGCGAACTCGGCGGCGTCGAAATCGCCCTTCTCGGTACGGCAGCCGAAGTAGCCGGTGCCGATCTCCCAGACGAGGTCGCCGCCCGGACGGAGGTGGTACTCGGAGAGTCCGCCTTCGCCGGTGTCGTGGGCGAAGCCTCCGGCCGCCGCGCCCCCGTTGAGTGCGAGCACGGCGTTGGCGGACAGTGAGCCGAAGCTCATCGCCGAGACGTTCAGCAGGGCCATGTCGTAGGGCCGGGTGCAGTGCGGGCCGCCGATCCGCGCGCGCGGCGGTGTGTCCGGCACCGGGCACGGGGCCATCGACGGGACCAGGAACTCGTGACCGGGCTGGTACACGTCCCGCTCGGTGCCGAACGGCTCCTCCGCGTCGGTGCCCTTGGCGCGCTCGTAGACGATGCTGCGCACGTCCCTGTCGAAGGGGCGTCCGTCGTAGTTCCGCTCGATGAAGTACTGCTGCAACTCCGGGCGTATGCGCTCCAGGAGGAAGCGGGCGTGGCCGAGGACGGGATAGTTGCGCAGCACCGAGTGCCTGCGCTGCAGCAGGTCCCGGGCTCCCAGCGCGCCCAGGAGCGTGAGCGGGAGGGCCGCGCACCACCAGTAGGGGGAGGCCATGATCGCCGCGGCCACGGTCCCGAGGGCGGTCAAGAGGGTCAGAACGACGATTCCCACACGTGTCACACCAGGCGCATTGCCCGGATGGCGTGCGTCATGCGCGACAGCCGCGCACGGGACGGCGTCCGTCGCGCAGGGACGCTGGTGGGGCGGCGCGCGGGGGCCGGACATGGATCAGGTCCCGGAGCGGGAAGCGCTCCGGGACCTGACAGCCGTGCGAGGGTCAGGCGGGGGTGATGTTCTCCGCCTGCGGGCCCTTCTGGCCCTGGGTGATGTCGAAGGTGACCGCCTGGCCTTCCTGGAGCTCACGGAAGCCGGAGGCGTTGATGTTGGAGTAGTGGGCGAAGACGTCCGGTCCGCCGCCGTCCTGGGCGATGAAGCCGAAGCCCTTCTCGGAGTTGAACCACTTCACAGTTCCGCTGGCCATGCTGGTGCCTCCCAGTCAATGTCGGGCACCGCACCGCGCGGCCCCGGAGGTGATCGCCTTGGTCCGGCACTGCACAGCAAAACGCCCGCGCGCAGCGCGGGCAGGTACTGCCAACCACGACATCTGAGAGCGACGCTACACGGTGAGAGCGGCCGCCACCAGAGAGCAACGGCCATGATCCGCCGTCAAGTTCCGCGATTTCTCCCGGCGCCGGTTCCTCGCCGGCCCGGCTCACGTGGCTCGGTGTCCACGCATCCAGGTGACGCCCGACGCGACCGACGAGGTACCGGCCGGGCGGGCGGGTCCAGCCGGTTCGGTGACATGGCCGCACATGCCGTGATCGCCCGGGAGCGGCGGTACAGTGCGGACCGACGATCACGGGGGCGGCCCCGCGCAGGCGCACGTCGGCAGGGCGGAGGAGCACGTGGACTCGAGCGTGACGAAGGGGCTCGACGCCCTGTCCGCGCTGGCCCGCGCCACGGCCGACGGCCGGCGGCACGACACCGCCGTGACCGTCTCGGAGCTGGCCCGTCGGATGGACCGCGACCGCAGCCAGCTGTCCCGGATGCTCACCGCCATGACCGCCGAGGAGTTCGCCGTCCGCGACGACGCCTCGGGCGGGGTCGCACCGCACTGGCGCCTCTACGCAGCGGCGCGCGACCTCACGGCCCACCGTCTGCGCACGGACGGGCTCACCGCCCTGGAGGGCATGGCCGCCGAGACCGGGGAGAGCTGCTACCTCGGCGTCCTGGTCGGCGACACCACCGTCACCATCGCCGAGCGGGTGCCGCCCGGCAGCCGGCAGCTCGGCTCGTGGATCGGCCGCCCCTTCCCCGCGTACTGCAGCGACTGCGGCCAGGCCCTGCTCAGCGACGCCGACGACGACGAGGTGGCCGCGGTCTTCGCCCGCACGGAGTTCGTCGGTCACGGCCCCAACACACCGACCGGCCTGGACGACTTCCTCCGCCGGCTGGAGGAGACACGCCGACGCGGTTACTCGATCGTCGACGAGGAGGCCGAGCCCCACCTGTACTCCGTCGCCGTGCCGGTCCGCGACTTCAGCGACGAGGTCGTCGCCGCCGTCCAGGTCGTCGGCCCGCGACGGCGCGTTCAGCCGAGGACGCAGGAGTGCGCGGCGGCCGCCCTGCGCTGGGCGCGCCACCTGGAGACGGCCCTGCGCGGAGCCTGAGCGCACACCGTTCCGCACCCCGTCTACTGCGCTCGCAGCAGACGCAAGTGTCTGCGTACGCCCAACGACGGGAGATCGCGGGACTGCGAACGTGAGAGTGGGCCGAAACCGCCGGCCCGATCGCGTGACGCACCCCTTGAAAGGCCCGTCGATGTCCTCTCTTGCCCGCTGGTGCCATCGGCACCGGCTCGCCGTCGTCCTGGTATGGGTGGGTTTGCTGCTCGCCCTGGGAGCCGGGGTCGGTGCGGCCGGCAGCGCTTTCGGCAACAGCCCGACCTCACAGGACACCGACTCGGCCAGGGCGACGGCCCTGCTGCAGCAGAGCGCCGACAGCGCGGCGGGTAAGAGCGGACGGGTCGTCTGGCAGCTGAACGACGGCGGCCGGGTCACCGAGCCCGCCGCCGAGCAGGCCATGACCGACACGCTGAAGGAGATCGCCGCCGCGCCCGGCGTCGCCTCGGTGAGCAGCCCCTACACAGCGGCGGGCAGGGGGCAGATCAGCGAGGACGGCAGAACCGCGTACGCCACGGTCGCCTTCGCCGGGGAGGTGGCGGACGCCCAGGTCGACCACGTGAAGGACCTCGCCACCGAGCCGGCCTCGGAGAAGCTGCACATCGCGCTCAACGGGCAGGCGTTCACCGTCAACCCGGAGCCGAACCCGATCGCCGACGCCATGGGCATCGCGCTCGCCTTCGTCGTGCTCCTGTTCGTCTTCAGGGCGGTGTGGGTGGCCGCGCTGCCCATCATCACGGCCGTCGTGGGCGTCGGCACCTCCGCGGTGGCGGTGATCCTGCTCAGCCACGTCATCACCCTCTCCGACACCACGCTCACCCTCGGGTCGCTGATCGGCCTCGGAGTGGGCATCGACTACGCCCTGTTCATCGTCAACCGGCACCGCGCCAACCTGACGGCGGGCATGACCGTCCCCGAGTCGATCGCCAAGTCCCTCGACACGTCCGGCCGCGCCGTGCTGTTCGCCGGCCTCACCGTCGTCGTCGCCCTGCTCGGCATGCTCACCCTGAACGTCGGCATCATCAACGGCATGGCCGTCGGCGCCGCCGTCACCGTCGTCCTGACCGTGCTGGCCGCCGTCACTCTGCTGCCCGCGCTGCTCGGCATGATCGGCCCCCGGGTCCTCGGCCGCCGGGAACGCAGGGAACTCACCGGGGAGGTCCGGCGGCCCTCCCGGCGGCCGGGACTGTGGACCCGGTGGGCCGAACAGGTCCAGGCGCGGCCCAGGGCGCTGGCGCTCGTCGCCCTCGCCGTGCTGGTCGCGCTCGCCTTCCCCACGCTCTCGCTGCGCCTGGGAGCGTCCGACGACGGCAACCTTCCCGCCGCCTCGACGAACCGCCAGGCCTACGACATGATCGCGGAAGGGTTCGGACCCGGCTTCAACGGGCCGCTCGTCCTCGCCGTTCAGGCACCCACCGCCGCCGACAGGGCGGCCGAGGCGAAGCTGGTCACCGCGCTCGGGAAGGCCGACGGCGTCGCGCGCGCCTTCGCGGCCCCCATGAGGGAGGGGCAGACGGTCGGGGTGATCTCCGTCGTCCCGACGACCTCGCCCCAGTCCGCGGCCACCTCCGACCTGATCCACCGCCTGCGTGACAAGGTGATCCCGCCGGCCGAGCAGGGCACCTCCATGAAGGTGTACGTGGGCGGCGTCACCGCGAGCAACGACGACTTCGCGTCGGTGCTGATGTCCAAACTCCCGCTGTTCGTGCTGGTGATCGCCGTACTCGGCTTCCTGCTGCTGACGATCGCCTTTCGCAGCCTGCTCATCCCGGCCGTGGGCGCGCTGCTCAACGTCCTCAGCATCGGCGTGGCCTTCGGCGCCATCGTCGTGGTCTTCCAGTACGGCTTCGGCGCGGGGGCCCTCGGCCTCGGCGCGGGCGGACCGATCGAGTCGTTCGTGCCGATCCTGGTCGTCGGCATCATGTTCGGCCTTTCCATGGACTACCAGGTGTTCCTGGTCAGCCGGATGCGCGAGGAATGGGCCCACACCGGCGACAGCCGCCGGGCGGTCCGGGTCGGGCAGGCCGAGACCGGCAAGGTGATCGCCGTCGCCGCCACCATCATGGTCTGCGTCTTCGGCTCCTTCGTCTTCGGCGGCATGCGGGTCATCGCCGAGTTCGGCGTCAGCCTGGCGGTGGCCGTCGCCGTCGACGCCCTGCTGATCCGCATGGTCCTCGTGCCCGCGCTCATGCACCTGTGCGGAGCGGCCAACTGGTGGCTGCCCCGCCGCCTGGACAAGGCACTGCCGAACGTGTCAGTCGAAGGCCCCGCGGACGAGCCCGTGCGCTCGCCGCTTCCGGTCCGCGAGCCTCAGACCGCGGGTGTGACCGACTGAGAGCCGTCCGTGGGTCCGCAGTCCGCGGACCCACGGCGGACCCACCTACCGACGGACCCACGGACCCTCGGTGAACGGACCCGAGCGCGAACGGGCCGACGGCGAAGGTGCGGTCCGGCCGGGCGGTGGACCGCTCCTGCAGCCCGCCCGCACTGCTTAGAGTGAGGAGATGGACGTGAGTACGGAGTGGCGCCAGTGGCTTGCCCGTCATGACCGTGTCAGGGATGCGCTTCCGGCGGCGCCGCTGATCGGGGTGGCCGTGGCGGCGACCGCCGTCGGTGACTCCTCCTGGCACGAGCCGCACTGGCAGGAGGCGGTGTGGGCGGGACTGTCCTGTCTGCCCCTCGTCGTCCGCAGCCGGTGGCCGCTGCCCGTCGCCCTCGTCACGGTGGCGAGCGGACTCACCCTGATGGCCCTGGCCCCCGGCTCCGCCATGGCCCCTGCCGCCGGACTCGTGGCGCTGTACACCCTCGCCTCACTCGGCAGCCGGCGAACCGCGTGGACCGTCGGCCTGGCCGCGGCCGTGGCGATCGCGGGTGTCCACGCCGCCACCCACGCCGAGTCCCTGGTGGGCAGTTCCGCACTGTTGCAGTTCGACTTCGCGATCGTCGCCACAGCACTGGGCCGCGCCGTACGCAACCGCCGCGACCACCTCGCGGAGGCCCGGGCACGCGTGGAGCGCGCCGAGAGCAAGCAGGAGGAGGAGGCCCGGCGCCGCGTCGCCGAGGAGCGGGTGCGCATCGCGCGCGATCTGCACGACGTGGTGGCCCATCACATCACCCTGGTCAACGCCCAGGCGGGAGTGGCCCACCACCTCATGCGCCTCAACCCCGACCAGGCCTTCGAGGCGTTGGCCCACATCAAGGAGAACAGCCGCGCCGCCCTCGACGAACTGCGCGCCACAGTAGGCCTGTTGCGCCAGCACGACGACGCGCCCGGCACCCGGGCCCCCATCCCCCGCCTCGCCGATCTCGACGCCCTCGCCGGCGGACTCCGGGCGGGGGGACTGTCCGTGCACGTGGCCCGCACCGGCGCCCCCGCGCCGCAGGCCCCCGCGACCGAACTGACCGCCTACCGCATCGTCCAGGAAGCCCTCACCAACACGCACAAGCACGCGTCCGCCACCCGGGCCACCGTGACCCTCGACTACGGCCCGCACACGCTCCGGGTCACCGTCACCGACGACGGACGCCCCGGCGGCGCGCCCGCGGGCTCGGGCCCGGGCGGCGGCCACGGACTGATCGGAATGCGCGAGCGGGCAGCCGCCATCGGCGGGACGGTCACCGCCGGCCCACGGCCCGAAGGCGGCTTCCAGGTCGTCGCCGACCTGCCGCTCACCCTCGCCCCCGCAGCAGCCTGACGACCCGTGAGGACAACCCGCCCGTGACGATCCGCGTTCTGCTCGCCGACGACCAGGCCCTCCTGCGGGGCACCTTCCGGCTGCTCCTCGACGCACAGCCGGACATGGAGGTCGTCGCCGAGGCGTCCAACGGCCGCGAGGCGGCACGGCTGGCCCGCGCCGAACGCGCCGACGTCGTGGTGATGGACATCCGGATGCCCGAGGTCGACGGCATCGAGGCCACCCGCCTGATCGGCCAGGACGAGGACCTGGCCGGCGTCAAGGTCCTCGTCCTCACCACGTTCGAGGAGGACGAACTCGTCGTGGAGGCGCTGCGGGCCGGCGCCAGCGGCTTCCTCGGCAAGGGCATCGAACCGGTTCAGCTCCTCGACGCCGTCCGCCTCGTCGCCGCGGGCGAGGCGCTGCTGTCCCCCACGGCCACCAAGGGACTCATCGCGCGGGTCCTCGCCCACCCCTCCCCCGGCGACCTCGTCGACCCCGCGCGGCTGGCCGCACTGACCCCCCGCGAACGCGAGGTGATGACCCTGGTGGCCATCGGCCTGTCCAACGACGAGATCGCCGAACGCCTCTTCGTCACCCCGGTCACCGCGAAGACGCACGCCAACCGCGCGATGACCAAACTGGGCGCCCGCGACCGCGCCCAGCTGGTCGTCATCGCCTACGAGACCGGTCTGGTCCGGGCCGGCGACGGGCAGCGCTGACGCCGGGAGCCTGGGCGACCCGGGTCAGGCCTCCGTGCGGGCGGGAAGCCGCCAGCCCGGGCGCGGGAAGTGGCAGGTGTAGCCGTCGGGGTAACGCTCCAGGTAGTCCTGGTGCTCGGGCTCGGCCTCCCAGAAGGGCCCGACCGGCTCCACCTCGGTGACGACCTTGCCCGGCCAGAGTCCGGAGGCGTCCACGTCGGCGATGGTGTCCTCGGCGATCCGCTTCTGCTCGTCGTCCACGTAGTAGATCGCCGAGCGGTAGCTGAGCCCGATGTCGTTGCCCTGGCGGTTCTTGGTGCTCGGGTCGTGGATCTGGAAGAAGAGCTCCAGAACGGTCCGGAAGTCGGTCTTCTCCGGGTCGAAGAGGATCTCGATGGCCTCCGCGTGGGTCCCGTGGTTGCGGTAGGTCGCGTTCGGCACGTCACCCCCGGTGTAGCCGACCCGGGTCGCGGTCACGCCCGGGAGCCTACGGATCAAGTCCTGCATTCCCCAGAAGCATCCGCCCGCCAGCACGGCCCTCTGCGTCTGCGCTGCCATGTCCGTTCCTTCCCCTCGCCCGCCTCGGCCGCTCACGCTGCTCGCTCGCACACCGTCGGCGTCCTGCCTTGGTGGATACGACAGCACGGGCGGAGCCCGGATAATTCCTCGCCCGCCTCGCCCGCGCCGCCGGGAAGGCGGTGCTCCGCGACCGGCCCGCCGCTTCCCCAAGACAAGGCAAAAACTCCGCGGGCTCGACGCTTTGACCTGGCCTTGAGCGTCCGGTGATCATTCCGTGGCCGCCGCCCGCCTAAGGTCGCTCCGGGCTCGGCAATCCTGCGGCCCCGTCGGCCAGGCCGTAGGCGCCGCACTTCCCGTGCGCCCGCTCCCGGTCCCCCGCCCAGGCCTGGCGCATCACGCGTTTCACTGTTGAGGATCTCCATGCGTCTCCCGTCCCCTGCCGCCAGGATGCTCGCCGTCGCGGCGCTCCCGCTGGCCCTGGCCGCCTGTTCCTCCTCCACCTCCGCGGACTCCTCCGCCGGCGGTCCGGCCGCGTCCGCCACGCCGTCCAAGGCCGCCGACCCCGACGCGGGCCTGCTGACGGGGACGCAACTGAAGAAGGCCCTCGCGCCCGCGTCGTACTTCCCCTCCGGCTTCGCCGCCGACGCGAGTCTCGCCCGCGACACCGGCGACACCTACCAGACGCCGGTCACGAAGAGCGCCGCCAAGCCGCGCTGCGCCGACCTGTCGGCCACCAGCTGGATCAGCCTCACCGGCATCGAGGGCGTCTCGTTCGCGCAGAGCTCCTACATCGACCGCAACACGTCCGCCGAACTCGACCAGGAGATCGACGTCTACCGTGGCACCACGGGTGCGGACGTGCTCAAGGGCCTGGCAGACGTCGTCGCCGCCTGCCCCGGCTACACGGACTCCGACACCCACAGCAAGGTGAAGGTCACCGGCGCCGTCACGGCCGGACTCGGGGACGAGGCGTACACCATCAAGCTGACCAGCAGCGCCTGGGAGACCGGCACCACGCTGATCGCCGCCCGCACCGGCACGGCCGTCGTCAGCGTGCTGTCCACGGACGGCCCCGACGACGGCGCAGCGAGCGCGAAGAAGCTGGCGGCGCATGTGCTCGCCTCGTTGAAGGCCCGATAGCGCTCTGCCGGGTCCTGTCGCCGGCCCGCCGCTCCGCTACGACGGACGGCCCTCGCCGGTGCCGCCTTCGTCGCCCGGGTCGCCGACGAGTGGGTCGGCCAGGGTGATCCGGGCCGTGATGCGCTTGCCGACCGGTTCCTGCTCGACGAAGAGGTGCGCGGTGACGGCCTTCACGATCTCCAGACCGTGCTGGCCGATCCGGTCCGGGTCGGCGGGCCGGGCCACGGGAACGGTGGGGTCGTTGTCCCACACGGCGACGTCCACGCTGTCGGCGGTGAGACGCAGTTCCATCAGCACGGGGCCGGGAGCGTACTTGCGGGCGTTGGTGACCAGTTCGCTGACCACCAGCTGGATGATGTCCCGCACACGGTCGGGCACCCGCAGACGATGGTCGGCGCGGGCTCGGTCGAGGAAGGCGAGCGCGTGGTGGCGGGCGTCGGCGATGCAGCCGTCTGCGCCGCCCATCGCGTAGGCGGTGCGCATGAGGTGCTGTCGCGGCCCGGTACAGCCGTCTCCGTAGGCATGCGGTTCCACTCGTTACGCCCTCACTCCCCCGTTCACGTGCGCCGGTACCCGCGATGCCGCTCGGCATGCCTGCCACAGGAGTGTCGTCCGCCACAATCGCCCGAAGCGGTCTCGCCGGGCCCGGGCGCCGGAACGGGCCTCCCGCGCGCGGGCACGCGGGCGTGCCGCCCGGACCGGCCGGAACCGGTTCTGCCGAACGGGTGCGGGGCACGTGCGCCTCGCCCCCGCAGAACCCGCACCCGCAGGACTCCGCGTCCGGCCCGGCTAGCCGCGCGAGAAGCGTGCCGTCAGCGCGACTCCCTCCTCGGTGAGCCCGACGTGCTCGCCCGCGTCGTCCGACGTGGCGACCTCGGTGAACTCGCCTTCGTGCCAGCGGAACACCGAGGGACTCAGCGCGCCCGGTGATGCCTCGTGGCCCGCGGCGGCGAACCGGGCCATGAGGTTGAGTGAAGGCACCACGTCGCTGTCACGGACGACGTGGTAGGCGAGTTGGTGGCGGTGCGCGAGCGCGACGAGGATCCCGTCCGGCGTCGGTGCGTCCTTGCTGTGCCGGTGTACGACCTCGTCCAGGACCAGGGCGAGGCTCGCGACGAAGTAGGAGCCGCCCATCAGCACGTCGAAGCGGGCCCCGCTCCCGTCCCCGACCCTCTCGTGCCTGTCGACGCGGACGGCGCGCAGGTTCCGCAACGCCCGCTCGCGCAGGGCCGTGAGGTCGCCCAGGCCGGCGAGGTCCTCCGCCGTCAGCATGGCGACCGTCTCCGGGAGGTCGAGCGCCAGCACCTCCAGCAGGCCCGGAACCGACGGGGGGCCGTAGCCGAACGCCTTGAGGAGCCGGGGGCCGCCGGGAATGAACCGGGGGTGGAGCCGGGCCAGCACCTGTTCGTGCGGCAGCGCCTTGAGGGCCTGCGGTCCGTCCAGCGCCCGGACGACCCGGTCGACGTGGGTGTTCACGAGGGCGGGCCAGCGTCGGGGCCCCCGGCTGTCGTTGTGGCAGGCGGCCGCGAGGTTCGTGAGGCCGAACTGCCAGCCGGTACCCGTGGTCACGCGCCCCGGCTCGACGGTCACCTCGATGCCGCGCTCCGCGAAGGCGTCACGGACCAGCACCCGCAACCGGGCGGCCTCCGCCTCGGACAGGTACGTGAACTCCCGGTCGCGCGGCTGCTCCACGCCGTCACGACGCTCTCCACGCCCGAACATGCCCACAGGGCGGCCCCCTTCGTACCGAGGACGCGGATCGTAGTCGCAGCCGGTAAGAGCTCCTTCTCACCCGGCGCGCAGGCATGTGCCCCGGGGGGGCACGATCCCGTGGCAGGCGGTCTCGGAGCCGCTCGGCGCAGCACGGTCTCCGCCGGATCGGTCCCCGCCGGCATCGGATCGACGGCGTCGGGCGTGCGCCGGACGGAGCGAATGCGAGCACGTATTCCGGCATCGGTCAAATCGCATTTGGCCGACCAGATATCCCGCTATGCGTCAAGACCTGTCGCGCCAATCAAGCGATGGCTTTTCCAAGGAGCGGAGGAAGTGAAATCCCGCACATCACGGGGTTGATCCGTCCCTTGCAGCGGACTTTCGATGTATTATCCGAGGGCACACGAAATTGCTTTCCGGTTGGTAGTCCGGACCGCAGGTGACCGGTTTTCCGTTCTGCGTCAACGTCCTCCCTTTCAGGGAGTCCTGGTGTGCTCCGAGTACGAGAAGAACTCTGCACTGGGAGTACTGTGTCTGAAATGCGCATTGTCATCGCCGGCGGAGGACTCGCCGGGCTGACACTGGCCCACCACCTCAACCGGCACGGCCTGGACGTGGCCGTCTACGAGCGCGACGCCGATATCGCCGCCCGCGAGGCCGGGTACCGAATCCATATCAACTCCACCGGCACCTCCGCGCTGCACGCTGCGCTGGAGCCGCGCCTGTGGGAGTTGTTCCTGGCGACCTGCGGCATGCCGAGCGAGGACATGCTGCTCTTCGACGAGCGGCTCAACCTCCGCCCCGGCCGGGACAGGTCGGCCACCGAGGGCACCGGCGTGCCCGCCGACATCCCCGAACATCTGGTGGTGTGCCGCTCGACCCTGCGCCGCATCCTCTACCTCGGCCTGGAAAAGGCCGTGCATTTCGGCGCCAAGGTCACCGGATACCACACCCGTCCCGACGAGACGATCACCGTGATGCTGGACGACGGCGCCACGGTCGAGGCCGACGTGCTCATCGCCGCTGACGGCATCAACTCGGCCGTCCGCGCCCAGCGCCTGCCTCAGGTCCGGGTCGCCGACCTCGGCTCCCGGCACATCGCTGCGAAGATCCACCTCACCGACGAAGCGAAGGCCAAGCTGCCCGACGAGCTGTTCAACGCCTTCTCCCTGGCCTACGACGCCGACTTCACCGGGCTGACCCTCGGCCCGCTGGAGCGGACCGACCCCACATCACCGCTGATCGCCGAGCAGGACCCGGGCTTCCGGCGCGAGGTCACCGCCGACTACGCGCTGAGCATCTTCAATTCCCTGCCCGAGCGGATGCTCCCCGACGACGAACTGTTCACCGCCGGCCCCGACAGGCTCAAGGCGCACGCCCTGCAGCGCGTCGCCGGCTGGCACCCGGCCCTGGTGGACACCGTCCGGCTCTGGGACACCACCACCGTGCAAGCCCTCAAGTGCCGCAGCTGCGTACCCGTTGACGCCTGGGAACCGTCGAACATCACCGTCATGGGCGACGCGATCCACGCCATGAGCCCCGCCCTGGGAATCGGCGCCAACACCGCGCTGCGCGACGCACACACCTTGGGTGATCAACTGCTCGCGGTCACCGCCGGCGACAAGCCGCTCCTCGACGGCATCGCCGCATACGAGCGGGCCATGCGCGACTACGCCTACCACGCCCTTCGTATGTCCGCGTTCGTCGGCCAGAAGGTGATCGGGCACCTGCCGCTGCCCGCATAGTCACGGCGGCGCTCCGGCGGCGCTCCGGCGGCGCCCGGAAGCACCGCCGGAGCTCACCGCCCACTCACACCGCACCGGCCGCCTTCGCCACCCACCCTGGTGCGCCCGGCTCTTGACGGCGTCGCGGGCTACCCCTCGCTCGGTGTCTCTGGGCCGGCCGGGAACTCGTGCTCCCACGGTCGTGGTCCCACGCCGTCCTGCCAGCGCAGGAGTGCGCTGCCGTCCACGCAGACGATGCCGCAGTGCTCGGCGTACTCGAGCGCGGGACCGGTGAAGTCGCTGGTGGTGACGACAACGGCGACGTCGGCTCCGTGAACGGTGTAACACGTGCCGCCGAACCGCTGCATGTCCTGGGAGCCGACTCGATTGGCTTCGCAGTAGTGCTTGCACTGGACGACGAGCAGGCGTCCGTCCGGCGTCCTCGCCACGACGTCCGCGCCGAGGTCACCGGCCCCGCCCACGACGTCCACGTCCCGGCATCCGTCGCGTCGGCACAGGTCGGCCACCGCCTGCTCGAACTCGTAGGGGTCCAGGGCCTCGTAGACGATCTCCTCGGTGTCGAGGGCAGCCTGTTCCACGGGGTCGACGAGCAGAACGGTGGGTTCCGTGCCGTCGCGACCTGCAGAGGGCTCGGCCCCGCAGCCGGGGGCGACGGCGTTGGAGTCGGGGGCAGGCGCCGGGGCGGGAGCGGGTGACGGGGTGTCGAGGACGTCGACCGCCCTCATCGTGGCCTCGTCGAGGGCTGCTGCGGCGCGGCGCGCGACCCTCGCCGCCGATATCCGGCGCCCTCCACGACAGCCCGCCACGACGACGCCGGCGGCCACCAGCGCGAGCGCGACGGCCCATGCCGGCCGGCGTTCGGCGGCGGCCGCAGCCGTGCGGGCGACCGTGCCCACCAACGTCAGCAGGACGGCCAGCAGGACGAAGTACAGGGCCGTGGAACGGAGTTCGAACCGTCGGGTGCGGCGCACGGAACGCGGAGCGGATACGGGTGCGGGTGCGGGTGCGGGTGCGGGTGCGGGTGCGGGTGCGGCCATGGTGATGCTTCCTCCCCGAGGACGTCGATGAAGATCAAAAGCCGTCTTCCCGGGTACGGATGGTTTACCGATGGTTCACGCACGGTCCTGCCGGGCGTCCGCGATCACGTCCGCCTGCTGTGCCGTGTCACGGTGAAGGGCGGGTGCGGTGCACACGCCGCCGCGGGCGACCACCCGTAATCCGCCTCGTCGCATCGCGCCCGCTCGTAGGCTGCGACCATGCAGCAATCCGAGATCATGCAGCGAGTCGTCGGCATCCTCACCGAAGCGATCGAGACGCGGCGACAGGCCCGTGAGAACCCGGACGCCAAGGCGGCGCTGACGGGATCCGTCTCCGCACTCCTCATGGAGACCCTGCCCGAGATCAAGCTGCCCGCCGACGCCACGGCCCAGGAGACGACGGCCATCGTCACGGAGGCGCTGGGACCGGCCATCGTCACGCTTTCGCGATGCTTCTCCTATGCCTTCGTGCACCTCGCCGAGGTCCACGACCAGGGGAACACCGACACCTCGACCGCGGACGTCCTGCAGTCGTTGTCCCTCCAGTTCGCGCGGCAGGACGACGTCTGAGCCCGACGTCGTGTCATCCGTACCCGGGGCGCGCGTCCGCCGCCCCGGGCATGCCGACCTGAGAGTGCTCTCGTGATCGAAGCGTCCGTCGCGGCCGTGCCCGGGCTGCTCGTCTCCTTCCTGGTCCTCGCCGTCGTCGTGGGGACTCCCACCGCGCTGGCGGCGAAGGCCCTCGGCAGGCCCTGGCCGCTGCGTACGGCCCTGGCCGTCCAGCTGGCGGCCGTCCTGGCCGTGACACTGCTCCCCGGTGACGCCGGGCTCCCCACGGGGCAGTGCGACACGGGAGCGCCCTGGTCCCTGTTCACGTCGGAGAGCTCGCTGCTGAACATCGCTCTCTTCGCACCGGCCGGGTTCCTGGCCGTCCGGTTGTTCCGGCGCCCGGTCACCGTTGCGGCCGCGGGCGCCCTCCTGAGCGCGACGGTCGAACTGTCGCAGTCGGCGGTTCCGTCGGGCCGGTCGTGCAGCGTGACCGACCTCGTGGCGAACGCGACCGGTGCCGTGGCCGGTTCCCTGGCCGGGGCGTTGTGGCTCCGGCTGCGACGCACTCCGCCGCGCGGGCCGCTGCGCGATCTCCTGGGAGGCGTCGCCCTCGCGGCGGCCGGCGCCGTGGCGGTGACCGCCGTCTTCGACAGCCGTGTCACCGGGGTGGACGTCGTGGCGCTCGACGAGCACCACCGCGGCCTCGCCGAGTCCTCCGTCCGGGCCGACGAGTGGCTCACGTCCGCGGCCAGGGACATCTACGGCAGCGGCACCGAGATCACCGGGGCCGCCACGGAGCGGAGCGGTGACCGGCTGAGGATCACCGTGGACACGAACCGCGGCAGCGTCTCGGGCTGGTGGCCCGACAGGGAGCTGGTCAGCGCCTCGTCGTCGCACCCGCGCGGTGGAGCGGCGTCTCTCAGCGGGAGACAGGTCTCCGAAGCGGCCGACGTGTTCGCGCGTCGGTGGTTTCCGCAGTACGCCGCCGGACGTGAACGGGCGGTCCGCTCCGTCGAGGACGGCGTCACACGGACCTACCGGGTGACCTACCGGCGTCACACGGAAGGCGTCATGACTCCGATGCGCCTCGACCTCACCATCGCCGCCGCCACGTCCGACGTCGGCGTCGACACCGGCACCAGCACCGGCACCGGCACCGGCACCGACGCCAGGGTCATCGCGTTCTCCGCCGGCAGGGACGAAGACGCCGCCCCGTCTGGCCGGCCCTGAGTCAGCAGGCGTCGTACTTCCAGGCGTCGCCCTCCAACGCCCAGGGCTGGGCCTGCTGGTCGAACTTCGGCAGCCCCGTCACCTTGTAGCCGGCGCGTCCCGTCTTGCCGGACACCTCGGCCCGCACGTCGCTCACCGAGTGGTCCGCGCCGTAGTCGGCCGACGCCTTCTTCACCACCTCGGTGTACGCGGCCTTGGAGATCTCCTTCGCGCAGCGGGAGGACAGCATGCCGTACGCGGTGTCCGCGTCGCCGGCGAAGTAGGAGGCGGTGTAGACGGCGACGGCCGCCTTGAGGTCGTCGCCCTCGTGTTCCGCGGGAACGCTGATGGTGGGCTCCGCGACGGGCGTGCCCGAGTCGCTGGCGGGCGGGGCGTCGTCGCCCGACGAGGAGCAGGCGGTGAGCGCGGCGAGAAGAAGAGCCGTGGT
This sequence comes from Streptomyces sp. NPDC020597, assembly GCF_044335095.1. Classification (NCBI taxonomy): domain Bacteria; kingdom Bacillati; phylum Actinomycetota; class Actinomycetes; order Kitasatosporales; family Streptomycetaceae; genus Streptomyces; species Streptomyces sp. NPDC020597. Next base: position 27,551 of record NZ_JBIRUL010000020.1, on the reverse strand, counting down.
GGCGATGGCGGCGCGGATGCGCATGGTGTCCCCCCTGGACGTGAAGCGTGCGCAGGAATGGTGCCACGGCGGACGCGGGGGCAGGCCCCGCCGACGGGTTTTCGCGGGGCCCTGTGACCAGGCTGCTGCCGAGATGTGACAGTCGGGCGCACAGCGGCGGTAAGTCGGCCTGCACACGTCACGGCGGTGATCAGCCGCCCGGTCTCCCGCCGCGGCCCGCGAGGGAGCGCGCGAGCGCCTCCGTCGGCCGGCAGCACCGTGCGAGGAGGCGACTGGTGATCACGAAGTAGGGGACGCCGACCAGTCCCCGCTCCTTGTCCAGGAGCTGCGGGGCGTCGTCGCGGAGGACGTGCCGGACACAGCGCCTGCGGAGCGGCGCCCCGGCCAGGAGCAGCACCGGCGAGAAGACGAGGACGGCGGCCGCGACGAGCGCCCGCACGGCGATGAGCCTCGCCCGGTTCTCGTAGCGCATGTGCTCAGTGTGCCGACGTGTGCGTGGCTTGTCAGCCCGCTCGGCGCGGTGTGTGCGCCGGGCGACGGCTCCGGCCACGGGCCCGAGCGCCCTGGACGTAGGCTTCGTCCAGCACTGACGTGACGGGGGCGGAGCACATGACGGCAGGGACAGCACCGAGGTGGGGGTCGGCCCTCGATTCGGTCGTGGTGTACGCGCAGGGCGCCGTCTGCCGCCGCCTGGCCCGCGGCAGCGTGCCGCCGGACGGCCGGGTCCGCGTGACGGGTCTCCCGCGCGCGCTGGACGCCGGATCACTGCGCGTCCGTGTCACGGGCGGGGCGGGTTCACGCGTCGTCGAGGCACGCGTGGAGGTCGAGGCGGAGCCGCTCGGCGCCACCGTGCCCGACGCGTTGCGCAGCGAGGTGGAAGCGCTGCGCGAGGAGTGCGCGGCGGCGCAGGCGCGCCACGACCGGCAGGTGCGCCTGATCGACGAGGTCCGGGCTCTGCGTCCGGTCCCGCCCGCCCGCAGACGGGACGATCCGCACCGCCGCACTCCGGTCGACGCATGGCTGGAACTGGCGGACTTCGTCGACGAACGACTCACCGCACTGCACTCCCGCCTCGCCGAGTCGGAGAAGGCGCTGGCCCGGGCGGAGCACGCCCTCGCAGTCGCCGCCGACCGGCTCGCCCGCGCCTCCACCGACGCACCGGCCGCCCATGTGCGGACCACGGTCTCCGCGCTGGTGACCTTCGACGGCGCCGGTGGTGACACGGAAGTGGAGCTGGAGTACGCGGTGCCGGGCGCCGTCTGGGCGCCTGCCTACCGGCTCACGCATCGTCAGGGCGACGGCAGCGGTCGTCTGGTGCTGCGCGCCTCCGTCGCCCAGCGCACCGGCGAGGACTGGACCGGCGTCCGGCTCGCTCTGGCGACCGCCGACCTCGGGCGCCGCACCGACCTGCCCAGGCTCCGCTCGCTGCGCATCGGACGGCGTCAGCCGGACCCGACGCCGTCGGGCTGGCGTGAACCGCCGTCGGGCCTGGCCGATCTGTTCGCCGGGTACGACGCGGCCGGGCGCCGCCCCTCCGCGGCACGGCCCGCCGGCGGCGCCGGGGGCCGTCCCGTGCCCGTGGCCGCGGCCGGCGCCCCCACCCCTCTCCCCCCGCCCCCGCCCCCGCCCCCAACGGCCATGCCGATGGCACCGCAGGGTTACGACCAGGCACTCGCCGCCGCTCCCGGTTACGGCGCACCGCCCGGTTTCGGCGCACCGCCCCCGGCGCCCGGCGGCGCCCACCCGCAGGCGTTCGGCGGAGGAGGAGACGGTCACGCGTCCCGCGCGAGCCGCTCTCCGGCCGCGCCGGCCGCCATGCCTCCCGCCGCCGCCATGCCCGCGGCCCCCGGACAGGCCCCGCCCCGGCCTTCCGCAGCCGCGCCCGTGGGCTCCGGTCAGGCCGGTCCGCCGCGGCCCAGCGGATCCGAACTCGACTACACGGCTCTCGTCCTGTGCGGACCGGACGAACAGCACGGCCGCCGCGGCAGGCTTTTCCCCGTCGTCCCCTTCGACCCGACGGCCGCCGAGTACCGGCGGCGCGCCGAGAGCGTGGTCTCGCTGCCGCGGCCCGCGCACGCCGTGCGGCCCCGCGAGTCGGCGGGTTCGTTCGACCACCGCTTCGACGCCCTGGCCCGCGCCGACATCCCGTCCGACGGCGCCTGGCACACCGTCACCGTCGGTGAGATCTCGGTCGGTCTGCGCACCGAGTACCTGTGCGTGCCGTCCGTGGAACAGACCGTGTACGCGACGCTGGTGCTGTCCAACGCCACCGACCAGGCTCTGCTGGCGGGCCCCGTGGAGATCACCGCGGGCGACGACTTCCTGCTGACCGCGGCCCTGCCCACCCTCGCGCCCGGCGGTGTGTGCCGGGTAGGGCTGGGCCAGGCCGAGGGCGTCCGGGTGACCCGCCGCACGCATCTGCACGAGACGACCGCCGGGCTGCGCAACACCACCACCGTGCTCGACCACCGCGTCCACGTGGAGCTGGCCAACCGGCTCGGTGAGCCCGTAGCCGTCGAGGTCCGCGAACGGCTTCCGGTCTCCTCGGATCCGGACGTCCGGATCGAGGAACGAGCCGACTGGACCGCGCCGCGCACGGACGGCGACGCCGAACACCACGCGCCCGGCACCCGCGTCTGGCGGGTGGAGCTGCCCGCCGGCGCCACGGCCGCCCTCGACGGCGGCTACGAGATCCGCATCCCCTCCGCCAAGACCTTGGCCGGCGGCAACCGCAGGAGCTGACGCACCCATGTCCACGGCACCCGAGCCGATCCCCCTGCCCGTCACGGCCGTCACCTGTCTGGAGGACCGCGCCCACGTCGAGCGCACCGCCGTCCTCGGCCTCGGGGCCGGCGTCCAGCGACTGCGCCTGGGCCCGGTGAGCGCGCTGGCCGTCGATCGCACACTGCACGCCGAGCTCACCGCCGACGCCCCGGCGACCGTGCTCGACGCGCGGATCGTCCGTGGCTGGAGCCCGCGCGGGCCCCGGCCCGCCGACGGCGACACCGCGCTGCGGCACCGTGTGCACGCTCTCGAAGAGGAGCTGCTCGTCCTCGGCCGGCAGCGCGACCGGCTGCACACCCGCCTCGACACGCTCGGCCGTCTCGCCGCCGATCTTTTGCGCGAGATCGGTGAGGGCGCCGGTCACGGAGAGGTCGAAGGGCCCCGCTGGGAAAGCGAACTGGACCGTCTGGACGGCGAGCGGGACTCCCGCGGAGAGCAACTGCGCACCGTGGAAGCCCGGTTCGCCGCCCGCACCGCGGAACTCGCGGCGGCCCGGGAGGCCATGGAGCTGGCCGAGGAAGAACCGGCCGAACTGACCGCCCACGTGGAACTGACCGTGGAGGCCACGGCCGCGGGGCCGGCCGGTCTGCGGCTGAGCCACCTCACCGCCTGTGCGCTGTGGCGGCCCGTCTACCGGGCCGTGCTCGACGGAGACTCCCTGTCGCTGGAGACCGACGCGATGGTCTGGCAGCGCACCGGAGAGGACTGGTCCGAAGTGACGTTGACGCTGTCCACGGCCCGTTCGGCGCAGGCCGCCGCCCCGCCCCGGCTGCGCGAGGACCGGCTCACCCTCCAGGACCGCTCCCCCGCCGAACGCCGCAGCGTCGACGTCGAACTGCGCGAGGAGGAGATCGCGGACCTCGGCCCGACGCCGGTGGTCGGCCTGCCGGGAGTGGACGACGGCGGCGAGACGCGGGTGCTGCACGCCCCCGCGCCGGTGCGTGTCCCCGGGGACGGGCGCGGCCACCGCGTGCCGCTCTCCGCGTTCACCACGACCGCGAGTGTGGAGCACGCCTGCGCGCCCGAGCTGTCACCGCTGGTCACCCAAGTGGCCGGGTTCGACAACCTGTCCGGCCACGCCCTGCTCGCCGGCCCGGTCGACCTGGTGCGCCGCAGCGGGTACAGCGGCCGCGGCGCCCTGGATTTCACCGCTCCCGGGGCCCGCGTCGAACTCGCCTTCGGCAGCCTCGACGACCACCGCGTCGTCCGTGACGCCGAAGAGGTTCGCGACACCTCCGCCCTCACCCAGCGAACGGTCGTGACCCGTACCGTCCGGCTCCACCTGTCCCGCTTCTCCGCCCCGGACGCCACCGCCCCCGACGCCGGCCCAGACGCCCCTGGAACCCCCGGCGAGAGAGTGGTCGTCGTGCGTGAGCGGGTGCCGGTCTCCGAGATCTCCGCCGTACAGACGCGCCTGCGCGAAGACGCCTGCTCCCCCGCGCCCGACGCCGTCGACGCCGACGGCATCGTCCGGTGGGACCTCGCCCTCGCACCCGGCGGCCACCGCACCGTCACCCTCGTCTACGAGATGGCGGCGAGCAGCAAGGTCAGCGGCCTGTGACAGACCGCGGCCCCGGGCCCGCCCGGCCGGGGACGAAGGCGTTCTTCACGGCCTGCTCCCACAACTCCAGCCCCACGGCCAGCAGTTCGCGCACCACCCGGGCCTCCTGGTCCGTCCGGGCTTCGTCGCCGGCGGCCGGCTCGAGGGACTCACCGCCGAAGAGCTTCTCGTAGGCGCGGTCCTGGAGCGGTCCCCGCGACGGCGGGGCCGTCACGACGCCCAGGCTGTGGGAGAGGTCGTCGAAGAAGTTCCAGGCTTCGAGCAGCAGGCCTGCCGGGGGCGGTCCCTGCTCGGGGTGTTCCACCCACCGGCGTACGCCGACGAGATCGAGAGTGGCCCCGCCCTCCCGGACGAGCTCCCAGCCGTTGCGGTCGCAGTGGTCCTGGAGGGCGTCGAGATCCTGGAACGCTAGGAGCCTTCCCAGGTCGTCGACGGCGAGCGCATCGGGGTCGTCGCCCTCGCCGGGCCGCCAGATCAGGGCCACTTCCCCTCCCCTGGCGGCGATCCGGTACGGATAGCAGTCAGCCATGCAGAATCTCCCGTGGGCCCCGGTGCCGTGGCGCGCGGCGGCCACGGGGACCATCCTGCCTGGTCGTGTCCTCGGACGCGGACCGGTTCTGCGTGTGCGTGCGCCGGGAAGGGCTGCGGTGGCGGCGGACGGCTTCTCACACGAGCTGGTAGCCGCGCAGAGCGGTGAGCAGGAGGTAGGTGTCCTGCAGCGACCCGGAGGCGTCTCCGAGGGAACGGTAGATTCCCCATTTCGGGCGCACCCGGTCGGCCAGAAAGGTGTCGACGCCGGTCTTCGAGGCGTCCACGACGGTCGTGCCGCCGCTCTTGAGGATCCAGCGGACCGAACCCGCCGAGCCGTTGCCGACCTTGATCTGGAAGTCGACGTCGGTCCACCGGTCGTGCAGCGGTTCCAGATCGGTGCGGCCGACGAGGATGTCGTCCGCGGCGAGTTTCAGCTCGATGGTCTGCCGGCCGTTCACCCTGCGCAGCGACTGCACGACGATCGGGGAGGTGCCGTTGCCGGGCTGCTTCATCTGCATGATGTGCGTGAAGGTGGTGGTCGCCTTCAGCGAGCTGGGGATGTACATCGAGTAGGTGACCCGCCAGGTCTGCCCCGGGGTCCAGGTGAGGTAGTCGGCGCCGCTGCCGTTGCGCAGACCGGTGACCTCCTGGCGCTGACGGTCGGTCGAGGTGTCCCGGTCGACCTTGTGCATGGTGAAACGCCAGTTGTCGCCGTCGGTCCGGATGTGCGGCTGCCCGCCGGGGTGGGAGTCGGCGCGGTCGTCCTCCACGGTCTCGAAGGCGCCGAGGCCGTCGCGGCGCGCGGTCGGGGCCCACTTCTGCTGCCAGGCGGCGGCGTGCGCGACGCCGGGCAGACCGACGACCGAGGCCGTCGCCGCGCTGCCGAGCGCCGCGCCGAGCAGGGTCCTGCGGGATGTGGCCAAGACTGTCTCACCTCGTTCACGTGGGGAGTTCATGGGTTCACGTACATGACGCAGATTCACCCAGTGGTTCCGGGGGTGTGCAACAGAGTCCCGGTCGCATGAGGTCCCGGTCAATGGTCCAGACCGATGAGGCAATGGGTTTCCGGCCAATCTCCGGTTCCAGCAAGGGGGTTGACGGCATCGACGGCGAGGGTCCACGTTGTAGCGCACCCAGTAAGGAAACTTTCCTAACAGAAGGGTCCCCCACAGTGCGCCCTCGTTCACTGACCCTCACGGCGGCCGCCGCCGCCCTCCTGGCCACCGCCTTCCTGCCGTCGAACGCGTCCGGTCTCGCCCGGGGTCCCGGCGCGGACGCCGCCGGCCCCGCCGCGGTGCGGGAGGGCTCGGTCAGCGCCTCCGCCCTGCTCGCCAAGGTGACGTCCTGCTCGCAGATATCGAGCGGCAAGTACCGGACCGACGAGGAGACGTCGGCCACCGTCCCGGTGTGCGGCAAGAACGGCGCGGTCTTCTGGAAGGCCGACATGGACGTCGACTGCGACGGGCAGCGGACCTCCAAGTGCAGTGAGGCCACCGATCCCTGGTACCAGGACGACACGGCGTTCCACCAGTCGGACGGCAGGCCGCTGCGCGCCGACACCCTGCCCTACGTGGTCGTGCCCAGCTCCAGCTCACTGTGGAACTACAGCTCCGCCGGCATCAAGGGCGGCGGGGTGGTCGCGGTGATCTACCAGAACAAGGTGGAGTACGCGGTCGTCGGCGACACCGGCCCGACGAAGATCATCGGCGAGGCCTCGTACGCGACGGCCAAGGCGCTCGGCATCGATCCGGATCCGGAGAACGGCGGCACCGACTCCGGCGTCACCTACATCCTGTTCAAGAACTCGAAGGCGTCCCCCATCGAGAGCCACAGCGCGGCGGTCGCCCTCGGGGACCGGCTGGCCCAGGCGTTCCTCCGCGACAACTGACGCCTCCGTGCCGTGCGGTCGCCGCGTGGTCACAGCTCCCAGACGACCGGCAGCGAGGCGTCCGCGCCGTCCGCGGAGTAGTCGTGGGCGACGTCGAGCAGACCGGCCATCCGCGCCTGCCACGCGATGTTGACGGGCAGCCTCTCGAGCTCGGCGATCATCGCCGGGTAGTCCGCGACGTCCAGCAGGTGGAAGAGGTCGGTGCCGCTGCGCCAGATGGTCCACTCGCTCACCCCGGCGGCGCGGATGGCTGCGGTCAGCTCCTCGGGCACCTCGCGGTGTGCGGCCTCGTACTCCTCGACGCGGTCGGCGCGGACCTTGGTGTGCAGGGCGACCCTCATGACGGCTCCTTCGGCGGCGCGGATTCCCCGACGCGGGCCGGGCGTCCGGCAGGTGCGGTGCGCCCGGCGGGTGCGGTGCGCCCGTCCGGCGTGGCCGGGGGGACGGGGGTCTCCGGGTCGAGCAGCCCCTCGGCGCGCAGCTCGTCCCACAGGGCGTCCGGGATCGGCCGTCGCAGCTGGTGCACGGTGTCGTGCACCTCCTGCGGCGACCGTGCGCCGGTCAGGACGCTCGCCACCGCGGGATGACCGAACGGGAAGCGCAGCGCGGCGGCCCGCAGCGGCACGCCGTGGCGTTCGGAGACAGCCAGCAGCCGCAGCGCCCGGTCGAGCACCGGTTCGGGCGCCGGCGCGTAGTCGTAGGTGGCGCCGGGCCGGGGCGCGGTGAGCAGACCGGAGTTGAACACCCCGCCGACGAGGACGCCACGGCCGCGGGCGGCAGCCTCCGGAAGCAGTTCGGTGAGCCCCTGCTGGTCCAGGAGCGTGTAGCGGCCGGCCAGCAGGACCACGTCGATGTCGGTCTCGCGCACGAACCGGGCGGGCAGAGCCGACTGGTTCATCCCGACGCCGATCGCGCCGATCACGCCTTCGGCGCGCAGCCGCTCCAGTGCCGGGTACGCCTCGCGCAACGCCTGCTCGGCGTGGTCGTCCGGGTCGTGCAGCAGGACGACGTCGATCCGGTCGACGCCGAGACGGTCCAGGCTCGCCTCCAGGGAGCGGAGCACCCCGTCCGCGGTGAAGTCCCACACCCGGCGGTGGGTGGCCGGGACGGCGAAGCCGTTCGCGAGGTCGTCCCCGGCGCCTCCCTGCGGTTGCGGGACGAGCAGCCGCCCCACCTTGGTGGAGAGGGTGTAGGCGTCGCGGGGGCGCTCGCGCAACGCGGCGCCGAGCCGGCGTTCGGACAGGCCGAGCCCATAGTGGGGCGCGGTGTCGAACGTGCGGATGCCGGCGTCCCAGGCGGCGTCCACTGTGGCCCGGGCGTCGTCGTCGGACACCGGTCGGTAGAGGTTGCCGAGGGCGGCGCAGCCCAGCGCCAGCTCCGAGACGGCCACCGCGCCGGCGCCCAGCCCGGTGGTCCTCACGACCGGTCCGCCGGGCGCAGCCGCAGCCCCTGCATCCCGCCGTCCACCGCGAGCGAGGCGCCGGTGACGGAGGCCGCGGCGGGACTCGCCAGGTAGACGATGGCGGCGGCGACTTCGTCCGCGGTGACCAGGCGTCCCATGGGCTGGCGGGCGTTGAGCGCGGCGCGCTCGCTCTCGGGATCGTCCGCCGCGTCGAGCAGCCGGGAGACCCACGGTGTGTCGGCGGTGCCCGGGTTGACGCAGTTGACGCGGACGCCCTCGCGGACGTGGTCGGCGGCCATGGCGAGAGTGAGCGAGAGGACCGCGCCCTTGCTGGCGCAGTACAGGGCACGCTGGGGAAGGCCCGCGGTGGCGCCGATCGAGCAGGTGTTGACGACCGCCGCGTGGGCGGAGCGACGCAGATGCGGCAGGGCGGCGCGGGTGACACGCACGATGCCGACGACGTTGACGTCCAGGACCCGGTGCCAGTCGTCGTCCGCGTTGTCCTCGATGGTGCCCACCGCGCCGATGCCCGCGTTGTTCACCACGATGTCCAGGCCGCCGAGCCGCTCGGCGGCCTCTCCCACCGCGGCCCGCACCGAGACGTCGTCCGTGACGTCGGCCCGCAGGCCGAGCAGTGGTTCGCCGACGCCGTCCGGGTCGAGGTCGAGGACGGCGACCGACGCCCCGCGCGCCGCCAGCGTGCGGGCGGTCGCGAGGCCGATGCCGGACGCGCCCCCGGTGACGATCGCCCTGAGCCCTGACAGATCGGTCATGCGGTCTCTCCCTGAGCGGCGCGGTCGGCGGTCCAGAACGCGCCGTCCGGGTAACGGTACGCGGCGATGGACTCCTCCTTCATGGTGGCGGAGAAGCCGGGCGCGCGCGGCGCACAGTAGTGGCCGTCACGCATGACGACGGGTGCGGTGAAGTGTTCGTGGAGGTGGTCGACGAACTCGATGACGCGGTTCTCGGTCGTGCCGGAGAGCGCGAGGTAGTCGAACATCGACAGGTGCTGCACCAGCTCGCACAGCCCGACCCCGCCGGCGTGCGGGCAGACCGGCACCCCGAACCTGGCGGCGAGCAGCAGGATCGCGAGGTTCTCGTTGACTCCGCCGACCCGGGCCGCGTCGATCTGCAGGACGTCGATGGCGCCGGCCTGGAGGAGCTGTTTGAAGACGATGCGGTTCTGCACGTGCTCGCCGGTGGCGACCTTCACGGGCGCGACGGCGCGGCGCACGGCGGCGTGGCCGAGGATGTCGTCCGGGCTGGTGGGCTCCTCGATCCAGTACGGGTCGAACTCGGCGAGCGCGTTGGTCCATTCGACCGCCTCTGCCACGTTCCACCGCTGGTTGGCGTCGATGGCGATGCGGATGCCGTTGCCGACGGCGGCGCGGGCGGTGCGCAGGCGGCGGACGTCGTCGTCCCGGTCCGCGCCGACCTTCAGCTTGATCTGGGTGAAGCCGTCGGCGACGGCCTGCTTGGCCAGCCGGGTGAGCTTGTCGTCGGAGTAGCCGAGCCAGCCCGGGGAGGTGGTGTAGCCCGGGTAGCCGCTCTCCAGCAGGATCGCCTCCCGCTCGGCGAGGCCGGTGCGGCCCTCGCGCAGCAGCGTCAGCGCGTCCTCGGGGGTGAGGGCGTCGGCGATGTAGCGGAAGTCGACCTGGGAGACCAGCCACTCGGGGTCTGCGTGGGCGAGCAGCTGCCACAGCGGCTTGTCCGCGCGCTTGGCGGCGAGGTCCCACACGGCGTTGAGCACGGCGCCGATCGCCATGTGCATCACGCCCTTCTCGGGGCCGAGCCACCGCAGCTGGCTGTCGCCGATCAGGTCGCGGCTGAGCGAGCCCGGGTCGTCGCACAGCTCCCGGACGCTCCGCCCGACGACGTGGGGTCTCAGCGCCCCGATCGCGGCGACCTGGACGTCGTTGCCCCGTCCGATGGTGAAGGTGAAGCCATGGCCTTCGTGTCCGTCACCGGCGTCGGTGCGCAGCACGACGTAGGCGGCGGAGTAGTCGGGGTCGGGGTTCATCGCGTCGGAGCCGTCCAGTTCCCGCGAGGTGGGGAAGCGGACGTCATAGGTGTCGACCGCGGTGATCCGGGCGGAGGTTGCAGTCAAGGTGGTGCCTTTCACGCTTGGGCGAAGGTCTGGCGCTGGGCGCCGAGGCCGTCGACGGAGAGCTCGACGGTGTCGCCGGGGCGGAGGTAGGGGGTGCCGGGGAGGCCGAGGGCCACGCCGGCGGGCGTGCCGGTGTTGATCACGTCGCCGGGTTCCAGGACCATGTACCGGCTCAGATAGGACACGAGATGGTCGACCGAGAAGATCATGTCGCCGGTGTGGCCCTGCTGCCGTTTCACGCCGTTCACGCTCAGGTTCAGGGCGAGGTTCTGCGGGTCGCCGACCTCGTCGGCGGTGACCAGCCAGGGGCCGAGCGGGTTGAACGTCTCGCAGGACTTGCCGAGGTCCCACTGGGACGAGTACTCGAGCTGGAACTCGCGCTCGGAGACGTCGTGGCTGATCGCGTATCCCGCGATCACGGCCCGCGCGGCCCCAGGGCCTTCGAGGTAGCGGGCCCGCTTCCCGATGACGACCGCGAGCTCGACCTCCCAGTCGGTCTTCACCGAGCCCCGGGGGATCAGCACCTCGTCGTACGGGCCGACGACCGTGCCCGGGTCCTTCATGAAGACCACCGGGCGCGGAGGGATCGCCGCGCCGGTCTCGGCGGCGTGGTCGCGGTAGTTGAGACCGACGCAGACGATCTTGCCGGGGCGGGTGACGGGGGCGCCGACGCGCAGGCCGGCCGGGTCGAGCTCGGGCAGTTCTCCCGCCGTGACGGCCGTGCGGGCACGGTCGACTCCGCCCGAGGCCAGGAAGACGCCGTCGATGTCCGGCGTCACCGACGACAGGTCGAGCAGCCGCCCGTCGTCGGTCCGGACGGCGGGGTGCTCCTGTCCGTGGGCTCCGACTCGAAGCAGTTTCACTGGGGCAACTCCTCTGCCAGGCGGGTTTCTGCCATGCGGGTTCCGGTCCGGGGGCGGCCGGCCGTGGGGCGGGGGCCGGTCGGTCCGGGCTGGGACCGTTCCGCGGTCCTCACTCGTCCGCGTACCGAGTCATCGGATGTATGGCGGCAGAGTGACCATAGATGCGGAATCCGCAGCTGACAATGGATTCCTCGGATGAATTTCCGGACGCGTCTCGGCCCAATGCCTTCCGGGCCCTGTCCGCCATGGCCATGCCCAGACGTGAGGGGCGCCACAGGAGCCACCATCCGATGAATCCCGGGCCGCGCGCTCGGTGATCCGCCTCGATGAGGGCGGGATGAGCGCACATGCCACTGATTGTCCCGAGAGCGATGCCGGCCCGGGGCAGCCGCCTCCGCCCTGCCCCTGCCCGCCCCGGGGACGTCGTTGCCGAATCGTGAGCCCTGCGGCGACCCGGCGCCCGCCGCCTGTGCCGCCTTGAAACCCCAGGTCGAACGGTATGGGGAACGGTGATAGCGGGAGCCTGAGCAGTGTCCGGGCGACTCACCGCACGAGGTGGCGCAAATCGTCGGCCGCGGACTCTTGTCAATCTCGGCAACGTCGTCGTAACGTCCTGGTCGTCCGAGATACATCGGAGGAATGGTTCGCATCGTCCGGCGCGCCGTTCGGGCCGCACCCGTGCGACCGCCCCGCTGCCACCGTCTCGGTCACCGGCTGACCCTCATTCCCTTCTCCTCGGGCACGAGCCCCGCATCCCACACCAGGATCGGCGCGTGCCCGGCCGGCGCCTCGCCCCCTCCCGACAGGCGGGTACGCCTCCCCTCCCACCGTCGCCCTGCGGCCCCGCGCCCCTGGCTTAGGAGAGAACACGGCCATGAAGCTCGCTCACACCCGCTCCACCGCCGCAGCCGTCACCGCCGTCGTCGCGGTCCTGGCCCTCGCCACCGCGTGCAACCGCGAGAGCAGCGGCTCGACGTCCGCGGGCGGCGACAAGCCCGCCCTCGGCATCGACCTGCCGCGCTCCGACTCCGACTTCTGGAACTCCTACGCGCAGTACCTCAAGGGCGACATCAAGTCGGACGGCGTCAACGCCCTGCCCCTGAGCAACTCGCAGAACGACGTCACCAAGCTCGTCGCCAACGTCCAGGTGTTCCAGAACACCGGTGCCAAGGCCGTCGTCATGGCCCCCCAGGACACCGGCGCCATCGCGTCGACCCTCGACACCCTCGCGTCGAAGAAGATCCCGGTGGTCAGCGTGGACACCAGACCGGACAAGGGCGACGTCTACATGGTCGTCCGCGCGGACAACCGCGCGTACGGCACCAAGGCCTGCGAGTTCCTCGGCAAGCAGCTGGGCGGCACGGGCAAGGTCGCCGAACTCCAGGGGGCGCTGGACTCGATCAACGGGCGCGACCGCTCCGAGGCGTTCTCGGACTGCATGAAGACGAAGTTCCCGAAGATCAAGGTGTTCGAGCTGCCCACCGACTGGAAGGGTGACGTGGCCTCCGCCAAGCTGCAGAGCCTGCTCGCCCAGCACCCCGACCTGAACGGCGTCTACATGCAGGCCGGCGGCGTCTTCCTGCAGCCGACCCTGGCCCTGCTGGAGCAGAAGGGCCTGCTCAAGCCCGCGGGCCAGAAGGGCCACATCTCCATCGTCTCCAACGACGGCATCCCGCAGGAGTTCGACGCGATCCGCAAGGGCCAGATCGACGCCACCGTCTCCCAGCCCGCGGACCTCTACGCCAAGTACGCCCTGTACTACGCCGAGGCCGCCGCCGAGGGGAAGACGTTCAAGCCGGGCGCCACCGACCACGACTCCACGATCATCAAGATCCCCAACGGCCTCGAGGACCAGCTGCCCGCGCCGCTGGTCACCAAGGACAACGTGGACGACAAGAGCCTGTGGGGCAACAACGTCGGCTGACGGCCGGCAGCCCCAGCACGCCGCGCCGGGGGACGGACCACGCCCGAGGCCGACCCCCGCCGGCCGGGTGCACACCCGCCCCCCGGTCCCAGCTCCCGTGAACGAAGGACGGTATCCACCATGGCGGACACCGCGACCGCCCCCGCGGCCGGCCCCGGCACCCCGGCTCCGGTCGCCGAGGCGACCGGCATCAGCAAACGATTCGGCGCGACCGTGGCACTGCGCGACGCCCGTATCGCCGTCGCTCCCGGCGAGTCGCACGCCCTGGTCGGACGCAACGGCGCCGGCAAGTCGACACTCGTGTCCATCCTCACCGGCCTCCAGCAGCCCGACACCGGAAGCCTGCGCTTCGCCGGCGCGCCCGCCCCCGCCGTCGGCGACATCGACGCCTGGCGCTCCCGCGTCGCCTGCGTCTACCAGCGCTCCACGATCATCGGTGAGCTGACCGTCGCGGAGAACCTCTTCCTGAACCGGCAGAGCGGCGGCGCCATCCGGCCCATCCGGTGGAGGCAGCTGCGCCGGCGTGCCGAGGAACTGCTCGGCGAGTACGGCGTGGCCGTAGACCCCGCCGCGCGGGCCAGGGACCTCACCGTCGAGCAGCGCCAGTTCGTGGAGATCGCCCGGGCCCTGTCGTTCGGCGCGCGCTTCATCATCCTCGACGAGCCGACGGCCAAGCTCGACGCCCGCGGCATCGAGCGGCTGTTCGACAAGCTGCGGGACCTCCAGCGCCAGGGCGTCGCGTTCCTCTTCATCTCGCACCACCTGCAGGAGGTGTACGACCTCTGCAGCACGGTCACCGTCTACCGCGACGCCGCCCACATCCTCACCGCGCCCGTCGCGGAGCTCGGGCACCAGGCCCTGGTGGAGGCCATGACCGGCGAGTCGGCCGGCGTGGTCACCGCCGCCGGGCGGCCCCGGGCAGCCCGCGCGGACGCCCCGGAACTGCTGACGCTGGACGCGCTGACGCTGCCCGGCGCCTGCGAGGACGTCTCCCTGACCGTCCGCTCCGGCGAGGTCGTCGGGCTCGCCGGGGCGACCGCCAGCGGCAACGTCCAGGTCGGTGAGGCGATCGCCGGGCTGCACCGGGCCAGGACGGGCCGGATCTCGGTCCGCGGCAGGGACGTCCGCACCGGCAGCGTGCCGTCCGCGCTCGCCGCCGGGGTCGGGTTCGTCCCCGAGGACCGCCATCTCCAGGGCCTGGTCGGCAACCGCAGCGTGGCGGAGAACGCGACCCTCACCGTCACCGACCAGCTCGGCCCGTTCGGCACCGTCCTCCCCGCCCGGACCAGGGCGTTCGCCCGGGACATGATCCGCGACCTCGACATCAAGACCCCCGGAGCCGGCACCGCGGTCTCCGCCCTCTCCGGCGGCAACCAGCAGAAGGTCGTCGTCGCGCGCGCCCTGGCCACCGTCCCCGACGTGCTGGTGGCCATCCGGCCCACCAACGGCGTGGACGTCAAGTCCAAGGAGTTCCTGCTCGCCAGGATCCGGCGGGTCGCTGACGAGGACAGGGCCGCTCTGATCGTCTCCGACGAACTGGACGACCTCAAGGCCTGCGACCGCGTCGTCGTCATGTTCCACGGGCGGGTCGTCGCCGAGTTCGACCGCGGCTGGAGGGACGAGGACGTCGTCGCCGCCGTCGAGGGCGTCTCCGGCGACGCCGCCCCCGCCATCGCGTCACCCCTGTCCGCCTCATCCGGCGCAGACGAGCACGGAAGGTAGTCATGTCCGCCACCACAGATCTCACCGAGCCCACCGCGAGCAAGGCCGCGCCGGCCGGCGGCGACGCCGTCCGCCGCCGGGTCGACCTCGGCCGCTTCCGTGAACTGTCCCTGGTCCCGGCCATCCTCGTGCTGATGCTGATCGGGTTCATCGTCTCGCCGGCGTTCCTCACCGCCGACAACCTGATCGGTGTGGCCCAGCAGTCCACCGAGCTGAGCCTGCTGGTGCTCGCCACGACGTTCATCCTGATCGCCGGACGGATGGACCTGTCGCTGGAGTCCACCATCGGCGTGGCCCCCGTCATCGCCGTCTGGCTCGTACTGCCCTCCAGCGGCGGCCGGTTCAACGGGCTCGGCCTGCTCCCCGAGTGGACGGCCGTCCCGCTCTGCCTGCTGGTCGGCGCGCTGATCGGAGCCGTCAACGGCTTCCTCATCCTCAAGCTGCGCCTCAACGGCTTCATCGTCACGCTCGGCGCCCTGACCATGCTGCGCGGTCTGCAGGTCGCCCTCTCCGAGGGCCAGTCCATCGTGGAGCTGCCCTCGTCCTTCACCTACCTGGGCAAGGCGTCCTGGCTGGGCATGCCCGCCGCGATCTGGGTGTGCGCGCTGCTCTTCGCCCTCGGGGGAAGCGCACTGGCCTGGCTGCGTCACGGCCGCGCGCTGTACGCGATCGGCGGCAACGCGGAGGCGGCCCGTACGGCGGGCATCCGCGTCGACCGCATCGTGTGGATCGTCCTCGTCCTCGGCAGCGTTCTCGCCGCGTTCGCCGGCATCCTCTACAGCGGCCACTACGGCTCCATCTCCGCCACCCAGGGCAGCGGCTGGATCTTCCAGGTCTTCGCCGCGACCGTCATCGGCGGGGTCAGCCTCAACGGCGGCAAGGGATCCGTCTTCGGCGCCCTCACCGGCGTCCTCACCCTGCAGCTGGTCGTGAACGTCATGACGCTGGCGGGCGTGCCACCGCTGTGGAACCAGTTCCTCAACGGCGCCATCATCATCGTCGCCCTGGTCATCTCCCGCTTCGCCTCCGGCGAGAAGCAGGAGTAACCGCCTCCCGCCCGCGGCTTCGCCGGCGCCGCGCCGGGCCCGGCAGAGCCGCCGCACCACCCACCCCCTGCACGGAGAGGCACCCCAGTGGCACTGACGGACGACGCGATCGACAAGATCAAGGCGATGATCGTCGCCGGCGAGCTCGCGCCCGGTTCCCGGCTGCCGAAGGAGGAGATCCTCGCCGAGCAGCTCGGGCTGTCCCGGAGTTCGCTGCGCGAGGCCGTCCGCGCGCTGGCCGCCATGCGGATCCTGATCACCCGTCAGGGCGACGGCACCTACGTCTCCAGCCTGGAGCCCCATCTCCTGCTGGAGACCCTCTCCTTCGCCGCCGACGTCTCCCAGGGCCACGCGGCCCTGCAGCTGCTCCAGGTGCGCCGGCTGCTCGAACCGCAGGCGACCGGGCTGGCCGCCGCGCTGCTGACACCGGAGGACCACCAAGAACTGCGCGACATCCTCGACCGGTCCCGGACCGTCGCCACCGTGGAGGAGTTCGTCGCCCACGACACGGCCTTCCACCTCAGGATCGTCGAAGCGGTCGGCAACCCCGTGCTGTCGATGCTGCTGCAGGTGGTCTCCACCCGCACCCAGCGCGTCCGCATCGTCCGGGGCAGCCGGACCCGTCATGCCCTGGAGCACGCCCACCGGGACCACGAGCAGATCCTCGCCGCCCTCGTCTCGCGTGACGGCCTGCTCGCCGCCTCCGCCGCGACCGTCCACATCACCGCCGTCGAACAGTGGCTCGCCGCCAGCCTGACCGACGCCACGGACGAACCGCCGACGCCCGACCCCTCCGGTCCCCGCCCCGTCGCCGAGGCCGTCCGCTCCGCCTCTCCGGCGACCCCGGCTCCGCTCCGCCCGGGCGACGGCCCGCCCCACGTCCCGGGTGCCGGCGCCGGTCCGGCGGCGCCGGCGGCCCGTTCGGGTTCCGGCTCGCACCACGAGCGCACGGATGTCGCGCCGACCCGCTGACACGCCGCCCGGGCGACGACACGGGCTCGCGCGGGGCGCTCCCACAGAGCGGTCGTCGCCGCGCGTCCGTGGTCCGGGAGTGCGGCCCCCTACCCCTCGGCCGCGCCCACGGATGCGTCCTCTCCCCCGCCCCGCCCCTCGATCTTCAGCAGCAGCCCGAGCAGCGCCTGCCGCTCTGCCTCCGCCAGGCCCTCGAAGCACTCCGCGAGCACCGAGTCGGCCACCTCGTGACCCGCCTTCAGCAGCCGCTGCCCCTCGGCGGTGAAGCGATGCTCGATGCGCCGACCGCGCCCGGAACGCCGGTCCACCGAGCCCTGCGCCGCGAGCCGACCGGCCAGCTGCCGAACGCCTGCTCGCTCTGGAACGTGGCGGCCGCCAGCTCCCGCGCGCTGGCCCGGGCATGAGCGACCCCGCCCTCCGGCCACGCCTCGCGGCCGTCGAAGTACCGACCCTCGTCCTGTGGGGCGAGAGCGACCGCATCGCGACGCCGGCCTACGGCAAGGAGTACGCCGCGTCGTTCGGGAACGCACGCTTCGAGACGATCGCCGAAGCGGGCCACCTGCCCCACCTCGAACAGCCCGCGCGCACGTTCGCCCTGCTCGACGCCTTCGCCGCGCAGACCGGGGGCCGCTGAGGCGTCCCAGCGGTCGGGGCGGCGGCGGCCCGGTGCTCGAGCCGATGCTCGGGAGCGCCGGGCCGCCGGTGGGAACCGGTGCTTCTCAGGACCTGCCGTAGCCGGCCGTGTTGACGTTGGCCTGTACGGCGTTCTCGGTGGCGTCCGTCGGGTAGCCGGCGGTCATGACGCCTTCGTAGAAGGTGCCGGCGGCTCCATGGCTGTTGTCGCCCCCGATGCCGAGGATGATGGCGCCTTCCTTCTTCATGGGGTTGTAGCCCGCCACGTTGGGACGCGGCCCGTTGTAGAACGTGGACAGCCCGCCCGACTGGGCGTTGCCACCGCGTATCGACCAGTGGTTCGGCTCGCCCTTGACGATCGCGGTCAGGTACCGGTGGCTGATGCTCGGGTCGTTGGCGTTGTAGCGTCGGTTCACCCCGGAGAACAGGCCGTTCTCGAGGTCGGCCATGATCCAGGGTCCGTTTCCGGCGCCATAGCCCCAGACCTTGTTGTTGCCGAAGTAGATGGTCTCCATGGTGCCGTTGCCGTTGTCCCGGCCGTTGGTCTCGGCGTTGCCGTAGTCGAAGCAGCAACCGCCGTTGTAGTGAGTGCCGTTGAGGACGGCGTACATGCCCTCCGGCTGGTCTCCCTTGGCGACGCCGTTGGTGTTGTTGTTGCGGTAGCCCGTGCCGGGGGCGACGAACACCCCGTACGCCTTGTGGCCGCCGATCGTGATGGGGGCCGCGGCCGCGTTCGCCAGGTTGTCGTAGCCGCCCGGTGCGGGGCCGGGGAAGCCGCCGGGAGGCGCCTGGGTCAGCCGGTTGCCCCTGCCCGACTGGTCGTAAATGACGGTGATGAGGCACGTGGTGCCGGCGCAGAACGAGTCCTGGGCGGCCGCGTTGGCGTATCCGCCCTGACCGAGGAGGCCGATGTCCCTCGTGGCGTTGTCGGAGGCGCGGCGCACCTGGTACAGCGGGCCGTTGTAGGAGCCGTAGAGGGCACGCGTCGTGCTGTGGGCGGCGACGCACGGGGTGCGGCCGGAGGCGTAGATGTCGCAGGGTCCGGTGCCGGCGGCCTGGGCGGTCGAGGCCGTGCCGGTGAGCAGCCCGGCGCTCAACGCGACCGCCGCTCCGGTCGCCGCCACGGTGAGCGGCAGGCGGCGTAGCCACTGATGACGGTGGGTCATGTGTGCGCTCCTGGTTCGGGGACGGAATCTCTGTCGCGCAGGGGATGCTCGCCCTCGGTCGACGTCCGTGCGGGGCGCGGACTCCGGCCTCTCGCGTGCCGTGGTCCGGGCCCGCGCCGGTCTTCGACCCGGGGCGCGGTCGTGAACGCTCTAGAACTGGCTGAAGAACTTCCAGATCTCGCCCGGCACCCAGGCCCTGGAGCCGCTGTCGCCGCCGGCCCCGTCCTGCGGAGCGGCGATGTGGCCTTCGTCGAACGCGGCCCAGACGACCGGATGGCCGGCCGAGCAGCCGGAGTAGGCGGTGACCCGGTGGGTACGGCTTTCCTGCGCCGGTTCGGGCGGGTTCTGGGCGGCGCAGCCGTTGTTGCGGACGAACCGGTCGCGCAGGCCGCGTCCGCCGGAGACGCCCAGGACGGCGTCGGTGAAGGCCACGTCCTCGCCGCCGGAGTTGGCCCAGCCGTTGTCGAGTCCCTGGGGCGCGACGAAGACCGTGCTGTTGTTCGCCAGCCGCTCAGCGCCCGAGCCTGCGGCGGACCATGCCGTACGCCTCGGATTCACAAGACTCCTTCCGCGGGTCTGACATTGATGACGACCGTCAGCGAATGTTCAGGATGCCGAACAGAGGTCACCGGCTCGGACACCTCTGGATGATAGGAATCCCACATCAATCGTCAATGGACGTCACATGATTCGACGACGTCGGCCCGCGACTTCGCGCCTTTCCGGCCAATTCAACTCGTCCGAACCGCAGAGCCCCCGACACTCACCCCTCCCATGCACATAAAAAAGCCATACCGGTCACCTCCCTGTGCGAAAGTTTTCGACCTCGACAGCGCATCATGCGGACGGAATTGAGGCGATGCCAGAGATTTCCCCGTGCCAGATGTTCATGCATCAACACAACGTTCAGCATGCAGAACGTCGCCGGCGTCACGTCACCACTCGCAGCGGCCCGGTCCTGCCCTCGGGCAGGACCGGGCCGCTGCTTTTCGAAAACGCTTCAGCCGAACAGGCGGCGCTGGATCTCGCGCCGGTAGTCCTCGAGGGTCCTGTCGAGGTGCGCCGCGGTGGCCTCGGCCGCCTCCTCGGGCCGCCCGTCGCGGATGGCCCGGTAGATCGCCTCGTGCTCCTCGACCGCCGACCGGGTGTTCTCGCCGAGCGTGTCGTGGATGCCGATGGCGCTGGACTGCCGCTGCAGCCGTCGCGCGTCGCGCACGGCACTGACGAGGAAGGTGTTGTGCGAGGCGGCGGTGAGCGCCGCATGGAAGTCGTCGTCGGCCTGGTTGAACACGTCGGCCCGCCCTTGGGTGAACCCGTGTCGGCACTGCTCCACCGCGATCTCGATGCTGCGCAGTTCCGACGGCGTGGCTCTGGTGGCGGCCAGACTGCTGGCGGTCATCTCCTGGACCCTGCGGAACTCGAAGAGCATCAGGACGTGGTCGATGTCGACGGGCCGGAAGAAGCCTCCCCAACGACTGGTGATGAGCATGCCCTCGTCGTCCGCGACGAACAGGCCCCGCCCCTTGTGAGCACGCACCCGCCCGAGCGCCGAGAGGATCTTCACGGCTTCCCGCACGACCGCCCTGCTGGTGTTCAGCGTCTGGGCCAGGTCGTTCTCCGTGGGCAGCCGGTCACCGGCCACCAGTCGCTCCTCGGCGATGTACTCCAGGAGCCGCTCGGCCACGATCTCGTAGCCGGGACGGTAGTCACGCCGCTCGTCCGAGCCGTTCACCGCTGCGGTGGCGGCGGGGAGGGCCTGCGCCGGCAGAGCCGCTCGCGTGGCTGGCGTGTCGTTCATCTGTGCTTCCTCCCGATGACGGCGGCAAGGCGACTGATCGCTCGAGGCCGCGCTCATCATATCCCGGACCAAGCATAAGTCGTACTCATTTCGACGAAGATCTTCAGAGAAAATCTGGCACCAATAATGGGACATAGCTGACATATGACGCAGAACTCCGCCTGCGCTCCTAGCCATCGCTCGCAAATCCGCCGAAGGAACCTCGTACGCACCCTTGACGAACCCCTCGATAGGGCGGCTAATTTCTTCCACGTCGGCAGCAGCACAGCCGCCTTCAGTGCCCGACGCCCGCCCGGGACGGCCCCGGCGTCGGCCCACCCACGCGCCACACCCCGGCCTGCTCGGGGCGCCCGCACACCCAGTGGAGTCATTCATGACCGTCAACAAGCCTTCGTCCGGCCGGAGCAGAGCGCTCAGCGCGAAGCGCTCGGCGTTGCTGGCCGGGTGCGCGGCCACGGTGCTGCTCACCGTGACCGCCTGTGGCAACGGCGGCACCGCCGCCACGACCGACAAGGACGGCTTCGCCCAGGCGCCGCAGAAGGACGGCGCGCTGACCGTCTGGGTGGACGCGACCCGCATGGACGCGGCGAAGCTGTACCAGAAGCTCCACCCGGACGCGAAGCTGGACATCGTCAGCTACGACGGCGACGCCAACGGCTCCAACTACCTCCAGACCAAGGTCCAGTTGTTCAATCGCACCGGCAAGGGCTGGCCGGACGTCGTCTTCAGCTCGCAGAACAACGAGGTGACGTGGGCGGTCGACGCGGGGTTCGCGGCCCCCCTCGACAAGGGCCTGATACCCGCGACCACCCTCGCGGAGTTCGCCAAGGGCGCCAACGACGTCTGCAAGGTGAACGACACCCTCTACTGCCTGCGCAACGACCTCTCCCAGGCGGTGCTCTGGTACAACGCTCCGCTGATGAAGAAGTTCGGCTACACGGTCCCGACGACGTGGGAGGACTACCAGGCGCTCGGCGAGAAGGCGGCGAAGGAGCACCCGGGCTTCCTCGTGGGTGACGCGGGCGACTCGTTCACTCCCGAGATCTACCTGTGGGCGAGCCAGTGCGGCGCCAACGACATCACCGGTCCCAAGTCCGTCTCGGTGAACACCACCAGCGAGGCCTGCACCAAGATGGCCAAGCTGCTGGACGTGCTGATCAAGAACAAGTCCATGTCCATCAGCGGCGTCTTCAGCACCGACTTCGGCAAGAACGAGGCCGACAAGGTACTGCTGATGCCCGGCCCGGCCTGGTATGGCGGCGCGGTGTTCAAGGACACCCTCAAGGTGCCGGCGAAGCAGATCGGCGTGGCTCCCATGCCCCAGTGGAAGGGACAGACCGCTCCCACCACCGGCAACGTCGGCGGCGGCACGTGGCTGCTGTCGAAGCACTCCACCCACCTCAAGGCGGCCACCGACTTCCTGAAGTGGGTCACCACCGACGACGCCTATCAGGCGCAGAAGGCGCCCGGCTATCCGGCCTACGGGCCCGCCGCCGAGAAGTGGCTGAAGGCGCAGCAGAGCGTCGGCTACCTCACCGGGGACCTGAGCGCGCTCCAGAACGCCTCGAGCCAGGTCTGGCCGGGGTGGGGCTCGGGCCAGTTCAGCCAGGAGGCGATCTGGGCGGCCACCGTCAAGCCCGGCCTGACGCAGGGCAAGTCCATCGAGTCGCTGCTGCCGGCCTGGCAGGACTCCATCGTCAAGTACGCCAAGTCCAACGGATACAAGGTCTCCCAGTGACGCTCAGCCACTCCTCGTCCGGCTCTGTCCGCCGGCGCCCCCGCGGCGCCGACCGGCAGGGCCGGGCCGGCATCGCCTTCGTCGCCGCCTACGTGCTGCTGCTGATCGCGTTCGGCATCCTGCCGACCGGCTACGCCGTCTACTTCGCCTTCACCGACGCCGGCGGCACGTTCAGCGGCTTCGACAACTTCGTCACCACGGCGCAGGACTTCCGCTTCATGGACGCCGTCAGTCATGTCGCGCTGTACCTGCTGTTCTGGCTGGCCTCCCTCGTGGTGTTCGTGGTGGGCCTGGCACTGCTCCTGCACCGCCTCTCGTCGGGCGCGGTCAGCAAGTCCCTGCGCTTCTTCTTCTACATCCCCGGGGCCCTCGCCGGCGCGGCCAGCGTCCTGGTGTGGCTGTTCATGCTCGATCCGACGGTGAGCCCGGTCAGCTCCCTGCTGGAGGCGCTGGGATTCGGCACCTTCGGTGAGGTCATCGCCCCCGGCAACCTGCCCGTGCTGTTCACCGTCATCGCGTTCTGGACCGGCGCGGGCGGCTGGATCGTCGTCATCTATGGCGCGCTCAACAACATTCCCAGGGACGTCATGGAAGCCGCGCGCATCGACGGCGCGAACGCCTGGCAGACCGCCTGGCGCGTGCAGATCCCCATGCTCCGCAAGTGGATCGTCTACATGGTGATCCTGGCCTTCGCCGGGGGAGCCCAGCTCTTCGTGGAGCCGCAGCTGCTGTCGCTGGCCAGCGTCGGCGTCGCCGGACGCGACTACTCGCTGAACCAGCTGACCTACGACTTCGCCTTCCAGATGAACAACATCAACGGCGCCGCCGCCGTCTCGGTGGAGCTGCTGGTCGTCAGTGTGTCGGCCGCAGGGGTCTTCGTCGCACGGTCGGGATTCTTCGATGCCGACTGAGACCACTGTCGGACCGGCCGACGCACCATCACGCACGGAACGGGAACCCAGCGTCATGAGCCGCACCCACCGCCAGACCCCGGGGCCACGGCGCCCCCGTGCCCCGCGCCGCCTGATGCCCCGCCTGCTCACCGGCTCCGTACTGCTCGTCTTCCTCGTGTTCTTCGTGCTGCCGGTGCTGTGGCTCGTCCTCGCGTCGACCAAGACCGACCAGCAACTCGTCCACGGCAACCCGCTGTCCTTCGGCTCCTGGCACGCCTTCAAGGCCAACTGGGACGGACTCACCGCGTTCCAGGACGACGCCCTGATGCAATGGCTGGGCAACTCCACGCTGTACGCGGTGATCTCCCTGGTCATCACGCTCTGTGTGGCCGTGCCGGCGGGATACGGCCTGGCGATGACCGAGTTCCGGGGACGGCACACGCTGCTGGTCTCGACCCTCGTCGTGATGCTCATGCCCACCGCCACCCTGGTGGTGCCGCTGTTCCTGGAGATCAACGCCGTGCACCTGATCGGCACGATGTGGTCGATCATCCTGCCCTACTCGTTCTACCCGTTCGGCGTCTACCTCACCTACATCTACTTCACCACCGCCGTGCCGAAGGACCTGCTGGCGGCGGCGCGCATGGACGGCTGCTCGGAGTTCGGCGTCTTCCGGCACATCGCGCTGCCGCTGGCCACCCCCGTCATCGCGCTCGTGGGCTTCTTCAGCTTCGTCGCCAACTGGACGAACTACTTCCTTCCGTACGTGATGCTCCCCGAGAGCGACCAGATGCCGATCCAGGTGGGCGTCGGAAGCCTGCTCAGCAACGTGCCGTCCTTCAACCCGGCCGTCGGCGCCCTCGCCATCCAGCGCCCGCAGCTGGCACTGGCCACCCTGCTGGCCATCACGCCGGTGCTGGTCGTCTTCCTGTTCGCCCAGCGCTTCCTGGTCAGCGGGATGCTCGCCGGAGCCACCAAGGAGTAGGCGCGGGCCGAAGGCTCGGGCAAGGACGCCCCGGGCCGGCGATCGTCCGCCCCACCGCGTACCCGGCGTGCGTATCCCGCCGCCGTCCCCGAACGGAGATCCACCATGCCCTTCAGCCCCTCCGACCGCACGTCGGGTGACGACGCCCCCGCCGTCGGCCGGCCGGCGTCGCCGCCCGAGGTCCAGGCCGAGGTCCCGGTGCTCGAACCGCCGGGCTGGGCCCTGGCCCAACGTTCGTTGTTCGACCTGCTCGACCACGCCTGGCGCCGCTTCGCCCGCGACTTCACCGGCCCCGACGGACGCCTGAACTACTCCGGCCGGCTCACCACCCGGGACGGCGTGGACGACTTCTACGAGGTGTTCTTCAACTGGCCCCAGCTGTACCTGCTCGGCGGCGCGGACGACCTGCTGCCCGCCAGCGAGAAGCACTGGCAGGGCGTGACCCGGCAGCTGACCGAGCTGGACATGCTGCGCGACGAGTACGAACGCGGTTACGACTGGTTCCACCAGGGCGAGAGCCTGCTCCTGCTCTACTTCCTGTGCATGGCCGCACCCGACCGCTGGCGTGAGCGCGCCCTGCGGTTCGCCGAGTTGTACGTCGACCCCGCCAAGGGCAACTACGACCCCGAACACCGCGTCATCACCCGCCCGCACAACGGCAGCGACCCCGAGCGCACCGGTCTGTTCGACGGGGACGTGTACCCGTGGCTGCTCAAGGAGGCCGAGACCTACGGCTACCCGCTCGAATGGCTGCCCGAGGCCCAGGACGGCCCCTACCCGCTCTCGGCGGATCCGCGCCTCGGCGACCAGATGCGCGACCGGACGGGCGTCGGCGACACCGCGGTCAACCTCGCCGCGGCCGGACTGGTCCTCAACGCCTGGATCCTGTCCGGCGAGGAGCGCTACCGGGACTGGATCGTCGAGTACGTGGGCGCCTGGCGCGAGCGCACCCGGGAACAGGGCGGCCTGATCCCGGACAACGTCGGCCCGGACGGGGTCGTCGGCAGCCTGCTGGAGGGCCGCTGGTACGGCGGCCACTACGGCTGGTCCTGGCCGCACGGCTGGCACAGCCTCGGCCACGCGGCCTGCGTGGCGGCGCTCGCGGCGGCCACGGTCACCGGGGACGACGACTACCTCTCCATGGTCGCCACCTCGCTCGACACCCTCATCGACCACGCCAAGGTCATGCCCCACACGGAGTCCGACTCCAGCCTGCCCTCCAAGTGGGCGGTGGAACTCGGCCCGGACCGGCACACGCCCACGCTCCACCTGCCGTTCCGCCACAACGACTCCGGCTGGTTCGACTACAACCCGGCCACTCCCCCCGTGCCGGTGGCCCTGTGGCACCACACCTCCTCCCAGGCCGACCGGGCCCGGCTGGAGGGGCTGCGCGAAGCGGACGGCATCGACTGGCGTACCGTGCGGCCGTTCCGGTCCAAGGAGGACTCCGGGCACGAGAAGGCGTGGTTCGCCTTCCTCGCCGGCGACGACCCCGACTACCCCGAGCGCATCCTCGCCACCGCCCAGGCCCAGGTCCGCCACCGGCTGCGGCGCATCGACCGCTACCGCGACCTGGACGTGCCCGAGGCCGACATCCACGTCTGGCAGCTGTGCAACCCGGTGGTCACCGAGGCCCTGGTGCACCTCACCTGGGGCGGCCCGCAGGTGCTGTACCAGGGCGGCCTCCAGCAGGCACGGCTGCGCTACCACGACGCCGACGCCCGCCGGGCCGGCCTGCCGCCGGACGTCGCCGCACTGGTCACCTCCATCGACTCCGAGGCGACCACCGTCGAGCTGGTCAACCTGGCCCCCGAGACCGACCGCACGGTCATCGTCCAGGCCGGCGCGTTCGCCGAGCACACCATCACCGGCGTCCGGTACACCACCTGCGCGGACGACGGCTGGATCGGCGACATGTACGACTACGGACACACCGAGCCCGTCGTCACCGAGGAAGAACTGTCCTGCGACAGCCCCTTCCTGACCGTCCGGCTTCCCGCGTCCACCCGGATCAAGCTCGTCCTGCGGCTGGACCTGCGCGCCAACACCCCCAGCTACCGCACCCCGTTCGACACCGGTGCCAACGAGCCCGCCCCTGGCACAGAAGAGAGCACGGCGTGAAGCGCATCGCCCAGACCATCAGGCTCCGGCCCGAGCACCGGGAGAGATACCTCGAACTGCACTCCGCCGTCTGGCCCGGGGTGGAGGCGGCCATGCACCGGGCGAACATCCGCAACTTCGGCATCTTCCTCCACGGCGACGTCCTGTTCGCCTACCTCGAGTATCACGGCGACGACTTCGAGGTTGACATCGCCGCCCTGGAGGCCGACCCGGTGACGCAGGAGTGGTGGAAGCTCACCGACCCCTGTCAGGAGCCGTGGCCCGACCGGGGCGTCTCACGTCAGTGGACGGAACTCACCGAGATCTGGCACCTCGGTCCGCCCGGCGACGACCCCACCGCCTGACACGGCCGGCACCGGAACGACCGACTTGGAACCCCACGTGACCTCCACCCCCGCCCCCGCGCCCGCTCTCGTCGACGCCCACCACCACCTGTGGGATCTCGACCGGCGTCCGCAGCCCTGGCTCGACGATCCCGCCCTCGCATCGATCAGCCGTACCTTCACCCCTGACGACCTGCGCGCCACCGCGACCCGGCCGATCGCAGGCCGTCGCCTGCACCGCACGGTGGTCGTGCAGTGCATACCGGACGTGCCGGAGACCGAGGACCTCCTCGCCCTCGCGGAGCACGAGCCACTGATCGGGGCCGTGGTCGGCTGGGCGGACCTGACCTCGCCGGCGATCGGCGACGTCCTGGACCGGCTGATCGCCGGCCCCGGCGGCGGCCGGCTGCGCTCCCTGCGCCATCTCGTCCAGGGGGAGACGGATCCCGGCTGGCTGCAACGCCCCGATGTGGAGCGGGGGCTGGCCGCGGTCGACGGGCGCGGACTGTCCTACGACGTCCTGGTCCGCAGCCATCAGCTCGATCAGGCGATCGCCCTGGCGGAACGCTTCCCCGACCTGCCCCAGGTACTCAACCACGCGGGCAAGCCGGGCATCGCCCGCGGCGAACCGGCGGAGTGGCGGCGGGACGTGCAACGGCTCGCCGCGCATCCCCAGGTCGTCTGCAAGCTGTCCGGACTGATCACCGAGGCCGACCACGCCACGTGGACCGTCGCCGACATACGGCCCGTCTGGGACGTCCTCTTCTCCGCCTTCGGGCCCGACCGGCTGATGTTCGGCTCCGACTGGCCGGTCGCGAACCTCGCGGGCGGCTGGAACCGCTGGGCGGCCACCGTGGACGAACTGCTCGACGACTGCTCCGCGAGCGAGGTCGACGCGCTGCTCTGCGGCACCGCAACCGCCTTCTACCGACTCACCGCCTTCCGCTGACCGTCGGCGTCCGCGCCGAAGGAATCCGCTGAAGGAAACCCTGGAGTACTCGATGACGACTCTCGCCGTTCGTTACACCGCTGCCCGTTCGCTGGAGACCGCGTCCGTCGAGGCCTGCCCGCCGGGCCCCGGCGAGGTGGAACTG